>JABXJX010000037.1 GCA_013375375.1 Desulfobacterales bacterium | reverse complement strand
GTGGCGACAGGGTCGCCCAGATGATTATTCAGAAGGTATATCAAGCGGAATTGCAAGTTGTGGATGCCCTTGAAGAAACGGAACGGAACGAGGGCGGCTTCGGGCATACGGGAACTTAGTCATTGGTCACTGGTCATTGGTTACTGGTGCCATGAAAAACAAGAATTGGCCATCATTCCACCATGCCATTATTCCCGTATTCCAAATGCGCTGGTGTGGGGAGCTAAGTCCCGACGCATCTGCCGGCCAAACCAATGACCAGTGACAAATGACTAATGACTAACATCTGCATATTAGCCAGCGGTAGCAAGGGAAACGCCATCTATGTTTCAAACGATAAGACGGCTGTTTTACTTGACGCCGGCCTGTCGGGCATTGAGATCGAGCGGCGCTTGGAGTCAAGAGACATAAATCCGGATTCCCTCGATGCTATCGTAGTATCCCATGAACATACGGATCACATTCAAAGCGTGGGCGTGTTGTCGCGCCGTTTTCGACTTCCGGTTTACATCAACGAACCAACGCTTGCGGCAGCAAGAGACCAGCTTGGCCCCCTTCATGAAACTATAACATTTCACCAAGGAAGCGCCTTCCGCATAGGCAGCATCTCAATACATCCCTTTGCCGTCTCACACGATGCTGCGGAGCCCGTAGGCTTTACGATTCAAGACGGCGCCGCAAAGATAGGCATTGCTACTGATCTGGGTGCCGCGACACAGCTGGTATGCCACCACCTCACGGGATGCGCCATGGTAGTGATAGAAACAAATCACGATATTAAGATGCTGGAAGAAGGCCCCTATCCCTGGGAAGTCAAACAGCGTATTCGAAGCCGTCACGGGCACCTTTCAAATGAGGCGTCCCGCGATCTTTTAGGCGAGATTTCACACAGCGCACTCAGGCACGTCGTTCTGGCCCACATCAGCGAGACCAATAACGACCCTCAAAAGGCGCTATCCGTGGTAGGAGAAAGCGTGTCTCATAATCACACGCGATTGAGCGTCGCCTGCCAGCACACGGCAGGAGAAGTTATTAACCTGGAAAACGACTAAATATTGACAAGCTCATAGTCCCTGGTTCCCAATCCGATTGCTTCGGCGTATTCCAACTGGATCTCCCAGTCAACCTTTGGATAGAGTGCCCGGAACTTATCCTCCCCGGGTCTGAAGTTTTTCGTAAGGCAAGAATCTTTCAGCCCCTCTGCGTTATTGACCAAATCGGCAGAGGCCTGGTCGATGGCAACCGGATCGGTTGAGGCCACGATACCGATGTCGGCTACAATTGGGGCATCGTTATGGGAATAACAGTCGCAGGCAGGCGACACCTGTGTTATGAAGTTGAGGAATGTAGCTGAATCTCTTTTTCCTTTCAACACCCCGGCAGTATATTCCACCATGCTCTCCAAAAAGGCAGGAATATCCTGGCCCCACTTGATCTGGATAGCTTGATTCGGACAGATAATAATGCACTCCCCACACCCAACACACTTTTTGGGGTCAATTTCCGCCTTTTCGTCAATCAGGGAAATCGCCTCCTGGGCACAGTAGCTCACACACTCTCCGCAGCCCTCACACTTCTTCCTGCTCACTCCAGGGGAAACAGTAGAATGCTGGGCAAGTTTTCCCTTTCGAGAGGCGCACCCCATACCAAGGTTCTTTATGGTGCCGCCAAAACCTGAAAGCTCATGGCCCTTAAAGTGGGCTACGCTCACGATAGTATCGGCGCGGACAATCTCAGAGCCGATGTAGACCCTCTTGAACCGTTTCAAGTTCACCGTGACGGCTGTTTCATTGCCGCCGCGAAGCCCATCGGCAATGACCAGGGGGGCATCCACCACCGCGTAGGTAAACCCGTTGCGAATGGCAGTGGTCAGATGGGAAACCGAGTCACTCCTGCTCCCCACGTACAGGGTGTTGGCATCTGTCAGAAAGGGACAACCCCTCAGTTCCTTTATAGTATCAACGATCTTGCGGAGAAAAACAGGTCGAACATAGGCGGTGTTTCCAGCCTCTCCGAAATGAAGCTTCACGGCGACCAGGGCCCTTTCCTTGACCCTGTCCGCAAGGCCTATCGCCTCGAGCAGGCGCTTGACCTTATCTGTAAGATTTTCGTTCGGCTTCGCCCTAAGGTCTGTAAAGTAAACAGCACTCTTCATGATTTGCCCTTATCCAAAACCTCGACTCATGGCCGTTCAAAGTACGCCTATCCGTTGCCTTCTAATCTCTGAGCAATAAGTTCCGCAACCTTTTTCCCGGAAAGGAGCATCCCCCCGAAGATGGGACCCATGCGATAAGAACCGAACGTGGCATTGGCGGCCATGCCTGTCACATATACTCCCGGAAAGGCCTCGCGGGTATTTTCAAGGGTCGAATGTTCCGCAACCTCGGCCCACAGAGACTTTTCGCCCACCACCTTGCCTGTTTCGGTCAAGAGGCTCGATCCGGATTTTCTCTCTATGATACGCATCAATTCAGTGGCATGACCGGTGGCATCAATGGTGTAGCGGGAATTCACGGTGAGAGGATCCACATGGAGCCCGGCCATCTCAACGGCCGTCCAGTTAATCACCAGGCCCACCACCCTGGCGGATTCCGAGCCCTCTGCCTGCCGGATTATCACATCTTCCGCGCTCATGAGGTTGAAGACCTTTACCCCTGCCTGGCAGGCCTTGGAAGCCAATGTCGTGGTCGTCTCCACGGCATCGGCCGTATAGTACCCTGTCTGAAAAGGGTGCGTGGAAACGCCTAAATCATCAAGGACCTTCTTGCCCTCATCCTGAACCACAATATGATTGAGCATCATGCCGCCGCCCCACATCCCGCCGCCAACACTCAGCTTGCGCTCAAAGAGGGCTACCTTTTTCTCCTTCCCGGCCAGGTAATAGGCTGCCACTAACCCGGATGGCCCGCCGCCAACAACGGCAACGTCAATGCTTAGATGATCTATCCATTCCTGCGTAAAACGCTCTATAATGGCTTTTGATATGATCTGCTCGTCTAATTTCATCGTCCGACCTCTGGAACCGTAGTATAGGAATTTCTTTTTTTAAGCGGTGTAGCCGTATTATATAAAATCGTGTAACGATTTTATATAGGTTGTCTCACAAAAAAAAGCCAATTTCAAGACAAGAAATGGGCAACACGGCCATTAAGAAAAGGGGCATATACACACTGCCGGGCAGCAACTAAGGGATTAAAAGTCAAGAATTTTGTCCTTGACAAAAACAAGGGATTGTACTAACAGGAACAATCTGTTTTGTGCTATGGTTGTAATACTTAAGTGCTTGTTTTTTAATGTTTTTTGGCTTAAGAGGTTCCAAGGTAAACCCCTGCCAAAACAAACCGTTTAACCCCTGCTATATTAAAGGAAATCTAAGACAATACAAAAGAATCATACGAAAGGAGGAGAAGCTGGATACCCAGAACACACAGGTTTTTGTGAGACTGTAATAGTCTAAAAGTCAACGGTTAATCTAAGTCTAATGTCTAATTATGAAAGGAGACGCGAAAAAATGTCAAAATTAATTCCACCTCATGGCGGAAAAGGATTGGTCTGCTGCCTGCTTGAAGGAGCAGAAGCAGAAACAGAAAAGAAAAAAGCCGAAGGGCTGAAAAAGGTTGAAATCTCCCCTCGTGAAAACGGCGACTTGATCATGATGGCAATCGGCGCGTTCAGTCCACTTGGCGGCTTTATGACAAAGGCGGACTGGAAAGGTGTTTGCGAAAACTTCCTTACGGCCGACGGAACCTTCTGGCCTGTTCCCGTGACCCTGTCTTGTTCAAAGGAAGATGCCGGCAGTATCAATGAAGGTGATGAGATCGCCCTTTATGACCCAAAGCTCGAAGAGGTCAGGGCAACCATGAAGGTCACCGAAAAATACGAACTGTCCGAGGCAGAGAAGAAATGGGAGTGCGAGAAGGTCTTCATGGGTGAAGGGACTCCGACCGCCGAGGAATTCTGGAAGGTTGCCAAAGAGGATCATCCGGGCGTCCAGATGGTCATGAACCAGAAAGACGTCAACCTCGCAGGTCCTGTCAAGGTACTGGGTGAAGGCGAGTTTCCCACCAAATACGCCGGCATCTACATGAGGCCCGCTGAATCACGCAAGATCTTTGAAGAAAGGGGATGGACCGAAATTGCAGCCATGCAGCTCAGGAACCCCATGCACAGATCACACGAATACCTGTGCAAGATCGCTGTCGAGGTTTGTGACGGTGTCTTCATCCATTCGCTCGTCGGCAATCTGAAACCCGGCGACATCCCTGCCGACGTCCGCGTCAAATGTATTGATGCGCTCGTGAAGGGCTACTTTGTGGAAGACAAGGTGTTGCAGGGCGGATATCCCATGGATATGCGCTATGCAGGGCCAAGAGAAGGCCTGCTCCACTCATGCTTTCGCCAGAACTACGGCGTCTCCCGCATGATCATCGGTCGTGATCACGCCGGTGTGGGCGACTTTTACGGCATGTTTGAGGCACAGACGATCTTTGACAAGATCCCGCAGCCAGAAGGCAAGGGAAAGGCCTTGCTATGCAAGCCTCTTAAGATCGACTGGACATTCTACTGCTACAAATGTGACGGCATGTCATCCCTCAGGACCTGCCCACACGCCAAAGAAGATCGAGTGCTCCTCAGCGGGACCATGCTTCGCAAGCTCCTGTCTGAAGGCGGCGAGATTCCGGATCACTTCGGACGCGATGAGGTCCTTGTCATCCTGCGTGAATACTACGAGGGTCTTACAGACAAAGTCGAGATCAAACTGCACGGCGCGGCAACAGGACAATAGCACCCGATAACGCGGTTTGACCTGAAACGAAAAAGGGAGATGTCTTATGGCATCTCCCTTTTTTTGTCCAAAAAAAAGTCCCTTGAACCCGCCTGGATGCGAGTTCAAGGGACTTCCTGTAATAAGGATTTCCTTTATGTCGGTCTATTCACACGGTTCCCTCAAGGCATACCGGGAGTAGGCCATTGCCAGCGTTCTGTATACCAGATGCGCGAGCTTGGAAAACGGCAAATAGGCAAATAAACAGAATACAAAGACCAAATGAGCAAAGTACATAGGATAAGCAATAGATGGCAAATGGGCCAGTCTCGTTAACTCCGAGAGCCCGCCTGTGGCAACCAGGCCAAGAACCAGAAGGATCAGGGACCAGTCAAAGTAGCTCCCCTTGCCCACATTAGGCCCTCTGTCCTTGAGCCGGTTTGAAATCATCAGTATGACTCCGACAAGAAGTGCGATAGCATTGAGATTCGCGAAGATCTTCACTGGATTGGCCTGGGAATAAGGCCCGGGAAGTTGCAGTATATACAAGGCCACAAAGAAGATGTTGGTAACGACAAAAAGCCCGGCAAATGAAAACAGCACAAGGAGATGAGCAAGATATCTGTCTTTATTCGCCGTGCACTGGGAAAACTTGCTATGACTTAAAATGGTAGGAATCGTACAGACCAGGCTTTTCAAAAAATCCGGGATATTTAAGTCGTTACGCTTTGCTTTCCCCTCTGCAACGGCATTATTGTGGATGGCCTTCATGAACCTTGAGATCCCGATTCCGAATGTCAAGGGAATCCATAATGTAGCCAGTGGAACAAAAACAAGATCCACAAGCAGGGTTGGAAAGAACTTGGCAAACTCAATCTCTCCCTCCGGTATCTTCAAATACCCGGTTGCCCCTAAGAGTACAAGAAAAATGGCTATTGGTATGGCGAGAAGCAGCCACCAGAATCTTGCATCTGGCACAATCTTGCCCAGCCAGCCCGGCCAGGCATATTCCGTAATAGTCATACCTCTTACAGCATTCAGTATGTCCCCTGGCTTTGCACCCCTTGGACAGTAAGTCGAGCAATCATTACACTGATGGCAGAGCCAAACATCCATGTTTCCGACGAGTTTGTCCTTTAACCCCCACTGGGCCGCAATCATCTCCTTTCTTGGAAATGGTCTTTCCTCAGGGGAGATCGGACATACCACCGAACACGTAGCACATTGGTAGCATTTCTTGAGTGTATCCCCACCCATTGTCTTGAGCTGTCTGACAAATTTGACGTCAGGTTCCACCCAGTAGCTATTTGCCATTTTCATACCTCCTCAATGCCGTTACCGCCAAAGTTTATCGGGTTTATTGTGTCTGTCAGAAGAACTTTAGAAGCCCTTAAATGGGTTGGGTCCAACACCCTGAATCGTTTCCATGAACTCTTCGATGATCCCGGGAATCTTGTCGTACTCGTCAATGGCAATCTGGACCTGCTGCACACGCTCTTTTTCAAGGGCCAGGCTCTTTAAAGCCTCGCCGATTTTATCCATGCGGATATCAAGCAATTCGCTCCCCTTGATAAAGTGACATTGATAGTCATCCCCAAACTTGCAGCCGATCGTCATGATGCCGTCAATCCCTTTGGACAGGGCATCCTTGATCCAGACCACGTTCACCGACCCAAGACACCTTACCGGGATGATTCTCACCAAGGGCGAATAGCTCAGCCTGTGTAATCCCACCATATCAAAGGCCGGGTAGGCGTCATTTTCACAGGCAAGAACAAGGACCCTCAGGTTCTCATCATCATCCTCCGGGACCTCGATCGCCTTGACCATTGACCCGATCGAGTCAATGTTGTAATCGGCGAACCCAACGATACGCTCAGGGCAGGCCCCCATACAGGTGCCGCACCTTCGACATCTTGTCGGGTTGGGAAGCGGCGTTCCCTTTTCATCGTCATCCAGGGCGCCGAAAGGACACTCTTCGGTGCATCGCTTGCATTGCGTACACCTCTGGAAGAAGAAATCAGGGAATGTCATGTCGCCTGACCTGGGGTGAACGGATACGCCTCGATGGGCGGATTCAAGGCACTGAATCGCCTTGAGGACAGCGCCGGCCGCGTCCTCTATACATTCCTGGATGCCCATGGCCCTCCGGGCGCAACCTGCCGCATAAATGCCGGTCCTTCGGGTTTCATAGGGGAAACAGATAAAATTCGAATCCGGATATCCGTCAAAGAGATCCAGGTCCCGAAAACCAGCGCCTTGTCGATAGGCAAAATTCAGGACCGGCTCGTCCCTTGTGATCGGGACCATGCCGGTACCCAGCACGACCATATCCGCGCTAACCTTGATGTTCTCACCAAGAAGGGTGTCGTTTGCCTCCAATACAAGTCCGTCGCCATTTTGAGACACACTGACCACATCCCCCTTGGTCAGGAAGATCCCGTCGTCTTGCTGGGCGCTCTTGTAAAAATATTCATTCTGGCCCGGTGTGCGCATGTGCTGATAAAAGATGTATGCCTTGGTATCGTCTCCGCCGTCCTCCCGGACATACTTGGCCTGCTTCAAAGCCACCATGCTGGTAATTGACGAGGCATAGGGAAAGTCTTCATCCGTTCCCTGGCCGGGGCACTGAACAAAGGCCACGCTGGCAGCGGGTTTCCCGTCAGACGGGCGCAAGATCTTGCCTTTGGCTGCCATCTCTTCTAAGGCTACATTGGTTATGACATCCGGAAACTTTCCCAAACCAAGATGTTCATAATTAGGCCCTTCTTCCTTGGGCTCCGGCTCCTCGCCCTCCTTAGGGGGCTCTTCACCCTCTTTGGGCTCTTCGGCTGCCCCTTGCTCCTGGGGTTCCCAGGGTTTCCAGCCTGTGGCCAAAACAATAGCCCCAAAGCGATCCGCATCCGTATCCTTGGCCAGGATGTTTGCGGGATCCTCGGGTGTGGCTTTGTCGGCATCCGGCGGTTGCGGCGGGGCCTCTGCTCCCTCATCCACTTCAACAGGTTCTGGAATGTCCCATTTGCTTTTGGTTCCGGCCTGCTTAAAGGTCACGTCAAAAAGCCCGGGAGAACCGGCTATCCTGGCTACCTCTAAACCTGTGCGGATCTCGATCTTGGGATGGGCTTCAGCCTCTTTTATAATCTGCTGTATGACTGGCTCCTGCAAGTCCTCATATGGGTAAGACGACGGTGTCTGTTTACGCATCTTAACGGCAAACCCGCCGACCTGTGGCCCTTTTTCAATAACCGTGGCCTCATAACCGACCTTTGCCACCTCAAGTGCCGCGCTCAGCCCGGTAATACCACCGCCCATTACCATGATCTTCTTGTCAATCGTCTCTTTGTAGGGCTCGGGCGGGAGCACCCTCTCGGCCTCGGCCATACCCATTCGAAGATAGTCTTCGGCCATCTCCTGAATCAGTTCATCCACCCGTGGACCTTCGCCCTCTTCCCCGCCGGTCATTCTTTTCTCTTCAGGCTTGTGGCTCCAGACCACGCCTTCCCTTAGGTTGACCCTTTCTACAATCACCGGGCCAAAATCAAAAACGTCGTAAAGCACACGCCGGGAACAGGCAGCAATAACGACAGTGTTCACTCCTTCTTCGCCCGCTATGCCTTGCTTGATGAGTTCAATGCCTTCCGGGGAGCACATGATGGGATGGCTCTTGCAAATCTTTACTTTTGGGGGAACCTTCTTTTCCAGTTTCTCTATATCGAGGGCCTCTCCGATCCCGCAACCTTTGCAGATATATACGCCTAACTTTTTTTCCATTGATTACCTCCTAGCTACTCACCAAAGTCTGAATGGCCTTAAGGGCCATACCAGTTGCATGTTGATTGGACGAGGTCACATCCAACGGCTTCGCGGCACAACCGGTGGCGAACATTCCCCCTCCTGCGAGACTCGAAACCACAAAGCCGTCAGGATCGCATTTAAGTTCACCCGGCAACTTGGTGTCCGCTGTATTCGGAACCATCCCTGTAGCCAGCACGGCCATGTCAACTTTTTCCCGGATCTTTTCGCCGGTTACGGCATTTTCCGCCACAACCGTGATATCCTTGGTGTCTGGGTCCTCCTGAACCTCGGCCACCTTGCCCTTGATCAGGAAGATGTTCTCATCTTCTTTGATCTTTTTATAGAACTTTTCGTAACGGTGGCCCGGCGCCCTCACGTCAATATAGAATATATAAATCTTTGCATCAGGAAACTGTTCCCTGACGTAGGTGGCCTGTTTCAACGATGCCATGCAGCAGATGTAAGAACAGTACGGCAGGTGATTTTCGTCTCTTGAACCCGCGCATTGGACAAAGGCGATTCGTGAGATCTCTTTGCCGTCCGAGGGACGCAAGACCTTCCCCTGGGTAGGACCGTTGACTGCTGCAAGGCGTTCCATCATCATGTTTGTAATGACGTTACGGTATTGGACCCCGAGGTTATCTATCTTGGTGGCGTCATACGGCTTCCAGCCTGTCGCCCAGATGATGGCGCCGACCTTGACGTTGATCGTCTGCGCCTGCATGTTCATGTCAATTGCATCGTACTGACATGACTCCACACACCTTTTTGCATCATCTGTCCCTAAAATCTTAGGAGAGATGACGTAGCGCATGGGAAGGGCCATCTCATATGGCAGATGGGCCCCTTTAGTGGTATCCATACCAAAATTAAATTCATTGGGAATCTCTGTGGTGCAGGCCTTGGTACACTCGCCGCAACAGGTACACTTTTCATTCACATATCGCGGATTCAGCTTTATAGTGACGTCATAGTTTCCCGGGGCGCCTGAAACGCTCTCGACCTCCGCCAGGGTATAGTAAGTAATCCCGGGATTATCCTTGATCCTTCTAAAATTTATCTCGAGACCGCATGCCGGAGGACATAGCTTCGGAAAATAATGCTTCAACTGAGCAACCCTGCCGCCTAAGTAAGGATTCTTCTCCACAAGAAAAACCTCATAGCCCACTTCAGCGGCTTCAAGGGTCGCTGTCAGCCCGCTAATACCTCCTCCCACAACAAGGATGCTGCCCTTCTTCTCTTCAGCTTTTTGTTCTTCTGTCATGCTATTCCTCCGTCACTGTTATATCAAAAATTGCGAAAAATGCACATGGAATGGCGAGAAGCACGCACATGGATAAGAAAAAAATCAAAAAAATCTCCAGGTGCCGCAACAGCGGCACCTGGAGTTTTACGGTATTCATCCCTTCATAAAAAGCGCTGACTCCTAGGCAGGAATGATATTGACGTGTTCTACTTTTTTCATTTCCCACTCTCCGGTTTCCGGATTCATCTTGGAATTGGTAAAGCAAAACCAATTCGCGTCATCGGTTCCCGGATAGTCTGCCTTGTAGTAGAAGCCCGGATAGCGAGACTCCTTCCTGAAGTAGATGTGTCGGCAATGTGCCTCCACGGTCGTCAGCCGATGCCTCATCTCCCAGCACCTCATCAGCGTATGCAGGTCGCCGGCGCCGAGTTTCATTGAATCCTCGCGCATGACGTTGAACAGATCCTGAAGGATCTCCAGGGCCTTGTCGCTGGTCTGATAGTAGGTCATCCAGCCGCCGCCGTACTCGTTGGTCGCCTTCATCAACCTCATGGCAAAGCCGTCGGGCTTCGTGTAATTGGGGTTGATTTCCTCGGCCGTGGTGTACTTGCAGTTGTCCAGGTACAGCCTGACAGGTTGGTAGGTAACGTCGACCAGTTCCTGTGTGGACTGCTTGAGCGTGGGCGCAAAGTCGGCGTTGTCGCGAACATACTTGCACAACGCCTTGATCGCCATACGTCCTTCAGCATGGGAGCCGGAAGAGAACTTGTGGCCGGATGCGCCAACACCGTCGCCGGAGGTAAAGAGGCCGTTGACGGTAGTCATGCGGTTGTAGCCCCACTTGTAGTGATCGGGCACCCAGTCTTCGTCAGGCCCGCTGACCCAGATGCCGCAACAGCCGGAGTGAGATCCCAGCAGGTACGGCTCGGTCGGCATGACCTCTGAGTTCTTCTTTTCAGGCTCGCAGTCTTGCGCGCACCACAGATTGGCCTGGCCGCAGGTCATGTCAAGGAAGTCCTCCCATGCCTCTGATTCGAGGTGCTTGAGTTCTTTCTTGTCCATGGTCTCGCCGAGCGTGGCCAGAGCTGTAACCGTATCCATCATGATCGGGCCGCGGCCCTCCTTCATCTCTGCCAGCATGAGGTGGTTCCTCAGGCATGTGGGTGTTACCGCGGCAAGCCCGTAAGGAGCGTATTTTTCAAGCTCTGCTTTGGCAAAATCACTCGCTGCAAAGTTTTCACCCAAGGAGTTGAGGGTCTTCGCCTTGAAGAGCAGGAACCACGCGCCCACCGGTCCGTAGCCGTCCTTGAACCGGGCCGGTGTGAACCGGTTTTCCATCATGGTCAGCTCTGCGCCGACCTCGGCGCACATGGTGTAGGTAGAGCCTGAGTTCCATACAGGATACCAGGCGCGTCCTTTGCCCTCACCCTGGCAGCGAGGCATGTAAATGTTTACAGCGCCACCGCAGGCAACCATCATGGCCTTGCACTTGATTACGTATACTTTGTTTTCACGGACGCTGAAACCGATCGCGCCGGCAATGGTGTTTTCCTTGTTGGCGTCCAGGAGGAGTTTTACGATAAAAACCCTTTCCAGGATATTGTCTTCGCCAAGTGCTTTCTTGGCAGCTTCCGCCACGATGCACTTGTAAGACTCGCCATTGATCATGATCTGCCATTTGCCGGTACGAACAGGCTTTGCCCCTGATTTCAGGGTGCCCATTTCCTGGCCTTTGGCGCCGTCGAGGTTCTTGCCATCTGCGTCCAATTTCCAGACAGGAAGGCCCCACTCCTCAAAGAGATGGACCGAATCGTCAACGTGTCTGGCCAGATCATAGACGAGGTCATCGCGGGTAAGGCCCATGAGGTCGTTTCGAACCATCTTGACATAATCCTCAGGGGCGTTTTCTCCGATATAGGTGTTGATGGCCGAAAGTCCCTGTGCAACCGCGCCGCTTCTTTCCATGGCAGCCTTGTCAACGAGCAGAATCTTCTTGTCACCCGCCCATTTCTTGACCTCAAAGGCAGAGCCACAGGCAGCCATACCACCACCTACGATCAAAATATCAACGTCTCTTTCTTCAACTTCTGGATCTCTTACCGCGAGAAGCTCTCCCGTCGGTTTATTCGGTATTGCCATATTCGTATCCTCCTTAAATAATTAAGTTCCTTCCTTGATCACACCGTTCCCGACAGCCGCCTATATATTGGGCGTGGTAAGGGTTTTACCGTCAGCTTCCTCAGTGGAAAGGAGACCGCTGTCAAGATCTTTCCCCTGCAAATCATCGTAGGAATTGGCAGCGCCTTCCGGGGTGGTCCGGATGGGGAACTTAAAGCGTTTGATCAACCCGTTTCTGAACTTACATGTCCACATGATATCCTCGGTACCCTTCATCGGCATAACACTGGAGCCCATGGGTACAAAATCAGAATATCCTCTGACCTCAATAGCCTGGGTGGGGCAGATCTTCACGCACGAAAAGCACTCCCAGCACTGATCCGGCTCCTGGTTGTAGGCCTTCATGGCATTTGCGTCCAAGACCATCAGGTCATTGGGACAGATGTACATGCAAGCGGTCTTGTCCCCGCCTTTGCAGCCATCACATTTTTCGTCAATTACAAAGCTTGGCATTGATATACCTCCTGAATAGTTTTTTTTATAATGGTTCCCGGGGAGATCGTTACTGCATGCCACCATGTGGCTCAACATCTCCCGTCTAAATAAGCGTCAGCGATTACATCCCCCCTTTCAACTGCATTTCTTCGGCCCCTTAAGCAATTGGGCCTGCGTTTTATGGTTTGTTAAACAATGACTCAGAAAAAAACAGACTACCTTAAAACTTTAAAGATACAATGTTCTTACTTTCACAATCTTCTTGCCAAGAAACATTCCTCTCCCTGAAAGGGGAAAAGTAAACAGACTGAGGGACAACAAAACTCCCCCTTGGTTGTTGCGCACTCTCCTGGGTTTTAAGCGCTCTGAGAGGTTATCAATATCGTAAAAGACACCACTCGACGTGAAGACATTTTGGATATTTTTATAAATAAATTCACTATATTACTTCGTCTCCACGGGAAATCCCTTTTACCACCATGCATCAATCTTGTCAAGCCATTTTTAGGCGGAACTTCATAGTAGATGTTACAACGATCATGCAAAATACGACACACACTTTATATTGTTGGAAACGCGGTGTGGAGTACCATATATTGTGGCGGATATTTATTGTGACCGGAAATGTCGGGTAGATTTTTTACGAAAATATTCCACGTGATAGCCTGATTTGGGCGGAAGGTTCAGGCACACAGGTCGTGAACTACAAAGTCCGGCCGGCCTGGTTGACTTTATACCCGCTGAGATGGTAAGCGAGAATCAAGTTATAAAACAAAGCCAGATGAAAAATTTCCGGAAACTTACCTTAGATGACACCTTCCAATTTTCCTGCCGTCCGGGTATTGGGTGTTTTAATTGCTGCTGCAGCGACCTAAATCAATACTTGACCCCGTACGATATTCTCCGCCTCAAAAAGAGGTTGGAACTCTCCTCCGGAGAGTTCCTGGGGCGCTACACCTCACATCATATCGGACCTGAGTCCGGCCTGCCGATCGTCACACTGAAGATGTCGGAGCATGAGAACCTTAATTGTCCGTTTGTGGGCCAAGCCGGCTGCACGGTCTATCCGGATAGACCCGGCTCATGCCGCATCTATCCCCTTGCGAGGATCGTACAAAGGAGGCCGAATCAGAACGCCTGCGAGGAATTCCACGTCGTGATCAAGGAGCCGCACTGTCTCGGTTTTAAAGAACCAAAGGAATGGACGGTCAGGGAGTGGAAGCAAGACCAGGAGGTTGCGCTGTATGACAAGATGAACGACCTGCTGATGGATATCATATCCCTGAAAAACCGAAGCAACAGGAGGAGGCTTGATCACAGAGAAAACGAATTGTTTTATTTGGCTTGTTACGATCTTGATAGATTCAGAGAGCTTGTTTTTGAAAAAAGGCTCTGGGAGGGCCGTCCTGTTGAAGGGGAAACGATTAGGGACCTGGAAGAAGATAACGTGGCCTTAATGCGGTTTGGTATTGAATGGATCAAGGGCAGGCTGTTTGGACATGGCTCCCAGCGTGGAGGAGATGTGCCTTAATTCCTTAGTTCTAAGATTCGTGTTTTTCTGGCAGAAAACTCTAAAAGATAATCACGTACTGTTCTCAAGGCGAACGCCGCAAAGCACGAAAGATTAAAAGCACGAAATAAAAAAACATTCAGCCTTTCGTGTTTTCGTACTTTCGTGTTTTCGTGATAGTTTTTCTTTTTGTTTCTGGTTTATCCGGGTTAGGAAGGTTTTGATGGAACTGAGCGGAAAAGTGGCACTGGTACTGGGTGCTATCAAGGGTATCGGAAAAGGGATCGGGCTCGCCTTAGCCGGGGAAGGGGTCAAGGTGGCCTTGAACTATTATGATTGGGAAGAGTCTTTGGACAAGATGAAGCAGGACTTTGAAGGTGCAAATGCCGACTATCTTGTTGCCAGGACAAACCTGCTTGATACAGACGAGATCTCCTCCCTTGTTGATAAGGTCATAGCCGGATTCGGCCGCCTTGACATTCTGGTCAACAATATAGAGCGCGGGGGATGGCCCGTGGTGCACGGCCCTTACACTCAAGAACAATGGGACCTGGAGATGGCCACAACGCTCCGGGCAAAATGGTGGGTTTACAGTTCCGCCCTGCCCTACCTTAGGGCTTCCGGCAACGGTGCGGTGGTCAATATCTCATCCATTGCAGGACTTATCGGCAAAAGCGGTCCGGCCGGAAGAATCTTTAATGATGGGTACGCAGCAGCAAACAGGGCCGTGTCATCCTTTACCGAGGCCTGGGCACGAGAAGCAGCACCGGAAGTCAGGGTCAACGAAGTGATGCTCGGGTTTTTCGAGACTCGCCACGGGCCTCAAACCCGGGGGTGGGGCCTGTTGCCTGAAGAGCAACGCAACGAGATCATAGATCATACTCTGCTTCAACGAATCGGCACGATCGAAGATGTGGTCAAGGCGGTCCTATTTGTAATTCGGGATGCGCCCTTCATGACTGGCAGCGTGCTCCGGCTTGACGGCGGCTATCTCTTAGGCGGAGAGTATTGTGAGCCGATGCCGAAAGGGGTTATTGAACCGCAATAACGATCAAGTTGCCCAGTCAGGAATTAAATGGAGAATGTGTTCCTTTACGTCTTCAAACTCGTCAGCTTCAACTTCTTTTTCCACCTCGTCCGCGTCAAACCAACAGATTGCTTCCCCCCTGTGATTGTACACGTTGAAAATGCGCTTCCCGTCTTCGGTCGGATGCTCCATCTCCACCACTTCGGCTACCATTTTTTTTGCCTGTTCATAGGGAATGAATTGCAGTTTTTCCATAAGCCCTTCCTTAATCAAACCAATGGGGTCGGAAAAAAGATCTCTTCGTAAAGATTCAAGACATAGCGGTCTGTCATGCTGGCGACAAGATCACACACCATCCGTTCTCTGTTTGTGCCTGCCGGGAAACCGCCCATCTCCATTTTTCTGAGTTCTTTTTCAAGGGTTTCCGGGTTTTCCAAAAGATAAAGGTATAGTTCCGACAGAATCTTTTTGGCCTTAACAAATTCACCGTGCACCTGGTCGGACCTGTAGACGTTGTCATAGAGAAATTGCCTGAGGGTCGCCATTGCCCCGGAAACCGGTTCACTCACTACAAGATCCATCTCTCCGTCATCAATCCGGCTCGATGTCACGAGGTCGTTTATCATGGTCCTGATACGCTTGGAATGGGAACGACCCAACACATCCAAACATTGTTTTGGGATCTGTTTGATTTGGATGACGCCGCTGCGGATGGCGTCATCCAAATCATGATTGAGATAGGCCATGATATCGGCAAGGCGCACTATCCTTCCCTCAACGGTTACAGGCATCTCATCGGGTTCTTCGGGCACAACCGCTCCATAGCCCTTGGAATGTTTCAGGATCCCGTCACGCACCTCAAGGGTCAGATTTAGTCCCCGGCCGTGTTTCTCCAGAACATCAGCGACCCTCACGCTCTGTTCGCGGTGGGAAAACTCTTCTGAATAGATCTCCCTTAGCACAACTTCGCCGCCGTGTCCGAACGGTGTGTGCCCCAGGTCATGCCCCAGGGCTATGGCCTCGGTTAAATCCTCATTCACTCTTAGCGCCCGGGCAATAGTGCGTGCAATCTCAGAGACCTCTAAGGTGTGTGTCAGCCGGGTCCGGTAGTGGTCTCCAAGGGGCGAGAGGAACACCTGGGTCTTGTGTTTGAGGCGTCTGAAGGCATTGCTGTAAACAATACGGTCCCTGTCTCTTTGAAATGCCGTTCGAATGGGGCAGGGATCTTCATAGGTTACCCTCCCTCGGGACTCGCTGCTCAAACAGGCACAAGGAGAAAGATACTCCCTCTCCCATGCCTCTATTGCCTCCCGTATGGATGTCTGCTTATGCGATTGTCTGCTTAAGGCTTGCCATGGGGTCATTCCTTGAGACTCCTCTTGGGCTAAACTCGAGACCTTTGTAAAACATTCCCTTTTGCCCAATCTCTGCGTCAGGCTCAGATTTCAATCCTCAAAATACTCAAAGTATTCCTCCGGTTAAAATCTTCGTCTTCCTTGACCTTGAACAAAACTGAACATTTTACAAAGGTCTCAGCTCCTAAAACAAACCGTACATCGAAGCCTAAGCCAAAAAACTTGTTCCTTATTGCACAAAGACAATAATCTGTAAAGATATTTTCCAGTTTGAACCCGGACGCGAGTCTTTCCGGCAAGAGACCTTTATCGCTTTACTTTTCGCCAAATTGTAGGATAAATATACCATTGTGAGAGCTTTGAAAAAGGAGCCGGTCAAAATGGATTACGAATTCTTTATGTCAAAGGCCCTTGACGAGGCACGCCGGGCAATCAGCATAGGAGAATTCCCTGTTGGATGTGTGATGGTGTATGAAAACAGAGTGCTTGTTACCGGAGCGCGGCACCGCAGCGCGCCAGGCGATCAAAACGAGTTGGACCATGCAGAAATGTTGGCCATGAGGAGGTTGATTGATCTGGAGCAGAGGATCGACCGAGAAAAAGTAACCTTGTTTTCCACACTTGAGCCCTGTCTTATGTGCTATGCGGCACTCATAGTAAATGGCATAAGACGAATCGTGTACGCCTATGAGGATGTCATGGGAGGCGGGACAAACCTAGACCTAAAAAAACTTAATCCTTTTTACAAGGATATGGAAATAACAGTCATGCCCGGTATCTTGAGGCAGGAAAGCCTTCAGCTTTTCAAGAGTTTTTTTTCCGAGCCCAACAACGATTATTTGAAAGGGAGCCTGCTTGCTCGACATACCCTCGAACAATAGGGTTGCTCGCAACCGTTCACGGGATGTCATGCTTCTTTACACTCCGATGTCTCCAACCCTGGTTTTTCCAGCGACTTAGCAACGGGGGCATTCCTTGCCCCCTCCGCATTCCACCTTTGTTTCACTTCGGTGGCTGCGGTCTCCCCCTTTGCTAAGTCACGGAAAAACGAAGGGTCTCCGCCAAGACGTTCCAAGAAACACGCCATCCAGTGAACGGCTACGGGTTGCTCAGCGGGGCCTCAGATAAGAAGTCGTGATTCCCCAGACAAAAAACTTGACCCACGCAAAACCAAACTTCATCAACGCCAGATCGTCTGTTTTGATCTTTCTTAACACGTCCGGCTTCACCTTATACCGTTTCAAAAACGTGCTGTTAAAAACAAAATCACGAAAACTGTCCGGGTTGTAAGTCGCCATAAAGGCCATCTTCGCCTTGGGACCATACGGCCCCTCGGCACCCCACGGGTTCACCTGAAACAGCCCCTTCACCTCTGCCCATTTGGCTGTCATTTCGTGATAGGTAACGGCCCTTTGATCTTCAGCCCAGGTTTCAATCGTCCACTCCTGCGATTCGTGCTGTCCGAGGCAAAAATCAGGAGGCTTGAAAAAGTAGATGTCAGCGGCCTTTTCTTTGGGGCCATGAAATATAATCCCCTGTTCGAGAGGAAAGGTGCGGCAGGTATCAGGCCGATCCGGATAGACCGTGCATCCCGACTCGTTTAAAAACGGACAGGCCCTTTCCTTGTTTTCGGCCATGCGGAGCAAAACATCCGGAAAGAAATTCGACTCGCGCATGACAATATCCACATAGGCGTCCAAGAATTCTTCCGAGGATATATTCAGCAGACTTTTCAACCGGAGCACATCGTAAGGATACAAGAACAAGTTTAAATTGCGGCAACACCGCGTAAAGCATTCCAACCCCTCATGACAGCGAAACGAAAAAACCTCGCCGTCTTCAAGCTTTTCAACAAGGAGATCATCTTGTGCTTTCGTATCTATATATTTCATCAAGCTGCCCTGGCGATCCAGTGCGGTCTATATGTCCAACTTAATGGGGATGGATTCAAAAGGCAAGCCCCTTGACCGGCTCCTTGCTTATTTCACAACCAGATGATAATAAACACCAAATGTCTTCAACAAACACGATCTTACTATGAAGTACATTAACTACCCAACATCATACACAGGGGTCATGATGTCTTTTCTGGAGTGACTGGCGGGAGGGCGCCGTGTTTTTGTAACTTATTTGTGGGGGAAACCGCAGCTCCCGCTTGCGGGAGAATGCGGAGGGGGTAAGA
>JABXJX010000036.1 GCA_013375375.1 Desulfobacterales bacterium | reverse complement strand
GCGGAGGGGGTAAGAATCCCTCGCAGATAAGTTACTAAAAACACCAGCCCGGGAGACTCGGAACGAAAGAAAAGGCATTGTGACCCCAAACCAATGTTGTGTACAAAACGTTCTCATTAGTATTTGCATGAACTTTCTGACTTATTTACAAGTTTGCCGATTTGTGGAATAGTGTGAATGAGAAATAAAAAATAAATTAAAAACACAGGAGGGATTGCCATGGCAGATTTAAGACGATTCAGGATTCTTGGAGGGATTTCAGCGCTGTTGTTTGTTTTCGTCATCTTTTTGGGCTGTACTCCAGCGAAAACAAGTACCAAAAAATCGGGGAGGTTAGAACCTGCCGTAAGCAAGCGGGATAAGACACCGGCGCCCCTTTACTACGACTTTGAGGATGTTCTTGTTCCTGCAGAGCTTAAGGTGGATAAAAAGAAGTCCTTTGTTTATCATGCCCCTGACTTCACGGCCGGTGTTTTGGTGTTGACAGGACGCGTGGAGATAAACTCCCTGATCAGGTTCTTTGACAATAATATGGCAAAGGATAACTGGCGTTTGGTGAGTTCTTTCAAGTCCCCCCGCACGATCATGTTTTTCAACAAGGCAAATCGGGGTTGTATCATCAACATCACCGACAAACAGTTCAAGACCGAGGTTGAGATCTGGGTCGCCCCTACCGTGGAGACCGCAGAAAGCGGGCTGTTGAAATAGCAACGCAGATTAAGTAGATTACACAGATCCCACAGATTAATCAGCTTAATCAGTGTAATCCCGATAATCAGCGTTAACGATTAACGAAACATGCCAGATCCATTCAAAGATAAGAAGATCGTCCTTGGTGTGTCCGGGGGTATTGCCGCTTACAAGGCCGTGGAGCTTCTAAGGTCCCTTGCCAAGTCCGGTGGCCGCGTCCGGGTGATTATGACCAGGAACGCACAGGAGTTTGTCGGCCCTCTCACCTTTGAGGCCCTTTCAGGACACCCTGTATGGACTCGTATGTTCGGCCGGCAGGGAGATACCACTTTTCGACACATCGCATGGGCAGAGGATACGGACGCCGTGGTCATCGCTCCGGCCACCGCTAATATCATTGGCAAGATCGCCCATGGGATTGCGGATGATCCCCTTAGTACTTTTGTTTTAACAGTTGGTGCGCCGATCCTGGTTTGTCCGTCCATGAATGTTCACATGTATGAAAAGCACGTGGTTCAGGACAACATAAAGAGACTTGAGCAGGCCGGGATCAAGGTGCTTCGTCCCGAGACCGGAGCACTGGCCTGTGGCCATGAAGGGCCGGGCCGGCTGCCGGATGTAGAGGCGATCGCAGAGGAACTTCGTTCGCTGTTGTCTTCACGGAATCTGGCCGGAGAGCGGATACTGGTAACTGCCGGACCCACTCAGGAACCGATCGATCCAATAAGGTTTATAAGCAATCCTTCTTCGGGCAGGATGGGATATGCTGTTGCGCGTGTTGCCCGGCGGCGTGGAGCAGAGGTCCTGTTGATTAGCGGGCCCACCATACTCGCCGGCCCCCAGGGTGTCAGGGTGATCCGGGTCAGGACTGCCGAAGAGATGTTCAATGCTGTGATGGACCATGCAAAACAGTCCACGATTCTAATAAAAGCCGCTGCAGTATCGGACTGGCGGCCTGCAGGTCTTTTTGAACATAAAGTAAAAAAGAAAGAGATGGAGCAGAATTGTCGCCTTGAACAGACCCGGGATATCTTGAAGGCACTCGGAGAAAACAAGAAGGATCAAATCCTGGTCGGTTTTGCGGCCGAGACCCGGGACCTCCAGGAGAATGCCCGTGCCAAGCTAACTGCAAAGAACTTAGACTTTATTGTTGCCAATCTCATCGGCCGGACCGATTCAGGGTTTGGTTCGGACACCAACCAGGTGAGCCTTTTCTACAAAGACGGCCGGACCGAGGATCTGCCGCTTATGGACAAGGAGGACCTTGCAGATATTCTGTTGGACAGGGTGTTGGAGATTAAGAGAACGTGACTAATGACAGTTTCACTCGGCTCCTGTCTGAAACTAAAGAGGATTTCAGGGGCTATCTTCAATATATGAAGGGGTTAGGGTGTGCGGGCGTGGGCCTGTCTGAAAACTCTCTCAGGATCTTAGACGGATGGTGCAAAGATGCCATGGCGGAGACCCTGGACATGATACGAGATGATCTTGGCGACTGCCAGAGGTGCAAACTCCACAAAGGGCGCAGGCATATCGTTTTTGGAGTTGGGAATCCCATGGCAAAGCTGGTCCTGGTGGGCGAAGCCCCGGGCTACGGAGAAGACGTACAGGGAGAGCCGTTTGTGGGTGCGGCAGGTCAGCTCCTTACCAGGATACTCCGGGCCATTGGATTGACCCGAGAAGATGTTTATATTTGCAATATCATAAAGTGCCGCCCTCCGGGGAACCGAAATCCCGAGCAGGACGAGATCACTGCCTGCATCCCTTTTCTCCGCAGGCAGTTGAGGGCCATAAGACCCAGGTTGATATGTGCCTTAGGTGCATTTGCGTCCCAAACACTCCTTAAAACAAATACGCCGATTTCTCAATTGCGGGGCCGCTTCCATGCCTATGAGGACATTCAGCTCCTCCCCACATATCACCCTGCTTTTCTCCTGCGAAATCCTTCCAGGAAGCGCGATGTTTGGGAAGATGTGCAAAAGATTCAGGAGGCCTATGAAAAGGCTTAGAGACCTTTATAAAACATCCCCTTTTGCCCAATCTCTGCGTCAGACTCAGATTTCAATCCTCAAAATACTCAAAGTATTCCTGCGGTTAAAATCTTCGTCTTCCTTGACCTTGAACAAAATTGAATGTTTTATAAAGGTCTCATTCAAAATCGCTGTCGTGGTGATGGTACTAGCAAGTATCATTGTTGGACTTCCCATTGAAGCCCATGCTGCCAAAGGAGAGGTGTATGCGGTCAAGGTCGCGGGTACGATCAATCCCGGTCTGGCGGAATTCTTGATAAGGAGTATAGAAACGTCGTCCGGAGAGGGTGCCGCCTGTCTTGTGATCCAACTTGACACGCCAGGGGGGCTGGCCCTCTCCATGCGTTCAATCGTTATGGCGATGCTGGCCTCTGATATTCCTGTGGTCGTCTTTGTCTCTCCCAGTGGGGCGCGGGCGGCCTCGGCAGGGGTGATGATCACCCTGGCGGCAGACATCGCGGCCATGGCCCCGGGCACCAATATTGGTGCAGCACATCCCGTAAACCTTGGTCAAAAGAAGATGGATGAGACCATGGCCGATAAGGTTGTCAATGATATGGTGGCCTATACAAAGAGTATTGCGGAAAAACGGGGCCGCAACAGCGAGTGGGCTGAAAAGGCGGTTCGTGAGAGTGTTTCCGTGACCGAGAAGGAGGCCCTAAAGCTCAAGGTCATCGACCTGATTGCCGGGGATATGCAGGATCTCCTTGAAAAGATTGATGGGCGAAAACTAAAAGAAAAAGGCATGTTACGCACCAAAGGGCTGAAAATAGTCTTTTTAAGCGAGACCTTCAGGGATAAGATCCTTAAGACCTTGAGTGATCCAAACATTGCCTATCTTCTTATGATGATCGGCATGGCAGGGTTATATTTTGAGCTTTCCCATCCAGGTACTATCTTCCCGGGCGTAATTGGGGCCATCTCCCTTATTTTGGCATTCTTCGCCTTTCAGACACTTCCGGTCAACTATGCCGGGATCTTGCTGATTGCCCTTTCTCTTATCCTCTTTATTCTTGAGATGAAGGTGGCCAGCTATGGTCTCCTGAGCTTAGGCGGCATCATCTCGCTCTTTTTAGGGTCCTTGATGCTGTTTGAGGGGGGAGCCCCTGAGTTGCGTCTCTCCTTGCGCGTACTGATTCCTACGGTTATCATGGTTTCAGGTTTTTTTGTGGTCGTGGCCGGCTTAGTGTTTCGATCCCAGATATCCAGACCCAGGACCGGCGACAAGGGGTTGATCGGGGAGGTCGGGGTAGTCAAGGAAAGGATCGCACCCGGAGGAAAAATCTTTGTTCACGGGGAACTTTGGAACGCTGAGGCCCTGGAACCGATCGAGGTGGGCGCCAAAGTCCGTGTGGTAGGGGTGGATCACCTTGTCTTAAAGGTTGAGGAGGTTAAATAGATCAATGGTTCTTTTCCTTTACAAAATTGTAAGGATATCATAAACTATATTTCAAGTTTGTTGTGTTCACACGGTTTATTGAGTTCATTGAGTTAACC
Source organism: Desulfobacterales bacterium (assembly GCA_013375375.1). Classification (GTDB taxonomy): domain Bacteria; phylum Desulfobacterota; class Desulfobacteria; order Desulfobacterales. Next base: position 14,398 of record JABXJX010000036.1, on the reverse strand, counting down.
CAATAAACCCACGCAGAGATTGGGCAAAAGGGAATGTTTTGCAAAGGTCTCGCAATCTGACCCAGATCATATGGGCCATCCTTTTGATTGCAATGGGTGTGCTCCTTTGCGTCAAAGAACCGTACGCCCTTCGCTCATCGGATTCTTGGTTCTTGAGCTTTGCGCGATATTTTATTGCTCTCTTCCTGATAGTCGGAGGGGCCAAGAAATTATTCAGGTTGTATTTCTTTAAGGACAAAACTTTACCCCCTTCGTAGGATTTTGGATTGCGGACACGAATTACATGGAGATTTGATCTGTCATGGTCATATTAGAAATGCCTGAGAAAGAGGCGCCCGGCAGCGGAACCGCAAATGACCGCGATGTGAAACAGGGCGTGAGCGGCGATGGGCTCTTAGATATTACGAATCGTATCCACGCCGCGAGCAATATCGATGAGATCCTGATCGATCTAAAGGATGATATTGTCAAATTATTTGAAGCCGAGCGGCTCACGGTTTACATAATCGACGGAATCAATAAGGAACTGGTGTCCAGAGTCAAATCAGGAGATGAGATCAGCGAGATACGCGTGCCGATCTCCTCTACCAGCCTTTCAGGCTATGCGGCATATAAGGGAAAGTTGGTCAACATCAAGAATGTTTACGATGATAAGGAATTGGCCTCTATCGATCCGGATCTGAGCTTCGATAAAAGTTGGGACCAAAAAAGCGGGTTTCAAACGCGACAAGTGTTAGTGGCGCCCGTAAGCTTCCAAAAGTATCTGCTGGGCGTCGTCCAGCTTATCAATCGTAAAGATGGCACGGCCTTTACCGAGCGGGACGAAGCAGCGGTTCAGGAGCTGGCAAAGACCCTTGGAATTGCTTTCTTAAACCAGAAAAGGATGGCAAAGGCCCGTCAGGGTAAATTTGATTATCTAATAGAGAACGGGCAATTAGTCCAAAAGGAACTTGATAAGGCGATCCAGGAAGCGCGTAAGACCAGGCAGGACATCGAACTTTTCCTGATAAAAAACTACAAGATCCCCAAGAAGGATATTGGGAAGGCCCTGAGTCACTATTATAGGGCGCCGTTTGTTGAGTATAATGAGATGGCTCCGATTCCGGGTGAACTCTTGTCCGGTCTTAAGGTGCCGTTCATGAAGAAAAATTCCTGGGTTCCAATCGGAAAAGACGGCGAGAAGGTCGTAATCGCCATTGACAATCCGTATCATCTTCAAAAGATAGATATGATCAAGCCGCTTTTTCACGGGAAAGAGCTTCGGTTCCATGTAGCACTTAAGGAGGATATACAAAAATACATCAAACTCTTCTTTCAGGGCGATAAGGAACAGAGCTCTATTGACGAGATCATTGGGCAGTTGGCAATAGAGGAGGATGAGATTGAAGAAGCGGCAAAAGGTGTAACCGAGGAAGACAGCGCCATTGTTCAATTGGTCAACAAGATAATCTTGGATGCCTATGCCCGGAATTCCTCGGATATTCACATTGAACCGTACCCTGGGAAGAAGAATACCGAGGTTCGGTTTAGAGTTGACGGCGCATGTCAGCTTTACCAGACCGTTCCGTACAATTATCGTAACGCACTCGTCTCCCGCCTCAAGATCATGTCCGATCTGGATATTGCCGAACGCCGCAAACCACAGGACGGCAAGATAAAATTCAAGAAGTACGGCGGCAAGGACCTTGAGCTCCGCGTGGCAACAGTGCCGACGGCCGGCGGCTTAGAAGACGTGGTTATGCGTATATTGGCGGCAGGCGAGCCTATCCCGCTTGACAAGATGGGATTTTCAAAAAAGAATTATGATAACTTTCTGACTATTATTACCAAACCTTACGGAATTATCTTTGTGTGCGGGCCTACCGGGTCCGGAAAGACCACGACCCTGCATTCCGCACTCGGTTATATTAATAAACCCGACATCAAGATATGGACGGCCGAAGACCCAGTGGAGATCACACAAGCCGGCCTGCGGCAGGTTCAGGTCCGGCACAAGATAGGTTTTGACTTTGCTACGGCCATGCGATCGTTCTTGAGAGCGGACCCGGACGTTATTATGGTAGGTGAAATGCGCGACAAGGAGACCACGCATATCGGTATCGAGGCTTCACTGACCGGCCACTTAGTCTTTTCGACGCTGCACACGAACAGCGCACCTGAGAGCATCACGCGGCTGCTGGATATGGGGATGGACCCCTTCAATTTTGCTGATGCCATACTCGGAATACTCGCACAGCGACTCGTTCGTACCCTTTGTAAAAAGTGCAAGAAGGAGTATAACCCTTCTAAAGAGGAGTATAATGAGTTGGTTAGGGAGTATGACCCGGAAGATTTCAAGAAATTAAACATCTCCCATTCAAAGAACCTTAAGCTATGCAAGCCTGCAGGTTGCGCTGAATGCCACAATACCGGATATTCTGGTCGCATGGGCCTTCACGAACTCTTGATGGGAACCGATAAGGTTAAAAAGCTGATCCAGCAAAAAGCCAAGATAGAAGAGATTCGGAATCAGGCCATCAAGGACGGGATGACGACCCTGAAGCAGGACGGTGTTGGAAAGATCTTTGACGGTTACACCGACCTCTTGCAGGTGAGGAAGGTGTGTATAAAATAGAGGTCACTGGTCACTTGTCATCAGTCATTAGTTGGGAACTGTTACAATTTAAAGAGCTTTGTAAATACCAGTACTCCATCACTCCAGTACTTTCCGCCTTCGGCGGATGAGCGGAGCTGAGTCTTGTCCGCATTTAAGCTGACCTCCGACTTTACACCCAAAGGCGACCAGCCGAGGGCGATTGAAAAACTAAGCCAAGGGGTTAAAAAGGGCCTTTGCCATCAGGTGCTTCTCGGCGTGACCGGTTCCGGCAAGACCTTCACCATGGCCCATATGATCGCCCGGGTCGACAAACCCACCCTTGTAATAGCCCCGAACAAGACCTTAGCCGCCCAGCTCTACGGGGAGTTCAAAACCTTCTTTCCGGACAATGCGGTCGAGTATTTTGTCAGCTACTATGACTATTACCAGCCTGAGGCCTACCTTCCGGTTACAGATACCTACATTGAAAAAGACGCCTCGATAAACGAGATGATCGATAGACTGCGCCATTCTGCTACCCGGTCTGTGATGGCCCGGCGCGACGTGATTGTGGTGGCGAGCGTGTCGTGCATCTTTGGTCTTGGTGCCCCCGAAGATTACCTGGAGATGTGTCTTGAACTCAGACCGGGCACCGACTTTGTACGGGACGTGATGCTGAGACGGCTGGTTTCGATGCAGTATACCCGCAACGACTATGATTTCCACCGTGATACATTCCGGGTCAGGGGCGACCGGGTGGAGATTTTCCCGGCCTATGAGGATGAAAAAGCCATCCGCGTAGAGTTTTTTGGTGACACCATCGAGCGCATCTATGAAATCGATCCTTTACTGGGGAAGGCGATAAGGCCTCTTAAGCAGGTGATGATCTATCCGGCCAGCCATTATGTAACTTCAAGTCTCACCTTGAATAATGCTATTAAATCTATAAAAGAGGAGCTCAAAGAGCGCATCGAACACTTTAGAGGCGCCAAAAAATGGATTGAGACCCAGCGAATCGAAGAGCGCACTGATTTTGACCTCGAGATGATGCGAGAGCTTGGCTACTGTCACGGGATCGAAAACTATTCGCGTCATCTGACCGGCAGAAAGCAGGGGGAGCCGCCCCCGACCTTACTCGATTATTTCCCGGAGGATTTTCTCCTCTTTATTGATGAAAGCCATATTGGGATTCCCCAGTTACGGGGCATGTACCACGGTGATCAATCGCGAAAAAAGACCCTGGTCGAATACGGATTCAGGCTGCCTTCGGCCCTGGACAACAGGCCTCTCGCCTTTGAAGAGTTCGCAAAGAAGATACCACAAGTGATCTATGTCTCGGCCACGCCGGGTGACCGCGAAATTGAGGTGTCCGAAGGGAATGTCGTGGAACAGATTATCCGTCCTACAGGGCTCATCGATCCCAGGGTCATTATCAAGCCTGCCGAGGGCCAGGTGGATGATCTCTTAGAGGAGATCAGGGTCCGCGAAGAGCGCAAAGAAAGGGTGCTCGTGACCACACTGACCAAGAGAATGGCGGAGGACCTGACCGATTATTACAGTGGTCTCGGGGTCAAGGTTCGCTACCTTCATTCTGAGATTAAGACAATGGAGCGGGTTGAAATCATACGCGATCTGCGTCTGGGGGTCTTTGACGTGCTGATCGGGATCAACCTGCTCAGGGAGGGCCTGGATCTGCCCGAGGTCAGCTTAGTATCGATCCTGGATGCTGATAAAGAGGGTTTTCTACGGTCTGCGCGTTCCCTGATACAGACCTGTGGCAGGGCTGCCAGGAATGTATTCGGCACGGTGATCCTTTACGCTGATCGTGTTACACGGTCTATGCAAAAGGCTGTTGACGAGACGAATCGGCGGCGAAGGCTCCAGGAGGGATACAACGAAGAGCACGGCATCACACCTGAAAGCATACAAAAAGAGATTACGAACATACTCACCTCGGTCTATGAGGCAGACTATGTCACAGTCCCTGCGGTCTCAGAGCCCGCGGCCGAGTACGAATCTGCAGATGATCTGGTAAAAGCGATTCATGAACTCGAGTCTGAGATGAAAAGGGCGGTCAAAGAGTTGGCCTTTGAAAGAGCCGCGCAACTGAGGGACCAGATTAAAGAGTTGCGAGAGCTTGATATGGATTTGAGATGAAAACCGAAAGAGGAAAAGGGGTCAAGTCTGCTCTTGACTCTTGCAGGCTAAAATGTTATGGATTGTGACATGGCACGTCCACTCAGAATAGGGTATCCCGGCGCCTGGTACCATGTGATGAACCGGGGGCGAAGAGCTGAAAAAATATTTCATGACAGGCATGACTACCAGGTGTTTGTCAAGCTTCTTGAGGAAAGCTCGGAGATGTGGAATATGCGAGTTGCTGCCTACTGTCTCATGACAAACCACTATCATATTCTTATGCAAACACCGGATGCGAATATTGCACGGAGCATGCGGCACATAAATGGCGTATACACCCAGAGATTTAACAGAAGACATTCCTGTGATGGGCAGCTCTTTCGTGGCAGATACAAGTCAATTCTTGTTAGCGGTGACAGCTATCTTTTGCAACTTGTCAGATATATACACCGCAATCCTGTGAAGGCAGGCATTGCAAACAAGCCTGATGATTATATCTGGAGTAGCCATAAGGGCTATCTGTCTGTTGCAAGAAAATGGAAGTGGCTTCACAAAGAATTCATTTTTTCGGTGCTCACGAAGAACAGGAAGGAGTGGGTGAAAGAATATCGGAGGTTTGTTGCCATCGAGAACGACGAGGAAATAGCCGGTGTACTTGAACGTAAGAAATGGCCGTCGGTTTTGGGACCTGAGAGGTTTATTGACTGGGTTAAGGGTAAATACTATGTTTTGAAAGCTGATCAGGAAGTTCCACAGGCAAAAGACCTTGCTCCTGAAGCTGCTGCGATAATAAACGCCGTGTGTAAATTTTATAATGTTAGCAAGGATGAACTGTATAGATCAATAAGAGGGCAATTTAATGAACCCAGAAACGTAGCAATATTCCTGGCACGAAAACTAAGACGTGACAGCCTAAAGGAGATAGGCCGCCAGTTTCAAATGGAAAAGTATAGCTCCATAAGCAGCATCATCGAAAGAATGAAAAAGCAGATGCTGACGGATGGGACCCTTAAGAAACGTGTGGACAGGGTGGCTGACAGCGTAGGCAAGAGTCAAGAGCAGACTTGACCCCTTTGCCTGACCCCTTTGCCTCAACGCTACAGTTTCATCTGAGGTATTGGTAGATTTGAAAAAAACTACCTAATATACCTATAATCCCAATCGATACAATACCATACCTGGCAATGAATTCGCTAATATCGTCGTATTTAGCCTCGCCAAATATTTTAACTTTATTGTTTCTACATACTTTAGCAATGCTTTTACTCTTTATAATTATCCCCATCCCAATAACAAGCATTACTATTCCATTGATCAGCTTTTCCAACCCTTCTATTTGCACGTCTCCTCCTCAGACACATCGCCGTTGCCGAACCAATTACTGAACCAGTTATAGATAGAAGACCAATCAATAACTCGAATAGTTTGTGTCGCGGTAACCGCCCCACCAAAACCAATTCCATAGCCAGCACCCCACGTCCAGGAAAAGCCATCTTCACTGAGGCTGCCGCCAGCCTGTGCACCGACAACCCCAGTACCACCTCTGACAGTACCTTTGACATTAACTCCTTCTGATGGGTCGCCGAATGGATTATAGGTAGCAGAAAAACCTCCTCCAACACCTAACCCAACGCCATAATACCAATACAAACCTGATGGACTTATCTCAAACCCAATAGTTCCTCCAGGTCCCAGTGTGCCTGTAGCAGCTCCACTTACACCTACATCTATAAACCATAACCCCAGAGGATCAATAGCATTAATTGGATTATTTAGGGCATAGTGGTAAAGAGTCAATTCTTGGGGAGACGCTAACGCGAAAGGAAGTAAATAAGGAATACTTGATCCTGCTGGCTGCATAGAATGACTTGGATCCGGCGTGAGATATCTTCCAGTGGTGGGATGGTAGTAACGATGGTAGTTATAGTGCAGCCCCGTCTCTTGATCATAATATTGTCCCGGGAACCTGAACTCGTTTCCCACACTCTCCGCGGTAACATCGACTTCCCCGAACGGCCTATAATCCGCCGCCCACACAACGTTGCCATCCTCATCGGTCATCAATTGCGGTGTTCCCAGGTGATTCAGGTGATAGTAGTACAGGCCTGCTGTCTGCTGTGTAGATTCTGATGATACATTGACCGGTGATGTCGCAACCTGGTCCTTTTTGCTTCTATCCATCTTCGGTTTTTTGTCCTGCTTGTTCTTCCCTTTCTTGTGCTGCCACTTTTTTCCTTTATCCTTCTTGCCTTTCTTTCCCTTCTCAATCACTCTAATGGTATCAGCGCCGCTAAACCGTACACCACTAACTTCGCCCTCTACTGTAATCGCAACCTCATCTCCAGTCTCAAGCAAATTCGCAACCTGACTGCGATTAAACTTGACCATGATGTCCGGTATGCCATCTTTATCATGGTCGGCCACTTTAGTTGGGCGGGATTCTGCATATACCGAACCCTCTAAGACCACAGTTGCCACATCAATGTCTGCCACATCATAGCCTTCTGCAAGCTCAATGTAGCACGTGATCCATCTCCCCTTGCTGTTGATGTTCAATGTGTCAGGGGCAATATCAATTGCGGCTTCTATTGTCTCTATACCACTTTTAACCCCTGCTAACAAGCGACCATTTAAGTAAATGTATGCATTTACGATTTCACCATCATTATCCGCCTCTGCAATCAGGTTGCCCTGCTGGTCATATATAAAAACAGTTGTTTGACCATTTGCTGTCTTTGTTGCCCTCTGGCCAAGGGCATTATAAACATACTCACCCGCGGTGATGCCATTTTCTGCCGCCTCAACCAGTCGGTTGTTCTGGTTGTACACAAAGACCTCGTCACCCATACTTGTTGTGTTGCCGTTTGCATCATAGGCAAAGGTCATGGGATTTGCACCGGTTATTTCAGAGAGTTTATTGGTGCCCGGCATGTAGCTGTATGTGTCTGTTGCCTCATCATGGATCTTTGTCAAACGGTTGCCTACCTGGTCATATGTGTAACTGATAGAGCCGTAGATACCTGAAGCGCCTGCCAAACGGTTCAAGACGTCATATGAAAAAGACTGGCTGCGCACAGGCTCAAAATGATCATCTATTCCGGCAACATTGCCCACAGGATCATAGGCGTATGAACGGTTATAGACAATGCCTGCCTGAGATGTCTGGAGCCTGTACAGCAGGTCAAAGGTCTTGCCAACACCTATGCCGTTACCCAGGTCCATGGCGCTAACAGGACCAAATGGCAAATGCGCCACATTGTCGGCCATGACTTTTTCCTCGCCCTCGGATGCGCTCGATACCCGCATGACCCTGCCGGCAACATCAATCCCGTAACTCACAGTACGGCCCCCTGGATATGTGATCCCGGTCAACCTGCCCCCTGCGCTGTATGTGTATCCCACTGTGAAAACCTTTTCATTAATCGCTCTTGTCTCCTGGACAACCTGTCCCTTGGGATCATATGCATAAGCCAGAGTTCCAGAAGGATCGGTTATGCCTGTGAGCCTGCCTATTCCGTTTGTACCTGTATCATAGGTATAGGTGATATCCTGGGCTGCATCCGGGAACTGAATCAATGTCAAACGATTTAAGGCATCATAGGTATAGGTGACGGTGTTTCCGTTTGAATCTGTTTTAGAGATAAGATTGCCTACAGCGTCATATGCATATGATGTGGTGTTTGTATCAGGCGAGGTGAATGAGACCAGCCTTCCCAGATCATCATAGTAATATGTTGTGCCGTGGCCTTCAGCGTCTGTTACCCCGGCCAGGTTGTCGTGGCTGTCATAGGTGTATGATGTTATTACATCTTCGGGTTGGGTCACCGCGGTGAGCCGGTTCAAGATGTCATAGTCGTAGGTCGTTGTCCGGTCTGCTGCATCTCTTACAGAGCTGATATTACCGGAAGGATTATACGTATATTCCGTATAAGTATTGTCCGGGTTTATTTCCTTCCACAGTCTGCCGGGCCGGGTGGGTCCATGATAATTAAACCGCTTCCAGAAAACGCACTCATCAGTTGAGTTAAAGTAGCTGAGCTCGGTTCTGTTGCCCTGGCCGTCATATGTGTAGCCGATATAGTTGCCTAACGGGTCAATTGTTCGGGTCAATCGCCCATAGTTTGGATCATAGGTAAAATCAGAGTCGATTCCGTCAGCATCGGTCAAGCGCATCAGGTCTCCGGCCTCATTGTAAACATAGGCTGTTGCGCTCCCGTCGGCCTCATTTGTAGTGGCTGTAATCCTGCCACGGCCATCATAGGCATAGACAAGGGCATTGCCGTTAATATCCGTCACTCGGTCTGCCTGGCCGGAAGCGTCGTATTGAGAATAAGTAGTCGTGCCGACCACAGGCCTATTGACACTGAGAAGATCGCCTGTCACCGGGTCATACGTAAAGATAGTGGTGTCCTGAGTCCCGGGCTCAGGCCCGTCAATGGTCAGAACCTGTCCCTTGCTGTTGTATGTATACGTGGTGATGTACTCAAAGGGAACGATATTTCCTGAGATGCCTTTTGTAAATCCCTGCTCAATCTTTCGGCTCAGGAGCCGGGTGGGATTCTCGTTCGGGATATTATCTCCGTCATTGTCGTAATCCCAGATGGCGACTTTGTTCCCCGCTCCTATAAGGCTTGGCTCTGTCTGAGTGAGCTTGGCGTCAATGTCTGGATGAAACGTATAAGTGATCGTCCTTTTATTAGGAGTCCCTACTGCCTCCCTTACTGTCTTAGCATTGCCTCGACTGTCAAAATCGTCATACTGGTTGATGAGGCCGTTTGCATATTCCACCTCAATCACATGCATGGCGCTGTCATATTCGAGCCTGACCACATCGCTACCGCAGTTGGGACATCCCTCAGGCCCTTTGATGTCTGTGACACGCTTTCTGCCATCAATATTCCAGATGCTGTAGGTGCGGGCCACGCCATAGGCATCAGTGACCTTGACTTCGTTCTCATTAACGTAATTTATGCTCACTCCCTGGCCGTCTCTGGTAAAATTATCAATGGCCCTGTCCTGATCATCATAGGTCCAGGCAGAAACCAGATGGTCCATTTTGTCATGCTTTTCGGTCAGGTTATGGAGATCATTGGGATCACCGTAGATATAGTCAAAGCCGGAGCCGTCCGCATAAGTAACCGAGGTGAGGTTTTTGTTGGTATCGTAACCGTAAGTGACCCAAATGCCGTCTGCAACGGCTGCTGTAACAGGACCTGATATGTGGTCCAATAGGTCGTCTGCGTTATAGTGAAAGGTTAAAATTCTGCTGCTTGCTACATCCGTGACTGTCTGCAATCTGTTGTCTGCATCATAACCAAGGTTCAGGCGATTGCCGACCTTGTCTTCAATCCAGATCAATTTGCCTTCTGCATTAAAAGCAAAGCGGTCGCTGTCGATCCGGTACCAGACATAGTCTCCTTCTTCTACTTCTACAGTGGTCCTCTCCTTAAAAGCACCCACGTAATGGCCACTGCCTGCATCTTCAAAATAGACGCCACGGCCTGTCTCATCAGTGATCTTTAAATACGCACTCCCTTCAAATTCATACGAGGGGTTAAGAAGGGCACTGTAGGTATGAGTCCAGCCGGAACCCAAAGGGCCCATTATATCTGACTGGCTGTTATAGAACCGTTTAAAGGCAATCTGTCGGTGATTGGGAGAAGCAAGCCTCAGGTCTTCTTCGGTTTCAATGTTGTTGCCATTGTAAATACTGATGGGGTTGCTTACCAGAGCTGGGTTGCATATTGGTTTGTTGGCACTCTCATCTTTCCCATGATCCGTGTCTTTGGCAATCTTAGGTGGTGGGTTATATCCAGGAAGTAAAACTTCGGGGCAGCAGCCATATTTTACCATATTATCTGTCCGATCATCATATATGTTAGGAGGAACCTTGGAACACCACTCGGATATCCAAGCCTTGCACTCATCAATACATTCGGCTTCGCTACTAACACAAAACGTGCAGGATGAGTAGCAGTGACCGCTGTTCCCTTGAAGGGACCCGTCACACCTGTAATCATGGGTAAATACCGAGTGTGAACACAGCCACCAGCATGGATCATTATGACAAAATCCACTTGGACAACGAGATCTCCACTCCCGTGTTTCTGGAAACCAATAGGCCTCCCGATACGCTACAGCATCTCCGTTATAACAACTAACTGCTATAGAAATAGAGCCTTTCGACTCACCGTTGCAATCCACAACGATCGTGGGATTATTCTCACAGTTTGGATTCGAATCCGGGGCTGTATAAGTCACCTGCTTTCCAGTATTAGAACTCAAGCTCCCCCCACCGCTTTTAATGGCCCAGGTGTATGTATTGCCGGTTCGATAATTCATGATGGATAGGACCTGTTGCTCACTACTAGTCATCTTTGTTTTACCAGCAATAATCGGCGGTTCGGAAGACATTGCCGAGGCAGGATATATGATGAAAGAAAACAACAGAAAAAAACAGGAGGGCGCTGGAACAGTAAGATAAACAAAATTCTTTCTCAGAATTTTCATTTGCGTTTTCCCTTGTATCGAGACGGGTTGTGGGCTTTGCTCATCATTATCTAATCAAGGTTCAATCCTTGCCTGCCGAGAGACGTTTCTATTTCAGCAATAATAATGCCAAGAAACGATTTTCAATCGTGAACCGTAACCATTTGTAATATAAGCTAAATTTTCGGAGTAGAAATAGGCCGGACATTTTACTGTTACAAAACGTTACAATATTGCGATTTGCTAAACTATTTAGTATTACAATTCTACGCACTAAAGCAGGCAGCTGGCTTTTCCAAAAAAGAAACGAACATTTTCGGATGAAGTAATCCCATAATTTTATGAAAAACACTCTCGAAGAAAAACTTGCAAACCTTCCCTCCTCACCTGGTGTATATTTGATGAAGGATGCCAAGGGCCGCATTCTTTATGTGGGCAAGGGAAGAGATCTGAAAAAGCGTGTCACATCTTACTTTAGAAAAGCCGGCCAAAAGGACTTGAAGACGAGCCTGCTGATCGAAAAGATCGCAAGCTTCGATACAATCATTACCAATACGGAAAAAGAGGCCCTGATCCTTGAGTCGAACCTGATCAAGCAACACCGCCCCCGCTACAATGTAATCCTCAAGGATGACAAACGCTATCCATGTTTGCGGCTTGACGTAAAGCGCCCCTATCCCAACCTGACTGTTACCCGAAAGATCGAAAAAGACGGTGCACTATATTTTGGCCCGTATCCCTCTGCCAACGCCGTTCGGGAGACCCTGAAAGTGATCCACGGAACCTTTAAGATCCGCAAGTGCAAGAACAGGGTTCTAAAACAACGAGAACGGCCGTGTCTGAACTATGAGATGGGACTTTGTTTGGGGCCGTGCAGCCGGCCTATAGCGCCGGATGATTACGCAATGGTGGTTGAAGAGGTTATTATGTTCTTGAAAGCACGGACGCCGGAGCTGATCGAGAATGTAAGGGAACAGATGAAATCTGCTGCGGCCCGGGAAGATTTTGAGGCAGCGGCGGTCCATAGGGACAGGCTGTTCAATCTCGAAAAGACACTGGAGAAACAGGTGGCCGCGACCACGGATTTTAAGGACCGCGACGTGCTGGGGACGGCCAGGCAGGGCAGGGCGGCCCTTATGATGATCATGTTTATCAGGGGTGGTTTTTTGCTGGGGAACCGTTCCTTCTATCTATCGGAGACCGTGGTCTCTGATGCCGAAATGATTACATCCTTTATGAAGCAGTACTATGCAGAGGCTCCCTATGTGCCGAAAGAGGTCCTGCTGCCGGCCTTGCCCGAGGATCTGGCCTTGCTTGAAGAATGGCTGAGTGAGCTGAAAGGCGAAAAGGTTCGGATCATAATGCCTAAAAGGGGCGAAAAGGCGAGGCTTGTCCGGATGGCGGATCAAAATGCAAAAAAGGGCTTGAAGGAACGGCTTGATGCTGCTGTTGCCGAACAGGCGCTTCTGGATCGGGTTCAAAGACGACTGGCCCTAAAGCAACGTCCTGAGCACATAGAATGCTTTGACCTTTCGAACATAGGCGGTAGTGAAGGGGTAGGGGGCATGGTGGTCTTTAAAAAAGGAAGACCCGCTCGATCGGCATATCGGAAATATTGCATCAAATCGGCGCCGGCCAGGGATGACTACGCCATGCTGAACGAGGTCCTTACGCGACGCTACAAAAAGGCGGATGCCGCACAGCCCCTGCCGGACCTGCTCATGGTGGACGGGGGGAAGGGACAGCTCAACATGGCGGTTGCGGTACTCAAGGCCTTGAGGCTTTTTGGTTCATTTGACCTGATCGCGATTGCCAAAAAAGACCCCGGCCGCGGTGAGACCGAAGACAAGATATACAAGCCGGGCCGAAAGAATCCTGTAAACCTTAAAAAGGATGCAGACGTGCTTCTGTTTCTCCAAAGGATCAGGGATGAGGCCCACCGCTCGGTGATAACATATCATCGCAAACGCCGCCTGATGGCCGGTCGCCGCTCGGTCCTGCAACAGATCCCCGGGATCGGAGAAAAACGCAGAATGCTCCTGCTGAAGCATTTTGGGAGCCTGAAGCGCGTCAAGGCCGCTTCTGTTGAAGAACTTGCCGCTGTCCCGGGGATGACCCGCCAGGCGGCCGAGGCGGTCTTTGAGGCGTTGAGATAACCCTAAGGTCTCACGACGTGTCGGAAGTTCCTGGATAAACAAGGGATAAGACAGGTATATGGTTAGGCTGGCAGGGTTCTGTCGTATGAGTCTTTTTGAGAAGACGCTGCACGATACATCGCGTTTTCCACTGTATTTAAAAGGGATTGAAGAGAAAAGGGTTTCGGGATGACATCGTCAAATTTGTTATCCTCTAAAAGCCAAGGCGTGCCGGAGATCCCTATAATTGGCGTGAAGGGCCTGTTGGAGTTGCGAATGTGCCTGGCTACGTCATTGCCGTCGATATCAGGCATCTTGATGTCCGTTATGACCAAATCAAAGAGCCCGGCATCAAACATTCGGATCCCTTCGTGGCCTCCGGGTGCGATCTCGGCATAATAACCAAACCGCAGCAATATCTTTTGAAGCACGTCCGAAACAACCTGTTCATCATCGATAATTAAGATGTTGTGCATAGCTTACCCCTTGACGGCTTCGTAAAAAGTTCATCTGCGGCGTTGCGCTTCATCTTTCGTCATTGCGATCCGCCTGAGGCGGACCTCATTCCTCAAGACTCGCGCGCCTTGCATCTGGAGCTTTTTACTGTGCCGTCTATCTGATGACTTTTTACGAGTTCATCTTAATTGGATTAAAATTCAGGTTAGCCTGGATAGAATATTCAATGGTATCTGTCAAAGAGGATTATAGGTAGTTAAGATATTTTTGTGAATAAATTAGCAATAACTGATAATAGCTTAATATCAAACAATATATAAGATAGCTGTGCCGGAGATGTTTGCAAATCGGCACTTCTCCGGAAGCCTGATTTTTGTTAAATATTTCAGGCAAATTAACTTTATTTTCTGGTTATGAGCAACTTTGTTTACCTGCCGAAACCTTTAATTTTCTCTTATTTTCTTAAATTTTCAAAAATATTTCCCCTATGCACGGGCTTGCTCACTAAATAGTGCATCGGCAGTCAAGGGGGATCTCTTTTTGAGATCAGGTCACTTAATATTGCCTGGTAGCCTTCCCAACGGCACCATATTCAACATACGGT
>JABXJX010000035.1 GCA_013375375.1 Desulfobacterales bacterium | reverse complement strand
AAGACATCATTGTGCCCTTTCTGTGATGTCGGGTACTTAATGTACTTTTTAGTAAGACGCCGACCAAAACGCCTTGAAAGTCCTTATAAAATCCTATATATAAAGAAAGATGGAGGGAAAAATTGTCTGAAGACCGAGCCTTGCGGGAACAAGTTGAAAAGCTTAATCGGATCGGCATCGCCCTTACCAGCGAGACCAACCTGAAAAAGCTCCTGGGGTTAATTGTCCGGGAGGCCAGGAGATTTACAGGTGCGGATGCCGGGAGTCTATATATCTTGGAGGATGGCAAGCTTTTCTTTCATGTTGCCCAGAACAAAACACTGAGTCGCCGGCCGGATCCTCCACCTGGGTTCAAACCTTATCCTTTACCACTTTCAAAAGAGAGTATTGCGGGCTATGTAGCCATTACAGGAGAAATACTTAATATAGAAGACGTTTACGGCCTGGCAAAGAGAGTACCGTACAGTTTCAATCCTGAATTCGATCTGCGAAACAAGTATCTGACAAGGTCCATGCTCGTTGTCCCCATGAAAGACCGGGAGGTAGAGATCCTGGGTGTCCTCCAGCTGATCAACGCCATGGATGAAACAGATACACCACTCCCATTCCCGAAGTCTGCCGAACGCCTTGTCATGTCTCTGGCGTCACAGGCAGCAGTAGCTATCCGAAATGCCAAATTGATTGCTGATATCAAGGCCTTGTTTGAGGCCCTAATCCGGTATTCCGCCTCTGCTATCGACGCTCGAAGCCCTCATACCGCAGGCCACTCCAAACGCGTGGCAGCCTATTCCAGGGCCATAGCCCTGGCCATCAATGAAGAGACCGCGGGCGCCTTTGTAGATGTGTTCTTCGCGCCCGAACAGATGGAAGAGCTCTCATATGCGGCCTGGCTTCATGATATCGGCAAGATCGGCGTCCCTGAGCAGATCTTGGATAAGGAAAACAGGCTCTCTCGCGAGGCCATGACCGCTATCACGACCCGGTTTGAGCTTATTAAGGCGTTGAACGCAGCCCGTATTTGGCAGGATACGTACATTGAAAACAAAGATGAGCTGCAGGGTAAGGGTGTTCATGAACAGGCTGTGAAAGTGGAACGAGAGATAGAAGAGGATTTCAGCTTTATTAAGAAAGTAAACCAATCTCTTTTTCTGTCAGACAAAGACCTGTCCGCCTTGCAGGCCATAGCTTCCAAGACTTATAAAGATCTCCAGGGAGATGCGAAGCCTTACCTGGCAGACCGGGAGATGGAGTCTCTTTCAGTAAGAAAAGGCAATTTAACTGACGAGGAATACAAGAGAATCCAGACCCACGTAGAACTTACACACAATATCGTAAAGAATATTCCATTTACCAAAACCTTAGAGAATGTCCCTTTCTTTTCAGCTTCGCACCATGAACTCCTTGACGGAACCGGCTATCCAAGGGGGCTTAAGGGCGACAAGATTCCTGTCCAGCCTCGCATCTTGGCCGTTGTCGACATCTTTGATGCATTGACGGCCGCAGACCGTCCATATCGCCGTGCAATTCCTCCTGAAAAGGCAGGCGAAATCCTTAGGGCCGAAGCAAAAGCCGGTCGGCTCGACAAAGATATCGTGGACTTGTTTCTTGATAAGGAACTGTACAAGTTATGATCTGCTTTCAGAAGATCGCTGAATGTTATGACAAGAATCTGGCGGAGCGATTCGGTTCCTGACTCATGTTTGACAAGAAGACGCTTTTGCTGGACTTTTACAATAGACTGTACAAGGCCTTTGGACCGCGTCACTGGTGGCCGGGGGATTCTCCATTTGAGGTCGTTGTTGGTGCAATTCTTACACAAAATACGGCCTGGCGAAATGTAAAAAAAGCCATAAGCAACCTGAAAGCAAGAACCCTCCTGTCACCGAATGCCCTATATCATGTGCCGGTTCAGGATTTAGCGGTTGTGATCAGGCCCGCGGGGTATTACAATATAAAGGCCCGGCGGTTGAAACACTTTGTCGAATTCCTTTTTCAGGAGAGTGGCGGTAATCTTGATCGCCTTCTTGCCGAAGACTTCGACACTTTACGAAGCAGGTTGCTATCCGTCAATGGGATCGGGCCGGAGACTGCCGACAGTATTCTACTTTATGCTGGAAACAAGCCGACCTTTGTTGTAGATGCCTATACCAGACGAATCCTCTTCAGGCACAATCTCATCCCTGAAGAGACCTCTTACGATGAGGTTCGTGACTTATTTATGGACTGTCTGGAGCCTGATGCCTCAATGTTTAATGAGTACCACGCACTCATAGTCCACCTTGGACATAGATTTTGCTTGAAAAAAAATCCAAAGTGTACGGAATGTCCGGCCAGGGGGTGGAATGATGAATAAGGAGTTTAGTTCCTTAGTTCTAAAATTCGTGTTTTTCCGGTTTGTCCGGGTTAGGAGACAATGGCAAAACTAAAGGTGGCCCTGCTTTCAGGCGGCATTTCCTCTGAACGTGAGATTTCCTTAAAGAGCGGCAGCCAGGTATACGAAGTCCTCGACAAGGCCAAGTACGATGTCACACGCTACGACCCGGCCACCGATCTTGAAAAACTCGTGGCTGATGCCTCCGGCATTGATGTGGCATTCATTGTACTGCATGGGTCCTATGGGGAAGACGGCACTGTCCAGGGGCTTCTCGATCTTCTCAATATCCCATATCAAGGCTCAGGCGTGCTTGGAAGTGCATTGGCTATGGACAAATGGACCGCTAAACGTCTTTACCAGGAGGCGGGGCTCCCAGTGCCGCCCTTTGAGGTTCTTGTGCGTGGACAGGTTTATGATCCGGAAGCCCTGGCCAAGAACCCGGGGTTTCCGTTGGTTGTTAAGCCGCGGTATGGCGGATCGAGCATCGGCACCAGTATCGTCCAGGCCTCCCGGCAGTTACCGGAGTCCCTTGACAGGGCCTTTGAACACGGCCGTGAGGTAATCTTAGAGGCCTATCTGGAAGGAACCGAGATTACAGGAGGGGTTCTTGGTAATGATGACCTGCAACTACTCCCTATTGTCGAGATTGTCCCTGAATCCGGCTATACATTTTTTGATTATGAGGCGAAATATGTGGAAGGGGCTACCAGCGAGATCTGTCCGGCCCGCATCAGCCAGACGCTCTGTCGTCGCGCTCAATCTTATGCTGCCACTGCCCATCGAGCGCTGTGCTGTCGCGGGTACAGCCGCACTGATATGATCATCCATGATGAAACTATTTATGTTCTGGAAACCAATACCATTCCCGGCATGACACCCGTTAGCCTCTTCCCGCTGGCTGCAAAAACGGCCGGGATCTCCTTCAGCCAGCTTTTGGACAGGCTTATTGAGCTTGCCCTGGAGGGCAGAGACATTGGTTCGGAATAAAAAAGTCATCGGTCATTGGTCATTGGTCACTGGTCATCAGTCACTGGTCACTGGTTCTTACTAATGACCAATGACTAATGACCGGTTCCAAACTGCATAACCTGCACACGACAAGGAGAGTATCATAGTTTGAAGTCATGCCGACAATTATCCGCACAAACCGTGAACTAAAAGAGCGATATGATGACCTAAAAACGGGCGACTGCTTTATGGGTCTGCTCAGATTTAAGAACCTGAGACACCGCGTATTGATCGATCTCCTGGAAAGAGGGCTTCGGTTCTTCCCTTCCGCGCTCTCACAAACCCTGGGTCGTTCCAAGGTGGCCCAGGCCATCGCCTTACGGCAATGGATGGTCCCCCACACCCTTATAATAGCCAGGCGCGTGGATCTCATGCATGCCATAAATGCCTATAATCAGCGCGGCATCAGCACTGTGGTCACAAAAGAGGACCACCTGCAATGCGGGTTCGGGATCCATCGGTGGGAGAGCATCGAATCTTTGTATAACCACGCTTCGTCCAACAATGCTTTATATCCCTTTGTATTGCAGCCGTTTCTCGAGGCATATACCGACGTGCGGGTCATTATGGCAGGCGAATATTGCGAGGCATATGCCCGCGAAAATCGAAACAACTTCAGAATGAACCTAACAGCAGGCGGAACAAGCAGGCCATACACACTCAGCAATGATCAACTTGCCCTGTGCCATAGTGTGATAAAGCGGGGAAAGTTTCCGTATGCCCATATCGACCTGCTGATCACCGAGGATGGTCATAACTATCTGTCTGAAATTGCCTTAAACGGAGGCATGAAAGGGTCTCGCATTAAACGCGAAGAGCTTGATGCCCTGAAAAAAGACATCCTTGAGAAAATGGCCGGGGCTTAACCCGGACAAGCCGGAGAAGTTCAAATTAAGTTTCAGCTTTTTTTGCTGTTTATCAGCTGTTTGAGCAACAGCCCATTGACAGAGCGAAAGGCTTAAGCTTTATGGTTTTACTGTTATTTTTCCTTGACAAAATCAGGGCTTTAGGGTAAAGGAGCACTACGCTTCAGCGACATAAGCCACTCTCATCTAAAGAGAAATTTCTCTTTTTGTATCAGTTTCAAATTCTTAAAACTTAATGATTTGGAGTTTCCATGAGCACAACAGAAGAAAAAGAGCAAACCGCAGGCGAGCAAGGTGGAGAACATGGTCCGGAAGAGGCTACTCATGAACCTGTAAAACCGGGGGCTTGGCGATTTCTCATACCAATTGTTGCGTTTGGTGCAGGCTTTGTGTCGCTTCTGGTCCTTGGATGGGTGATCTTTCCGCATCTCCTTTATGGTGAAAAACAGCAGCCCGTAGATTTTAGCCATGTCGTACACCAGGAAGCGGTGGACGAAGGCTGCGAAAGCTGCCACTTTTTCCGTGAAGACGGAAGCTTCTCAGGGATACCCAAACTTGAAAATTGTGTGCAGTGTCACGAAGAGCCTATGGGAGAGAGTTCTGAAGAAGCGAAGTTCATTGCGGAATATGTTGAGCCAGGCAAGGAAATTCCGTGGCACGTGTATGCGCGCCAGCCTCAGTGTGCTTTTTTTTCTCATGCAGCCCACGTTAAGATGGCTGAACTGGAATGCGCCAAATGCCACGGACCCGTGGGAGACTCGGATCACGCAAGGCCCTACCAGTACAATCGTCTCACTAAGTACAGTCGGGATATATGGGGCTGGAACATCGCGGGTTTCAAGAAGAAGACCGCAGATCGCATGAAGATGGATGATTGTGCTGAGTGCCACGAGGAAAGTAAAGGCCACAAGGACGCTTGCTTTGTGTGCCACAAATAAGGCAAGTGCACTGAAGTGCCTAACGTGAACTTAATCTTAGGCATTTAACCTAAGGGGACAACGTATGGACAGAAGAACTTTTTTGGAGATCTTGGTTGGGTCCACGGCCGGTGCCGGTGCCGGTTTTATGCTCACACCCGTAAACTGGAAGTTAATGGATGACGTTACTATCTGGACGCAGGAAGTCTGGCCGGACTTTTTTGCGGGCATTCCTGAACGGGGAGAAGTTACCCATGCAAACTCGGTCTGCAACCTCTGCCCGGGCGGCTGCGGTATCACAGTCCGGAAAGTTGCCGACCGCGCAACAAAAATTGAGGGCAGAAGAGGATATCCGGTCAACGACGGGGGCATCTGTATTCTTGGGGCGGCTGGCCTTCAGCTCCTCTATGGCCCCTGGCGGGTACCGAGTCCTTTGAGACGCGTAGGGAAGCCGGGTTCCGGAAAATTTGAAAAAATCTCCTGGGAAGAAGCGATCAGCGAGGTGGTCCGGAAGCTTTCCGTTTTGCGCCGCAAGGGCAAAGCCCACACCGTGGCTTCTATTCTGGGCTCTGATCGTGGCACCGTGCCGAACCTGTTTGCTCGTTTTCTAAAGGCCTATGGGTCACCAAATTTTATCTGTACGACTTCTGCTGAAGACACCTCTGAATTGGCACTGAAGCTGATGCAGGGGGGCAAGGCTTCAGCGGGTTATGACCTGGAGCGTGCAAATTTTATCCTGAGCTTTGGCAGTGGCCTCATTGAGGGCTGGGGCTCGCCGGTACGCGTTATCAAAGCTCACAGCTTGTGGCGGTCCGGCAATTTAAGGAAGCGCGCAACAGTAGTGCAGATTGAGCCGCGTCTGTCCAATACAGCAGCCAAGGCCGACAACTGGTATCCCGTGAATCCGGGAACTGAAGCGGCCTTAGCCCTTGGGTTAGCGCATGTTATTATAAGAGAATCATTATATAACATTTACTTTATAAGAAATCATACTTCCGGGTTTGAAGATTGGACCGATTCTGCCGGCAATACTCACATGGGTTTTAAGCGCTTGGTGCTGACCGAATATACACCTGATGCTGTTTCAAGGACTACGGGTATTGCTGCTAAAAAGATCGTCAAGCTGGCCCGGGCCTTTGCAAGGGCCAGGCGTCCCTTGGCCGTATGGGGCCGCGGCAAGGGGAGCGTGTCGGGAAGTCTTTACGAGTGCATGGCCGTCCATGCACTAAATGCCCTGGTTGGAAACATCAACAAGCCGGGCGGCGTATCAGTCCGTCCTGAAATAGCTACCCATACATGGCCAAGGGTTTACCAGGATGCCACTGCCCTGGCCGGTTTCAGCAGATCTCGCATAGACGGCGCCAATACGAATCGCTATCCCCTAACCAAGTATTTGCCGGACAGATGGCCTCAAATCATTAGCAGAAAAGAGGCCGGCACGATCCAGGCCCTTTTTGTGCACGATGCCGATCCATACTATACCACGCTCGATACTTCGGCTGTTGCAAAGGCATTCGAGCAGATACCTTTTGTGGTGAGTTTTTCCAGCTATCTGGACGAGACCGCCTTTCATTCAGACCTGATCTTGCCGAACCATCACTACTTAGAGCGATGGGAGGATCTTCCAACGCCGATTGGTCTGCAAAAGCCCATGCTCAGCCTGCTCAGACCGGTGGTGTCGCCCCAATTCGACACAAGGCACGTTGGAGACGTACTCATGACTATTGCCAGGAGTTTGGGCGGGGCTGTAGCAAACGCCTTCCCGTGGAGGAATTATAAAGCCCTGTTGAAGGAGACCATGGGCGACAAATGGAGCACCATGAAAAAGACAGGTTATGTGGAAGAAGCCGATTATCAGCCGCCCATATGGAAAGACGCCTTTGCCACGCGATCAAGAAGGTTCGAATTCTACACTACAGCCCTTAAGCGGGCCGGCATGAAGAGGAATAAAGATCTGGATTATCTGCCACACTATGAGCCGATTACACCAGAGGGAGATAGCGAGACCTATCCCCTGACCCTGATACCTTATGAACTGATCAGGCTCGCGGACGGCGCTATTGGAAATCCGCCATTTTGTACCAAGGCCGTGGAAATGACCGAGCTGAAAGGCAATGATATTTTCGTAGAAATCAATCCCAAAACAGCCGGCGATTATGGGCTTGCAAAGGGCCGTTATGCCATGCTGGAAACCCCCAAGGGGAAGGCCAAGGTACTTGTGCACCTGTCTGAGGGGATCATGCCGGGCTTGATAGGCATGCCCAAGGGGTTGGGCCATGCCGGTTACGACGGCTATTTGGCGGGCAAGGGTGTCAATGTCAACAGTCTTATGGGCGTTGTGGAAGATCCGATCTCCGGCCTGTGTGCCACCTGGGGCATTCAGGCTAAACTGACCAGTGTTTAATCATTCAAGAAGGGGTAACCATGAAAGAGGTACATCATAAAGGACACGGAAACGAGCATCATAAAGGACACGGCAGAACTTACAAGTACGGGATGGTAATCGACCTGGACAAATGCACGGGCTGTGGCGCTTGCATGGTGGCCTGTATGGCTGAAAACAACCTCCCCTTCAGGAAAGATAACACGAACGACAGGTTGACCCAAAACTTCTGGATGAGGGTATATAAGATCAGCAACGGTCGTCCCTTCCCGGATAGCGAGATATGTTATATCCCCAGGCCCTGCCAGCACTGCGAGGGATACGACCATCACCACCATACTCCGTGCGTATCAGTTTGCCCGGCAACGGCCACTGATTACAGTCATGAAACGGGCATTGTAAGTCAGATCTACACCCGTTGCTTCGGATGCCGGTATTGCATGGCTGCATGTCCTTACCATGTGCGGGTGTTTAACTGGTGGGATCCAAAGTGGCCAAAAGGGATGAATAAATACTTAAATCCCGATGTATCCGTTCGTATGCGGGGAGTAGTGGAAAAATGCAGCTTTTGCTATCATCGACTCCAACGTGCCAGAAACAAGGCATATGTAGAGGGCCGGCGTGAGGTTCATGAGGATGAATATCAAACTGCCTGTACCCAGGCTTGCCCTGCAGGGGCTGTTACCTTTGGAGACTTGATTAATCCCAAGCACAAAGTCTATAAGCTGAAAGATAGTCCTTATGCCTTCCGGCTTCTGGAAAAGCTCGGCACGAACCCCAAGGTGTACTATGTTTCAACAAAAGACTGGGTCCGCAAGGCGGGCAAGGTCTTTTTGGGAAATGAAGGAAGGGGATAATCATTATGCGTTTTTTTGCAAAATTTTCTGAATTGGATTCTGCATTAATCCCAAAGGGTGTGAAGCGGTGTTCGTTTCAATGCTTTCTTGTGTGGATCGGCATCTTGCACATCCCTTTAATGGTGGGTGTTGTGGCCACACTCATGTGCTGGGGCCTGGCCCTTAACGTGACCTATCTGAACAACAATTTCCCGTTCGGGCTCTGGATTGCCGCAGATCTGGGCGTTATTGCCCTTGGTGCAGGCGCTTTTTTTACAGGCTTTCTAAGGTATATTGTAAAAATAGACGAACTCAAGAACATCGTTAATTTTGCCGTGGTTGTCGGCGTTATATGCTATGCGGCGGCTCAGGGCATTCTTGGAGTAGACATCGGCCAACCCTTAAGGGGCTGGTTTATCTTCTGGCACGCAAACGTCCACTCCATGCTGACGGAGGTGGCCTTCTGTATCACATGCTACTTTATGGTCCTGTGCATTGAATATTTCCCCTTGATCCTTGAGAATCGTCGGATTTACAAATTCGGATTCCCCCACGGTGTTGCACATCATCTTCATGAAACGATGCCCACGATTGCGGCAATCGGTGTGTTTCTTTCCTTCTTTCATCAAGGGTCTCTTGGCGGAGTCCCTGGCGTCCTCTACGGTCGACCTTTTGCCTTTCGTGAAGGGTTCCTGGTCTGGCCATGGACCTTTTTCCTATTCATCCTTTCTGCCATCGCTTGTGGTCCCTGTTTTACTATCCTGATTACATGGATCACAGAGAAGTTTGCACGAAAGCGGCTTGTCAAGAGAAATGTTATAGATATTCTTGCCAAGATCTCCGGCAGGATGTTAGCTCTTTATCTTATTTTGAAAACCATTGATACCCTGTACTGGGTCAAGGTGGCCGGAGATGTGGGCTCTCCTTTCAGGAGTTTTTATGCGAATCAGCCATATGGTTACTGGGTGTTAGTTATGGAACTTGGAATCCTGGGTGTTATCCCGGCGATCATCCTGCTGAGTACGAAAGCGCGGCAGAATGAGAATCTCTTGATCCTCGCCTGTTTGCTAAACTGCGCGGGGATCTTTATGAATCGGTGGATCATGACAGTGCAGACGTTGGCGGTGCCGGTCATGTCCTTTGATAAGTTCATCAGCTATCATCCAAACTGGGTGGAATACGCGAGCACATTGCTATGGCTCTGGCTGGGCGCCATTTTCATATCGCTTACATATCGGTATCTGCCGATCTTTCCGCAAGAAAAGGAGCTAAATCCATATTAGGAAAGGAACTGTACCATGTTTCCATTTGCTTTTGAGTGGGTAAACGACCCGGTTCACTTTGTCTTTATGGGTTCCGTTTACACGGTTTTGATACTCCTGGTTATTATCTTGCACTATTGCGGTATTCGCGGCTTTCTTGACTGGCTGTGCAAAAAGGAAGATCATAACGATCATTGACCTTTGGGTTAATTGAGTTTATTGGGTTGGAGGAGCTGGGGATATGCAACTTGCTAGAATGTTCGGGATTATGATTGTTTTTGGTGTGCCTGCAATAATCGGTGGAGGCCTTTTCTTTCACCTGCTCCACAGCTGGGTAGTTGTAGCCATATTCGAAGCATTGCTGGTTTGCGGAGCCGCAACCACTGCTTGGAAAGCTGCTGGCCCGAGCAAGTAAACGTTTCAATTCGAGGTGCCATCGACGTAATCTTGCTACCCTCACCACGCAAATGAAATTCACTTGGCGCCAGGCCCAAACTGCTGCTGGCGCCGTTCTCATTTTCAAGCCTAGTAAGCTGCACAAACCAAAAAGAAAAGGGCTCATCCCCTCCCGAAATGAGCCCTTTTCTTTTTATTATTCAAGCTGAAAAAATTCGGGCTAGACCCCCCCCACCTCCTCCTTCACTGAGGTAGCGACCTTGTAGAGGACGGTGATTATCAGGAACCCGGTTGACCACACTGCCAGCGTGATCAACGCCTCAGGCACTGTAGGCCAATATTCAGTTATTTCGTGTAAAGGATTGGGTACAAATCCTCCCACAACCAAACCAAATCCCTTATCTATCCACGTTCCAATAGCTGTCAACACGCAGGCCACTGTCAAGATACCCTCATTCCTGCGGCAGGCAGGAATAACCAGGAGGATAATAGCCGCAGTCATAAGTACGAAAGCAAGCCACATCAGGGAAATGAGGTTTCCGTGCCCTTCATGGCCGAAGAAGAGGTAGTGGAAGTGATCCATGTGGCCTGGTATCTGACTGTAGAAAACCGTAAAGAGTTCGCACACGAAGAAAAACACATTCAAAATAAGGGCATAAGTGACAATGCTGCCAAGCGTTTGAATTTGCTCTTTGCCGGGATCGAATTTCGTCGTCTTTCTTACGATAAGACAGAGAAGGATCAGGATGGCAGGCCCGGCACAAAATGCTGAGGCGAGAAAACGAGGCGCCATAATCGCCGTAAGCCAGAAGTGTCTCCCGGGAAGACCCGCGTAAAGGTATGCTGTAACCGTGTGGATGCTGATCGCCCAGGGGATGGAAATATATATAAAGGGCTTGATCCAGTTAGGAGGCGGTGCGCCTTTACGCTCTGCGGTTAGCACATTCCACCCGATAAAGATATTAAGGAAGAGATACCCATTCAGGACAATCATGTCCCAGAAAAGGACCGAATTGGGTGTGGGATGCAACAGCACATTAAGCGCCCGAACCGGATTGCCAAGGTCTACCAGAATGAACAACAAACACATGCTCACGGCACCAACAGCCATGAACTCTGCCAAAATGGTAATCCGGCCAAAGGCTTTATAGTGATGGAGATAGTACGGCAGCACAACCATAACTCCTGCGGCTGCCACACCAACAAGGTACGTAAATTGGCCTATGTAAAACCCCCACGAAACGTCCCTGCTCATACCTGTGATGCCCAGGCCGACACGAAACTGCCAGAGCCACATAATAAAGCCCAACCCCATGATGCCGAGCAAACATGCCAACCATATCCAGTATTTCCGCTCTCCAAGAAATGCCTTCTCAAGCATAGCCCACCTCACACAATATAGTAAACGTTTGGGTTTGTACCAAGCTCTGGTTTGCGCCGAAGGGAGTAGTGCGACCTCAGTAACTGCCTTACTTCTGAATCCGGGTCTTCAAGATCTCCAAATACGAGTGCCGGCTCCTTACCTTTCTTTTTAGTGGCTTCCCGGCAAGTCTCCACGCAGGCTGGAATTTGGCCTTTGGCGAGCCGTTCTGCGCAGAAATTGCACTTTTCCACCACCCCTTTCATCCTTGTGGGAAATTCCCGATTTTGCTCTTCTTCTTTGATAAATCGTCTGGGGTCCACCCAGTTGAAGCTTCTTGCCCCAAAAGGACACGCGGCCATACAAAACCGGCATCCAATACAGCGATGCATGTCCATCAAGACGACACCGTCGTCCTTTCTCTTAAACGTTGCCTTTGTAGGACACACCCGTACGCACGCGGGGTTCTCGCAGTGGTTACACAGAACGACAAAGGGTATCTTCTTCAAAGCCTCTTCGATATGTTTATGTTTCTGGCCGGGAAAGACATGGTCATACTTTGCATGCCAGATCCATTTAATCTCATGCCTCGGACTCTCCATTTTAGCAGCATCAGGAACGTTGTGAACCTTATGGCACACTTCCGTGCACGCTTTACATCCTTCCGGGCAGTTCTTCACATTCACGACCATGGCCCATCGTTTTGCTGTCAGAGCCTCTCCGGGCGTAAACCCCGTTGGCTTGTGAAACAGGTGCAAGAGTGTCTCGGGGATCGTGAACCCGAGCTTTTCGCCTGCAAGGGCATCAGCCGCAGGCTTGACCGCTGATGCCAACGTGGAAGTTCCTGCAATCTTCAAGAATTTTCTTCTGTTCATGCCCATCAGTGCTTCTCCTTAGGTTTCTCCTTAGGTTTCTCCTTAGGTTCGATATGGCAATCCCAACAGTAAGGTACTACTCCCGTATAATTGTGACACTGGTCACAAAACTCAGTCTTTTTCGCATGACAGTCCGCGCTCATGCACGTATTTTGAAGGCTCATATCATACTTCACGCCATTGAAAGCAACATAAGACCTCTGTGCCACGCGCACGACTGAATCTCTCCACAGGTCCAACACCTGCATGTGCTTTGTCCTCATGTACGCCTTCGGCTGCACGCACTGCTTCTCTTTCACAGGCAGTTTTATATCTGGTGGTTTTGGGGCGGCCCCAAGATTATACCAGATAGGAAATGTCAATAAAGCCAGACCGATGATAATGCCGGTGATTATTTTGCCTCCGTCATACATCACTTGCTATCCTCCTTGCCTGGAAGGGGTTCACCACGTAAATCTACTGTCTTTTCCTTCTCTCCCTCTAATATCATGGCATTTGCCACCATCTCGTGAATGCCGGTGACATCTACCTCGGGAACAAAGTATTGCATGAGGTCTACCAGGACGGCCCTGTCAATGGCACAAATACAGGCAAGCTTGTTCACGCCGTATTTCTCATGCACGTATTTTACGGCATTTGCCCTGGGCAGCCCCCCGCGCATCCTCAGCTCCATATCCTCTCCTGCGTTCAAGCCGGACCCGGCTCCGCAGCAAAAGGTCTGCTCCCTGATGGTATTTTCAGGCATGTCATAAAAATGATTGCACACGTTCTTGATGACATACCGCGGCTCCTCAAAGAATCCCATGCCCCGAGCGGGGTTACACGAATCATGCATAGTGACCGTCAGGTGATCGTTTCTGCTCGGATCTAATTTTAGCTTATTGTTCCTGATAAGGTCTGCCGTAAATTCGCAAATATGAACCATCTTCGTCGATTTTGCATTCTCGAACTTGGTCCCTGTAATAGGAGAGACCGGTTCCTCCATCTTACTACCCTTTGCCATGTCGAGGTTCATGGTACCCATATATTGATTGCAGACGCGCCACATGTGGCCGCATTCCCCACCAAGTATCCATTTCACCCCAAGACGCTTGGCCTCGGCATACATCTTGGCATTGAGTCGCTTCATTACCTCATTGGAGGTAAACAGGCCGAAGTTTCCACCTTCGGAGGCATACGTGCTCCAGGTTACGTCCAGACCGAGCTCGTGGAACAGAACGAGATAGCCCATGGCAGTATAGGTGCCGGGATCGCCAAAGACATCACCGGAGGGCGTAACAAAGAGAATCTCGGCCCCTTTTCTATTGAAACTGGGCTCCACCCGGACGCCCGTGTAGTTTTCTACCTCATCTACGAAAAACTCCATCATCTCCTTGTATGCATGGGGCTGAATGCCCATGTGATTGCCCGTCCTGTAACAAAAGTCAATAGGGGCTGCAATCCAGTCGATATTTAGACCCAGCAGGTTGGTCAGTTCCCTGCCCATCATGGTGATCTCTGCCGTATCAATGCCGTACGGGCAGAAAACCGAACACCGGCGGCATTCGCTGCACTGGTACAAATAGTACCACCACTCTTTTAGTACATCCAAAGTGAGGTCTCTTGCCCCGGCGATCGGCCCCAACAACTTACCCGCAGTTGTAAAATTCTTCCGATAAACCGATCTCAGAAGCTCTGCTCTGAGAACAGGCATATTCTTGGGGTCTGCCGAACCGATGAAGTAGTGGCACTTGTCTGCACAGGCACCACACCTTACACAGATATCCATGAAGAGCTGGAAAGAGCGGAACTTGCCAAGCCGCTCCTTCATACCTTCTAGTACAATCTCTTTCCAGTTTCTGGGCAGCTTCCAGTCCTCATCCATCGCGGACCAGTTCCTCGGGTTCGGCATGCCCAGGGCTTTAGACCTTTTCGGCAAGGCCGCATAACAATGCATGCCTGGTTTGATCTCAACCGGGGTAGTGCTCATCCACCCCTTCTGCAACCCCATCGAAGCAGGGCTGTGATCGACCTCCTTTACCAGACCATCAGGTGATGGAACATTCCAGCTCTTTGGTATTTCTGCCATAATGACTCCTTTTACGAGTTTATTCCTTTTGTTCTGTCGGTGCTACCTTTTTTTCGACCGGCAATCCAGCTTCTATCATTTTCTCCCTGAAGTCATCCTCATACTCCTCATATGTGTGCAACTTTACTTTGGGGTTCCACGGGTTAATGTGCCTGACAGCGCGGTTATTATTCGACAGATTTCTCGTGGGGCTCAGAAACACGCCTGACATATGTACCAGTTTGCTAAAGGGAAAGTACGCAAACAGCACGCTTACGAGAAACAAATGGATGTAAAAGAGCACGCTGATCCCCTCAGGAATCTTGGGGCTGAAAGTGACCAGTCCCATGGTCAACTCCTTGATGCTCACGACGTCCGCCTTGAATACATAGCGCATCAGAATCCCTGTCCCGGCTATGGTCAGGATCAGAAAGAGTGGAAAGTAGTCGGCAGGAAGGGACACGTAGCGCACCTGAGGAATGAGTAGCCTTCTAAGCAAAAGAAACGTCAAAGCTGCCCCGAGCAACAATCCGCTTTGATAGGCGACGGGCAGAAAGAATTGGAAAAACCCATCGACTTTTTCAATGA
Source organism: Desulfobacterales bacterium (assembly GCA_013375375.1). Classification (GTDB taxonomy): domain Bacteria; phylum Desulfobacterota; class Desulfobacteria; order Desulfobacterales. The sequence goes on along the minus strand of JABXJX010000035.1, from coordinate 4,249 downwards.
TGGAGACAAAGAAAGGCATGGGCTCGGTGAAGAATCTGAGGTGTCTGATCAATACGATGAGGAAGCAATAATGAAATCCCATGGCTGCTAACCACAGCCACTTGGACGATGCGTATCTGACATGCAGCCCATCCCCGAAGTTAAGCTTCGTATTCCTGAACAAGGAACGGAAACAAAGCACTTCAAGGATCATCCTGCCCACAACACCAGCTTTGGTGAACGGGTTATCTAATTTCTCCGCATAGTTCCGCTTAATCCACGGAAGAGTATATTGTTGCCCACACGTGGAAGGAATGCGGAAGGGCACGGGGCATTTGGCCCATTTGACCACCCGGTATACAATACCTACAAAGAATATGATCACAGCAAGATACGGAATGACAATCCCGAAAAGCCACTCGAGGTGTATTCCAAACACATAGGGTAGCGCCCACACAGCCAAGAAGGGAATGGCTACAAGTATGGAAATGGCTCCACCGGATAGTATGAGACTCACTATGACGTTCATTTAGTATTCCCTCGCTTCCATATTAGGTTGTCTGTTATTCACCTTTATTCACTTGGCCCTCGTTGAGCCCCTCTTCGTTCTGGGGAAGCTCATACATCAGACCTGCCTTTCTCAGCAATCCACCTGTCTGCCTTCTCACCGAATCGACCTTGATGTCAAACATCTTCTGTCGGCATGCTGTGTAAATATCAAAGCAAAGCAGGGCCAGGCCATCTATTTTAGACTCAAATGCCGCCCACTCTTCGGCGATCCCCTCTTTCAGGATCTCACTTTTTAGTTCTTTCCTGATCACTTTCTTCAGCCCGAACACAAAACCGACGGCCTGAGATGGAGAAAAATCCTGAACAGCCCTCACCCTGACGATATTGTCGAGAAAGAGCGAAATCTTGCCAGATTCGGTCTCTTGCAAGAGCTCGTCATATATGGATTCTATCCCCTCAAAGATTGTGTGACCAACTGGATTCGCGAATCGATCTTTTTGCTTTCTCAAAAAGCCTTGGCTCTCCTCAGGGTAGGTCTGCAGTATTACGTCACACCACTTTTTTACAATGTGAGATCGTTTTTGCAGGAGGAGATCATTCAGGCTCATCAGGACTGGTCCTTATGGTTCGAAAATGAGGCGCAAGTGGTAAAGCTCATACACAAAACGTCCTTATTTGTCAAGGCAAAAACAGCCGGGAATGGACAAAAAGGCGGCTGCCGCTTCCTTCCCTGCGGTCGTTGATATGCCAATGCCATATGAGGCAATCTGCAATAAAAGAGGGCTAACCCACGGTTTTGGCGGAGGCAGCCCATATGGGCAGGTCATAATGCCGCAACAAGTGAGGCGCACGGCATAGCGTAGGGGGGTGGAGTGGCGGTCTTTATCTATAGTAAGCCATTTATCAACTCAAGCACAATATCCGGGTTCATTGGTTTCTCAATATATCCATCAGGGGCAGGGAGGTTCTTACCTTGTGTCAATATAAGGCTTCCGCAATGCTCATTCCTGGCCACCCCTGTAATAATAATAACGGGAATGTTTTTGGTCTCTTCGCTATTCTTTAGATCCTGATACATTCCGATCCCACTTTTTTCAGGCATCAAGATATCTAAGAGGATGAGGTCGGGATTTTCAGTCTTAGCTTTCTTCATCCCCTCTACACCATCCATGGCACTTATAGGCATGTATCCGTTTTCTTCCAACAGTGTGGAAGCAAAGTCTATTTGCTCGGGTTCGTCATCCACGATCAGAATCTTCTTTGCCATAACAGATTCTCCTTTCAGTTATGCTTGTGGTATCTTATATTTCTTCATATGCGGGGAAAGTTATCTTGAAAGTGGTACCTTTGTCCACTTCGCTTTCCAACTCGATTGTGCCGTTATGGTCTTTTACAATACCGTAACTAATTGATAGGCCTAAGCCGGTCCCTTTGCCTACTTCTTTGGTAGTAAAAAACGGCTCGAAGATTTTTTCTCTAATATCCTCGGGTATTCCGTTGCCAGTATCGGCTATCGTCACGGCTACCTGGCTGTTTTCTAGGAAGCTCTTAACTGTTAGAGTGTTCTCAGACGCCTCTCCCTCCAGTCTTTCTTTCTTTTTTCCCATGGCATCCCTTGCGTTGACTACCAGATCTATGAATACTTGCTCAAGCCTATTACTATCACCTATAATAGGAGGTAAGCCATCCTTCAAATCGAGCACAATCTTGATCCCCTGCACCCTCAATTGCTGGCTCAACAGCGCAAAAACCTCTCCAAGCGGTTGGTTTATATCGACCTTTTCCAGCTGGTCTTCCGTCTTTCGTCCAAATTCCCGCATATGGTTAATGATGCGAACTGCACGCGCTACCTGGTCTGCCATTTGTTCGGACACCAAGGCCAGTTCCTCATGGGGTATCTGCCGGCCGCGCCTGACCATATTCTTGAAAAAATCAGCACCTATCTGTATGGTACTCAAGGGTTGATTGAGCTCGTGGGCTACACCTGTTGCCATCTCCCCCAAGGTGGACATCTTGCTCGCCTGGATGAGCTGCGCATCCTTTGCCAGGCTCTCGGTAATATCAACCGTGGTTGCAATAGCGCCGTGTTTGCGGCCACCTTTGCTCTTGCAGGCATACACATTCACGTAGAAGGATGTACCATCTTTTCTGCGATGCTGGACTCTTGGATACACACTGCACTGCGTTGGCAGCCTTGGCCCTGTCGCAGACAAGACGCCGTCAGGGTATTTATCGGGGCCTAAATCCATGAAGGACTTTCCGATCAATTCCTCCTTTTCATAACCATAAACCTCCAGAGCCCGTGCGTTGACATCTAAGATCTTAGAGGTTTCCAACTTCAGGACGAAGATCGAATTGGGGTCAGAGTCAAACAGTGTACGGTACCTTTCTTCGCTCTCCCGCAGCGCTTTCTCCGCACGCTTGCGCTCGGTGAGTTCCAGTCTCAATTTTTCGGTTGTCCTGGCCAGCTCGGCGGTGCGCTCTTCAACACGCTGTTCCAGCTCGTCATGGGCTTTCTCCAATGCCTCCTCGGCACGCCTGCGGGCCAGGCGGTCTTCATGCCTCCGCACCGCCTCTGGGAGTACCACCGGCAGCAGACCCAAATAGCCATGGCCGGGGTCCTTGATGATATAGTTATCAACACCATCAGTGAGCGCTTCAACCGCAAGTTGTTCCGACCCGTGGCCGGTTAGGATCACCAAGGGCAAGGGAGTCTTCGTGCGGAGAAGTTCGTTGCACAGGTCTAAACCGGACATGCCGGGCAACTTGTAGTCAATGACCACCACGTCGAACAATGAGGCGTCTGCGAGAAGTTGCAGCAGAGCATCCTCGGCCCATATGCACTCCGTGATCTCACAGGCGATCGGGCTCTTTTCAAAAGCTCGGTGGAAGGCCAGCCTGTCGTGTTCGTCGTCTTCAACCAGCAGTATGCGAAGCGGTGATGATGTTTTGATTGGATTCATGATCTTTGTTGTGTATGTATCAGTTATGCTTATGGCATCTTATGTTTCTTCAGGGCTTCTCCTGTACGGAAAACGCATGGTAACAGTAGTGCCCTTGCCGGGCTCTGATTCAAAAGAGATGGTCCCCCCGTGTTCATTAACGATCTTGCGAGTTACGAGCAACCCAAGGCCGGTCCCTTTTCCACCCTTGGTGCTGAAAAAACGTTCAAAGAATTTCTCTTGAACTTCCTTGGTCATACCCATACCATTGTCCACAATATCGAACCTGATAACATCTCCTTCGTTACGGGTTTTCATTACGACAGACCAGTCCTTGTCTTCTTGAGGGTCGAGAGTACAGGCATCTATTGCATTGGTGACCAAGTTGAGCAGACACCGGTGTGGCCCGCTTGGATCAAGGTAGCATTCACCTATAGACGGATCAAAATCCTTGACTATCTTGACTTTGGACTGAGCGGCCTTTTCTTGCAGAAGGTCATAGACCTCTTGGGCAATATCATTCGGGGAGCAGAGTACGTAATCCGGTTCTCGTTCTTTTGAATAAATGAGCATGTTCATAACCAGGTCGGAAATCTTTCTAATGTTACCTTCAATCATCGCCCAGCCCTTGGGTAAAAGATCCGGCTTGTTCTTCTTCAGGCTCAAGTTGACGATGTAAACACCCCCCTGCAGTCCGTTCAAGATATTCTTTATATAATGGGCCATACCCGCGACCGCCTCCCCAACGGCGAACAGCCTTTCATTTTCTACCAACTCTCTCTGCAGCCGTTTGATTTCGCGCAAATCCTGAAGAAAGT
>JABXJX010000168.1 GCA_013375375.1 Desulfobacterales bacterium | reverse complement strand
GCTATACGATAGTGGATAACCAGACAGGACAGATATACCGAGTATTGGAGCGTTATGCGGATGACCCTCGTACAGCGGCCGTGAGGGAGGATGAAATGATTCTACTTGACAGGCCCTGGGGCCCGGGCATCGTCCCTGGTAGAGTGTGGAGAGTTTGGGTGGTTCCGCCGCCGGCCAACGGCGGCAGATACCCCTGTATAGCGATATATCAAAAAGTAATCAGGTTTTAACCACAGATTACTATGAACTACGAACTATGAACTACAAACTACGAACTAATAAGGCGTTTACTCTACTTGAGCTTGTAGTTGCTATTGCGATTTTAGCTATGGTGCTTTCTTTTGCAGGCGTGATTTTCAAGGTCAGCATAGAGTCCTATCGCACCGCGATTGCAAACGCTGAAATTATGCGAAAAATGCGGGCCATTACCGACCAGTTGAATACCGATTTCAAAGACATTCGTAAAGATGCCCCGCTTTTGATAAGGTTCCGGCAGAACCCAGCCAATCCCAGCCAAAGATACGACCAGATTATGTTCTTTGCCGACGGTGATTTTCAATCCACCCAATTGTACGATGGAAACCCTCCAGCCGATCCCCTTATTCCGGCGCCTGCGGGTCAGCCAGTACGAGGAAACGTCGCCAGAATCTATTACGGCCAGGCAGGGGTCAATCGCACCCGGCCCGACGATTTCAAACCTCCCTGGCAACAACAAATAAACAAAAAACGAGTACTCGCCAGGTCTCAGCACATACTAACTTCGGACCCAAGCATTTTCCACTGGTTCGCGGATTTCAATGATTTCAAGATGCGGGAGGTTATTCACAATAGGTACCCAAACAACGACTTCTATGAACATGACAGACTGTCGCTATCCGAATGGAAAGCAGTCGGTTGGGAAGATTATAGGGATCAAATAATACCGGCCTGTTTTAAGAAACGTCCTCAGTTCGATATATATGACCCGAATACCTTTCATAAGTTAATGAGTGAGAGTGTTGGTAATTTCGCAGTCCAGTGGGCATATTGGGACCCTGGTCCCGACCTTAGTATTCCCCTTGATGACCAGTATCGGTGGTTTCCCAGCGACGACCCCGATGGACTTGCTGCACCTCCTGATGATTCCCATTTCCTCCTGATGGATCCCCCCGACCCCGACCCCGTGAGAACCGAATTCGGCGTTTCCTTCAATACCCCGGGGATGCGAACAAGTGGCTGGCATCGTATCGAAGACGGATATGTTATATATAGGTGGCCACCCGGCGGCTATAATAGAAAGCCTATGACATTTTCTCCGGACTTTTTTCCTGATGCTCTGAAGTTCACTTTTACGCTGTATGATTCGAAGGGGATTATAGAGAACGGTCGGCGGTTTACGCACATTGTTTATATAGGCGAGTAGAAGGGATTTCCGATTTCCAATTTACGATTTTCGATTTGGTGGTAACAAAAGAAAGATGGCGAAAATGAAAATGGCAAACAAAAAACTCGGGAAAAACAGGTTTTCTGCCGGCTCGGCCCTTATTCTAACGGTGGTTTTGACCACGCTGTTGGCCGTCGTCGGCGTGGTGTTTGTTATGATGGCCCGTGTGGACAAAATAGCGACGTCGGCCATATCGGAAAACAGGGAGCTTAACTTCGCCGTCGAAACGGTCATTGCAAAGATATCGCAGGAGCTGGCTTTAGATGTCCCCCACAAGCCCGGTTGCTGCCCGGGCCAG
>JABXJX010000034.1 GCA_013375375.1 Desulfobacterales bacterium | reverse complement strand
GCTTCGCTTCACTAAGAACCTTTATATCAAAAATGATCAAAGTCGCTCATTTAAGAGTTTTTCGACAGTCTCAACGCTGGGCCTAATTGCTGTATTCGGAGGGATTAATATGGGATTCATAAAAATCAGCAGCCTAATATTTATACTTATTTTTACACTATTTGCCCCGATAGCTGTTCTCCTTGGATCCGCCGACGCAGAGACTGGATATATATCTGACATGCTTATTGTCGGCCTCCGCAAAGGTCAAGGCCAGGAGTATAAGATAATAAGAAACCTGAAGACAGACACCCCTGTTGAGGTTCTTGAGAAAGAGGGTCATTACTTCAGGGTGCGGACGGAAGACGGTGAAGAGGGGTGGGTACTCAGGCAGTATATAAGCTTCAATGCACCTAAAGCAGTAGTAATAGCTGAATTGAAAGAAGATGTTGCCGGCTTGGAAGCAAGGCTTAAAGAGTTCGAAGAAGAGCGGGCTTCGCTGCGGGCCGAACTTGATGCCGCCAAGCAACGTCATGCCGTAAAAGTGAAAGAGCTGGGAAAGAGTGCTGGTGAGTATAAGCAAGATATATCCCGCAAGACCATGGAACTGAGGCAGATTACAGAGAAGCACAATGCCTTTCTCAATCGATCGAAGGACGTTGTGAAATTGATAAAGGAAAATGATAAGCTCAAGAAAGAAAACAATAGGCTGAATACGGAGACAGATCACCTCCAGAAGGAGAATTCGAGACTCATGTACACGGGGAATCTCTGGTGGTTCCTTTCGGGAAGTGGTGTTTTCTTAGCAGGGTGGATCGTTGGCAAACTTTCGAGGAAAAGGAAATATTATTAAGCGTAAAGCTGCATTTTTCTTCTATGGTTTGAAGAATTCTAATCCACTGAAGAAGAGTGAAAGAGATATGGCAGGTGCCTTTATGCGGTGTCTGGAATGTGACGGAAAATTGATGTTTCGTCGGACCTGACGTGCGGTTTATTTGTACTGCAGGTCGTGTGGTGCGCAATTTAGTTTGGAACAATATGCGGAATCGATAGATGACACCTTTGATGAGGAAGTGGCGAATATACGCTGTGATAGATTTTAAACGTAAAACGAATTACTGCGACGGCCGACAAACATCTCTATCTTCAGATAGATTGCTTAAATTTTCATCATTCTTATTCTCGCCTCAATATCGTCTCTGATTTGTCGCATGAAGTCTATCGACTTTCCGGAAGGATCAGGCAGGTTCCAGTCCTGTTTCGTCACACCGGGAAACTGTGGGCAAGCCTCTTCACAGCCCATCGATATAATCGATTCCGGTCTCCCGTAGCCGGCAGCTCCCTCAATTGACTTTGGTTTGCGGAAGGCCATGTCTATACCCTTTTCTCTCATAACCTCTTCCATAAGCGGATTGAGCTCTTGGGCCGGCGCACTCCCCGCGCTTTCAACTTCTATCTTGTCCCCGGTATAGTCCTGTGCAAAGGCGCTCGCCATCTGGCTGCGACAGGCGTTCTCTTTGCATACAAAAAGGATCTTTTTTCTGTTCAGCAAGGGTGTCACGAGATTCACGGCCTTATTCTTTACGTCCGTGAGGGCGGTAGGGTGTTTTGCTATCTCTCCAGGCGCTTCGATCTGTCTATAGGTGAGGCTGCCGTTAAAACTTGCCCCAGCCGCGTCAAAAAAGTATTTAGCCGTAAGGCTCAGGCCGTCAAAGAGATTTTCTCCCTGTGTGGCCCCTATGGACAACAGGAAACCGTGCCGCCATTTTTGCCCCGGGTCGATGAGCTTGTGCATATATCTTCTCGCCCATAGGGTTTGAGAGCGATCAATGAGGGCCTTCAGTTGGGCAGTAGGACCATAAAAGAATATAGGAGTGGCCATCACGATGATATCTGCCCGGCGAAGCAGCGGGTAAACCTGCTGCATATCGTCATCGATCGGACAATACCCCTCTTTTTCACAGGTCCCACATTCCTGGCAGGGCGAGATATTCTTGTGGGCCACATCAAGACGATGTGTATGGGCACCAAGCCTTTCGGCCTCGGCGAGAAACGTAGAAAGTAGAATGTGGGTGTTTCCTTTGATGCGCGGACTTCCCTGCAATCCAAGGACAAACATTGAATGGGTTCCTTTTTCGATTTAATCTTTGCTTAATAAATCGCTGATCTTCTTATCCAGAAAGGCCCCTGGCTTCCTTCCAACGACCCTCTCAACGATTGCACCGTCCTTTATTAATAAGAGCATGGGTATGGCATAGATCTTAAAGTCATGCGCAGCCTCTTCCCCGGCCCAATAGACCGGAAAGTTCACGTTTGCTTTGTCCAGAAGCGGCTGTATAGCTGAAGGTCCGTCCTGGTCGAGGCTGATCCCGACCATTTTCAGGCCTTGACCTTTGTACTTGTTATACAGCTTGACTAAGGCAGGGAGCTCCTTACGGCAGGGAAGGCACCATGCGGCCATAGCCACGATGACCATAGGCCCACCTTTTGCCTTGATCAGCATGCGAATGCCGGCGGAATCTATGGTACCGACTTTAGTCCTGGTTTCAGGCGTGGCCGCACAGGATAGAGAAAGCACCAACAGGATAAAGGCGCTCACCACGAGAAAGAGATGTCTTGGCTGGATAGTCGTCCGCATAACCGTATAACCGTTCAAAGAAATTCTGTAAAGCTCTCACATCAGAAGGCGTTCTCATGCGAGACATGAGATACCGGCGAGCGGATCTACATCATGTCTTTGTCACTATGTTCCACGGCGCGATCGATCTCGGCCTTGAGCTGGGGCGGCAGACCCGGAATATCTACGCTCAAAAAGCCCCGCACAATGGTTGCGGTGGCCTCATCTTCACTCATGCCTCGAGACATGAGGTAGAAAATTTCTTCTTGAGCGATTTTCCCGACTGCCGCTTCATGAGACATCTCCACGCCGTCAACCTTGCCCTCCAGTTCGGGTATGGCGTGAATGGTCCCTTTGTTAAGGATGAGACCACGGCATTCCAGATGTGCCTTCACTCCGGGCACCTCACCCACCATATCCCCGCGGGCGATAATGTTCCCGCCGTTGGTGATAGCGCGGGATACGATCTCGGCTCGAGTATCAGCCTCTTTTAAGACAATGCGGCCGCCTATGTCCATTTCCGCGCCAGGGCTTCCAACCAGAAGGCTGTAATAACGGGCCACCGCCCCTTTTCCAACCAGGTGGGTCGTGGGGTACATCTGAACAGACTTGACAGGCTTCATGGAAATGTAATTGTTGAGTAAAAGTCCTCCTTCCTCAACCATCCCCACAGATCTGGCCCGCACCATCATCTCTTCGGCCCAGTGGTGTATCATGGTGAAGCTGAGTTTTGCGTCCTTCTTGACGTAGAACTCGGAGATCCCGACATGGAGCCCTCGCCTTAAGTGGGCAGCCGTTGCACAGCCCGTGATTATATGAAGCTCAGATCCTTCTTCGGCGATAACAATGTTGTGGATATTCTGGCCTAAGCCTTCCTTTTCCAAATACAAGCACGCCTGGACCGGATAAAATACCTTGCTTCCCGGAAGTGCCCTGATTACATAGCCGTTATGCAAATCAAGCTGGACTCTGGCCGTGTACTTGTCGGTGTCGACCGCCACCAGCTTCCAATAGTAATCCTCAATCCAATCATATTGTTTCAGGGCCTCCTTGATCGGTATCACCTCCAGCCCCTCCTGCTTTGAGCGGGCATGGAGCACCGAAGTATCTTTTTGCACAAAGCTACCAGATCTCTCCATTTCCTTGGCGTCCACGCCCGCCAGGATCATCTGCTTTTTATCAGCTTCAGACAGTGCACCTATGTCCTCTAAATAATCATGGGGGACTGGCTCGGACCGATAGCTATCAAGGTCTATATCTGGGCCTATCGCGGCTTTCTTCTCTTTGGCCTGCAGGGCCTTTTCATCTAAATCGCGCATCTTATACACTCCCCATATCCAACCTCGCTGATACACTTGAAAATTTCCCGGGGATTGCTCGTGCAAGTCAACATGCCATCATATAGTAATTGTCCCTTGTCCGCGGTCACGTAGTCCAAGATAAAACCGGTGTGCGTAATGATCAGGCCCATCTTGGTCCGTTCATTGCGTCTCTCCTTCTGGGTCTTCCCAGCGTTTAATTTAAAATCTCGTTGAAGCAGTTTGCCGATCGTATTTCCTATTAGGGAAATATTTTCTAAGTCAACACCCGACTCCGGCTCATCAAAGAGCAACAGGTCCGGATCCTGGGCCATCAACTGCAACAGTTCCGAGCGCTTGATCTCGCCGCCGGAAAAACCTGCATTTATGTCCCGCTCCATGAATTCGGAAAAGTTCACCTTTTCCGCCAGCGTTTCAGCATCCACTTCTCCTTTGGCGCAGATTTGAACCATTTGCTTCATCTTGACGCCATGAATAGTGGGCGGCCGCTGGTAAGACAAACCAATGCCGAGTTGCGCTCGCTCGTTAACAGGCATATTAGTGATCTCTTCTCCCTTGAAGACAATCTTCCCGCCCGTGACCCTGTACTGCGGGTAACCCATAATCGTCATCAATAAAGACGTCTTGCCCGAGCCGTTCGGACCGAACAACACATGGGTCTCACCCGGATTAATCTCAAGATCGATGTGCTTAAGGATCTCCGTGTCGCCAAGCTTGACCTGTAAATCCTCGATTTGTAACATCGTTTCTCTCCTTGTTGAGTTACAGGTTATGTGTCAACAGGCTGTTGCCCAAACAGGCAGGTTCGCAGATAGCCTCTGAAAGAGCCGTCAAGGAGCATCTCAAAAAAAGATGCCCCTTGACGGCTAATGGACATCTCTGCATTGTTTATTACAATATTTTTCAATATCATGTAAAAGCCAAGCTGTCAAAGCGTACAAAGGCATTGAACGTGTTACAAAGGTTTCAAATGGGCTGTTCGCATCTACGGAAAATGGCAGGTCCTATTAAGATCTGTCGGTTTAAGAGGGACTCTTCTCTCGTTGGTTTCCCGGAAAGGGCATCAGCCGTTTTTTCGGGCAAATTCTTGCATGAAATCTACCAAAGCCTTTACCGCCTCAAGGGTCGCGGCATTATAGATTGACGCCCGGCAGCCTCCAACCGAGCGGTGCCCTTTTAGTCCGCCCATGCCGTGTTCAAGGGCTTCCTGAACAAACCGCTTTTCCAGATCTTCGGTGGGGAGTCGAAAGGTCACATTCATCAAAGACCTGCTCTCCTTTTCCGCGGTACCCCTGTAAAATTCGGACTCGTCAATTGCCTGATAGAGGATGCCGGCCTTGTCCCGGTTGATTTTTTCCATTTTCTCAAGCCCGCCGATGGTCTCCTCAATCCATTTCAGCACCAGTTGAATGGTGTATATGGCAAAGCAGGGTGGTGTGTTGAACATGGAATTGCGCTCCACAAAGGTCGTGTACTTGAGCATTGTTGGAAGATCATGTGGCACGCGCTTCAGCATATCATTACGAATGATGATTAGTGTGGCGCCTGCCGGCCCCAGGTTCTTTTGGGCCCCGGCATAGATCAGTCCGAAAGGAGAAACATCAAAGGGCCGGCTCATAATGTCTGAAGACATGTCACAGATAATAGGGACGCCTCCTGTGTCGGGAAAAGACGGCCACTGGGTCCCCTTGATCGTATTGTTGGAAGTGATGTGGGCATAGGCGGCGTTCGTGTTAAAGGGAATATCCTTTGGGATATAGGAAAAGTTCTTATCTTCAGATGAAGCTACCACCTGAACCGCCTTCTCCTGAATCCTGGCCTCCTTGATAGCCTTGGCAGACCAGGTGCCGGTGTTTACATAATCTGCTGAGCGGCCCCCGGGGAGCAGGTTCATCGGAATCATGGAAAACTGCAAACTTGCCCCGCCCTGGAGAAACAGAACATGAAAGTTCTCGTCGAGCTTAAGGAGGCGTCTCACACGCGCTGCAGCATCCTCAATAACCTCGTCAAACCACTTTGATCGATGGCTCACTTCCGTGATAGACATGCCAGAGCCCTTGAAGTTCAGAAACCCTGCGGCGATTTCCTCCAAAACCGGCAAAGGATGAACTGCCGGCCCGGCATTGAAATTATAGATTCTCCCTTTCATTTCAACCTCCTTGGTTATGCAGCGAAGCTATAAGGAGAAAAGACCTTGCGTGTCAAGGGGAAAACGAGTGGTCCGGGCAAGAGCCTCTTGACAAGCCGTCCGGTTTGAAAGTAAAAATAGCCTGTGTGGCGGTGACCATCACACGTAAGAGGTAATCCGCCGAAGGCGGACGAATAACGATCAAGACATTGAAGGAGAAGCAGAATTGAAGGTCCTTGTGAGTGACAAGCTGGCAGATGTGGGCATTAAGATGTTTGAAGAGGCCGGGGGCATTGATGTTGATGTAAAAGTCGGCCTTACACCCGAGGAATTAAAGGAGATCATAGGCGACTACGAGGCACTGGTAATAAGGAGCGCCACCAAGGTGACCGAGGAAATCCTTGAGGCGGCCACCAGGCTAAGAGTTGTAGGCCGGGCCGGTATCGGGCTCGATAATGTGGACATCCCTGCGGCCACCAAACGAGGGGTCGTGGTCATGAACACGCCGGAGGGGAATGTGGTAACCACGGCCGAGCATGCTATTGCCATGATGCTTGCGCTTTCACGAAATATCCCACAGGGGACTGCATCCCTAAAGGCTGAGCGGTGGGAAAAGAAAAACCTGCAAGGGAAAGAGATTTTTAACAAAACTCTCGGGCTGCTTGGCTACGGACGGATAGGCAGCATTGTGGCTGACCGGGCCCGAGGACTCAAGATGCGGGTCATCGTACACGATCCCTATGCAAACAAGGAATTGGTAGAGCAGGCGGGTTTTGAGCTGGTTTCTTTGGAGGACCTTTACAGGCGTGCGGATTATATTACCATTCATGTGCCGAAGATGGAAGAGACCGTTAACCTCATCAACAAAGAGGCCATCGACCGGATGAAGCCCGGTGTGATGATCATCAACTGCGCCCGTGGCGGTATCGTGAACGAAAAAGACCTGGCCGATGCTGTGAAGTCCGGAAAAGTGGGAGGCGCCGCCCTGGATGTCTTTGAAACCGAGCCTCCGGGTTCTTCACCCCTTTTTGAATTCGATAATATCATTTGCACGCCTCACCTTGGGGCATCTACGGCTGAGGCCCAAACCAATGTGGCCGTGGCAGTGGCCGAACAGATCATCAGTTACCTTCAGACCGGCACGATCATCAATGCCGTCAATGTTCCGTCTGTAACCGGAGAATTGTTGACCAAGCTCCGGCCTTATTTAACCCTGGCTGAACGCATGGGCTGTCTCCAGGCACAGCTGGCCGGAGGGGCGATTAAGACAGTTACCATAGAATACCTGGGAGATTTTCAAGGTCTTGACACGACTTCCGTTACCACGGCCGCTTTAAAAGGGTTGCTCGCTCCGTTTCTCAAAGACGAAGTCAATTTCGTCAATGCCCCCATGATCGCCAAGGAACGGGGAATTAAAGTCATTGAGTCGCGCAACGTTGAGGCTGAAGATTTTACCAATCTCATCACGATTCACGCTACAGCCTCTGAAAGGTCCAACACGGTTTCCGGAACCATATTCGGCAAACGCGAACCGAGAATTGTCCGGATCAACACCTTTAGGCTTGAAGTGATTCCTGAAGGACATCTTCTTCTTATCCATAACGTAGACAAACCCGGTGCCATCGGCAGCATTGGAACCGTGCTCGGGCGATACAACGTAAATATTGCCCGAATGAATGTGGGCCAGGAAAAGGATGGCGGCCGCAATGTGATCCTCCTGGATACAGATACGCCCACACCGCCGGAGGCCATGAAGGAGCTGCGGAGCCTACCCTTAATCAAATCAGTAACTCCCCTGGAGCTGTAGATCTATACGAATTTAGTATCCTTAGTGTTGCGCAGACCGGATAGTTTGGGATCATTAGCCGGTGCCGACGCCGTCATCTTGACAGTATTGTGAAAAGAGCTTATAAATACAGAATTGATATCATTAGCTTAAGTTTTCTAATATAGCATATAGCTTAGGGAGGGAATCATGGCAGAGGAAGAGAAGGGTTTTATTATAAAAGACAAGCGGACATTTTCCACGGAAACAGGTGAGCCCAAGACCGAGGATCACAAAGAAGCTAAAGAAGAGAAAACAGAAAAGGAAGCCGCAGCAGGCAAGGCCGAGCCGGAAGCAGGCGAGGAAACGCAGCTTCCCGAAGTAAATTTTGCCACATTTATTTTTTCTGTCAGTTCTTCAGCCCTTCTTCATTTTGGTGAGATACCGGACCCTTCAAGTGGTAAAAAGGAGAAGAATCTTGCCATGGCAAAACATACCATTGATATTTTATCCATGCTGGAAGAAAAGACCAGGGGGAATCTGACCACTGATGAAGAGCAGCTTTTAAAGAACATCCTGTACGATCTAAAGATGCGTTATGTAAAAGAGACACAATAAAACACAATGTGGGCGAAATAGTATATCGCATCTCATTCATTACAAGGGGAATATTAATGAGTTCGAACAAACAGAACAGGATAAATACCTGGCGCCTTCCGATTTTAGTGGCGATGCTGGTTGCCATATTAGCAGGCGTCTTCCTGGCTACTGGTTTCAACATCACGCAAAACACCTCGGCTTTGAATCCATCTTCAACCGTCATGGTTCCGGTCAGTTTTACGGATGTGGCCATGGCGGTGAGTCCTACCGTGGTCAATATTCGAACCGAAAAGGTTATAAAGAGGAGCAGGCAGACTTTCAGGCACTTTCAAAGCCCATTTGGAAAAGATGACCCTTTCCGCGATTTTTTTGAGAGGTTTTTTGGAGACATACCACGCCGCGAATTTAAACAGAGAAGCCTTGGTTCGGGATTTTTTATTGATAAAGAAGGATATATCGTGACCAACAATCATGTTATTGAAAATGCCGATAAAATCAAGGTGAAATTGAAGAATGGTAAGGAGTATGACGCCGAGATTTTCGGCCGAGACGTCAAGACCGACATTGCCTTGATCAAGGTAAAGTCCTGGCGCAACCTTCAGACTGTCAAGTTAGGCGACTCCGACACCCTTAAAGTGGGTGAGTGGGTTGTGGCTATCGGAAGCCCATTTGGGCTGGAGCACACGGTAACGGCCGGAATCGTGAGCGCCAAAGGACGTGTGATCGGCTCCGGACCGTACGACGATTTTATCCAGACCGATGCCTCCATCAATCCCGGAAACAGCGGGGGGCCGCTTATCAACATGAAAGGAGAGGTGGTAGGTATCAATACAGCCATCTTCTCCAGAAGCGGTGGTAATGTTGGGATCGGTTTTGCCATTCCGATCAACCTTGCACGCGGGATCATTGAGCAGCTCAAGGCTTCGGGTACGGTTACGCGGGGCTGGCTCGGTGTCAGCATCCAGAATCTTACTCCGGAACTTTCCGAGTATTATGGTGTAAAGGATGGCAAGGGTGCACTGATAGGGGAAGTTTTCAAGGGAGACCCTGCAGACAAAGCAGGGATTAAACCAAAGGATGTGATCATTGAGGTAGATGGCGACAAGATTGAGGACAGCCGGAATCTATCCAAAAAAATTGCGGAGATCCCCGTAGGCAAAAAAATTACCATTAAGGTGATAAGGGTAGGGAAGGAACACACCTTTCGGGTAAAGATTGTCAAACGCACGGAGGACAAAGAAAGCCTTGCTCGAAGACAGCCAATGGAAGAGACCGATCTCGGCATGACAGTTTCCACCCTGACAAAAGAGCTTGCCAGGCAATTCAGTATATCAGAGACTGAAGGCCTTGTTGTTGTTAGTGTTGAGGAGGGTGGGCAGGCTGACAAGGCCGATGTTCGAGAAGGGGATCTCATCCTGGAGATAGATCACAAACCCATGAAGACCCTTGAAGATTATCAGTCACAGATTAGAAAAGTTAAAAAGGACAAGACTATTCATCTCCTTATCAAGAGAAAAAAAGGCTTTTTGGCCCTTAACATAACCAAATAGGTGGGGTCTGGTTAGCCCGCTTGGCCCGTTTGCGCGTTATCCGGTTTTCGCATTTCAGAACCAGCTCAACCGACCCAACCGACCCAACGGGCTCAACCGGCTAACCCTATGAACGAACTGGTCATACCATCACCTGCCAAGATAAACCTCTTCCTGAAGGTGGTTGGTAGGCGGCCGGATGGATACCATGAGATCATAACCCTACTTTCTCGAGTTAGCCTGTTTGATACTGTTTCACTCTCCTTTGATCAACCCTCCATAAGCGTCGACTGTTCTCACCCAGGGGTACCTGAAGACAGAAGCAATTTGGCACATCAGGCGGCCTCTCTTTTTTTTAACGCCCTGTCAATACGAGATGGAGTGGCTATTTTCATTGACAAGGTTATACCTGTGGCTGCGGGCCTTGGTGGTGGCAGCAGCAATGCTGCTGCCGTGCTGATGGGTCTGAACCAGCGCTATGGGTTTCCTTTTAGCGACGGGGAACTTATGGAGATTGCCCTTAAGGTTGGAGCTGATGTCCCTTTTTTCTTGTTTAAGCATGCGGCAGTCGCCCGTGGGATTGGAGATGATTTGGAGGTGTATGGAGATCTGCCGCCGTTCTTCGTGGTCTTGGTGTGTCCAGGATTTGAGGTCTCCACGGACTGGGTTTACAGAAATTTAAATTTAGGATTGACAAATTGTGAGAAAAATCTTAAAAATTGCCACCTTAAAGATTTTTCCAAGATCAAGGGCATTTTGTGTAATGATTTAGAGCAGGTAACCATTGAGAAGTTCCCGGTGATAAAAACCATCAAGAGGGGCCTCCTTGATCTCGGTGCGGAAATCGCTCTCATGTCCGGGAGCGGACCAAGTGTATTTGGCCTGTTCAAGGATGCACAGCAGGCCGCAAAGGCGATTCACAGCATAATCCGTTTACGGCGAAGGCAGAAAGGAAGATGGGATATATCTCTGGTAGAATTATTGCTTTCCTGATAATCGTGCTGGGGTGTCGTCAAGTGGTAAGACACAGGATTTTGGTTCCTGCATTCGGAGGTTCGAATCCTCCCACCCCAGCCATGTGAGCTATTTGTATTACATCCGTTGCGCGATGATCAATCAGTGTTTTTATTTTTCATGATGTATTTGCCTGAGAAGTTCCGCCAATCGTTTACGGTGACTTATGCATAGCCTTGTCCTGTTTGCCGGGAACTCTAATCCCGAATTAGCTCAAGATATTTGCCGTTACATCGGTATTAAGTTGGGTGACGCCCAAGTAAAAACATTTAGTGATGGTGAAATTCAGGTAGAAATCCAGGAGAATGTGCGTGGCAAGGACGTTTTTGTTTTACAGTCCACATGCGCCCCCGTAAATGACCATTTGGTGGAACTGCTGCTGATGATAGATGCCTTCAAGCGATCGTCGGCGCAGAGGATCACCGCAGTCGTTCCATACTATGGCTATGCCCGGCAGGACAAGAAGGTGGCGCCACGTGTACCTATCAGCGCAAAACTGATGGCCGACCTCCTTACGGCGGCCGGTGCCGGCCGTGTGATTACCATGGATCTCCATGCTGGCCAGATCCAGGGTTTTTTTGATATTCCGGTGGACAACCTCTTTGCAGCACCCGTTTTGCTGGACTATATCAAAAAAAGTTTTAAAAATAACACCGTCATTGTCTCACCGGACGCAGGGGGCGTGGAAAGGGCCCGTGCCTTTGCCAAGCGCCTCCATGCTCAGCTTGCAATTATCGATAAACGACGTGTTGCGCCCAACAAGGCCAAGGCCATGAACGTAGTAGGGGATGTTGATGGGAAGATAGCGATTATCTTAGATGACATGGTGGACACCGCAGGGACTCTCACCCAGGCGGCTTTTGCCTTGAAGAAACACGGCGCTTTGGAGGTTCATGCTTGCTGCGCTCATGCGGTCCTGTCGGGTCCCGCTGTAAAGCGCATTACGAATTCGGAGATTCAAACCCTTGTGGTTACCAATACCAACCCTCTAAGTAAAAAGGCCAAGAGGTGTGATAAGATCCGTGTATTGTCCGTTTCCAAACTTTTAGCAGAGGCGATTCATCGCTCTCACACAGGGAGTTCGGTCAGCTCCTTGTTCGTGTAGTCGCGCAATTATATAAGCCCTGGGAAAATGTATTTGGGACAGATCACGTAATAAATAACGAAATAAAGGAGAAAACTCATTGGAAATATTTGATCTAAAAGTCACTCAACGAAATACCTTTGGTAAGAGTTCGGCTCGGGAACTCAGACGGCAAGGACTTATCCCGGCGGTGCTGTACGGCCCAAAAAGAGAGTCCATACCCCTTACACTCTCTTCGCTCGATCTGGATAAGATCTACAAGGATAGCGGAACTGAGCAGGTAATTCTAAAGCTTATAATCAAAAACGGTGGCACCAAGAATGCTACAGCGATGGTAAAAGAGGTTCAGACCTCTCCTGTGACCGATAGATATCTTCATATTGATTTTTATGAAATATCGTTGTATGAGGAGGTTGTAGTGAATGTGCCGGTTGCGGTAACAGGGAAGTCCAAGGGGGTTGAACGTGGAGGCCTTTTACAGGTGGTGCGCCATGAACTCGAGATATCCTGTCTTCCCGCAGACATGCCCGATAAGATCGAAGTCGATGTGACGGGCCTCGACATCGGGGACTCCGTTCACATTGGAGATATTGAGCTTGGAGATAAGATAAGGCTGTTGGCTGCCCCCGGTCTTACGGTGCTCACGGTGGTGGCGCCGACTGTGGAGGAGGAAGAGGAAGAAGAAGTACCCGAAGAGGAAGCAGAAGAGGAAGCTGTAGAGGCCGAAGCCGGGGAATCTGAAGCCCCAAAAAAGGAAGCTGCAAAAGAGGAGGATACTACTTAGTATCAGCGGATGCCGGAACATAGGTTTCAGTTGATCGTGGGCATGGGAAACCCCGGGGAGGAATACCGCCTGACCCGGCATAACGTCGGGTTCATGGTCGTTGATCGGCTGGCACAGAGGCAGGGCATATTGCTCGATAAACGGCATTGCGAGAGTATTTTTGGTCTTGGCATGGTGAAGGGCAGACCTGTGGTTCTTGCCAAGCCCATGACCTTTATGAATCTGAGCGGCCCGGCAGTCAAGGACTTGGCATCTTTTCTCAAATTAGACACAAAAGAGATCTTAGTGATTCACGATGACATGGATCTTATCTTTGGCAAAATAAGGATTAAACAGAAAGGAGGGGATGGAGGACATAACGGTGTGAAATCTCTAATAGAAGCATTTGGTAGTGGCGCATTTGTCCGCGTTCGCGTTGGCATCGGGCGTCCACAAACCCGGCAAGAGGCAAAAGCTTACGTGCTGGGTGGATTCGACACCAACCAAGAGAGACTCTTGGATGACGTAATCGACATGGCACAGGATGCCGTGGATACGGTCCTTTTCAAAGGGCTATCAGGGGCGATGAATCGATTTCATGGTAAGACAATTCCAGAAAGAAATATTGGGAGGAGACAGTTATGACTAATGTTGAGCTTTATTGTACACTTGTTGGTGCGGTAGGTGTAGTTTTCGCGCTGCTTCTGGCAGGCGCTGTAAAAAAGGCCCCGCCAGGGGACGAAAAAATGAAGGAGATTGCCGGCGCGATCAAGGAAGGGGCCATAGCCTATCTTAACCGCCAGTTGAGGACGGTCATTATTGCGGCTGGCGTCATCATTGTCATTATTTGGGCCACCATGGGGATTACGACCGCCATCGGCTTCATCATCGGGGCCACAGCCTCTTACGTTGCAGGCTATATTGGGATGCGTGTGTCGGTCATTGCGAACGTGCGCACGGCAGAGGCCTCCAAGAAGGGCCTTGGGGCCGGGCTCTCCTTGGCGTTTAGGGGCGGAACGGTCACAGGGATGATAGTGGCAGGCCTGGCCCTGACATGCGTGGCCGGCTACTATACCCTGACCCATGACATCAGGGCCCTGATAGCGCTCGGTTTTGGCGGGAGCCTGATCTCCATCTTTGCCCGGCTGGGCGGCGGCATCTTCACCAAGGGCGCGGACGTTGGTGCTGACCTGGTGGGCAAGGTCGAGGCTGGCATCCCTGAAGATGATCCCAGAAACCCCGCAACCATTGCCGACAACGTGGGCGACAATGTGGGCGACTGCGCAGGCATGGCCGCAGACCTGTTTGAGACCTATGCTGTCACAGCCGTGGCAGCCATGCTGCTGGCCCATCTCCTTTTCCCGGAAGCCAAGGTTGGGGCGGAAGTTTACCATAATACAGTGACCTTCCCGCTCGTGCTGGGCGCTATCTCCATTGTAGCCTCCATCATTGCGAGCTTCTTTGTAAGGATGGGTGCCGGCAGCACGTATATCATGGGCGCCCTTTACAAGGGGATGTTTGGTGCGGCTATTCTTGCTGGTGCCGCATTTTACTTTGCAACCAAGAAGATGATGGTGGGACTGGAAATTCCCTTCATGAACCTTTATCTCTCCACACTGATCGGTCTGGTACTGACCGTGGGCATAGTAATCGTGACCGAATACTATACAGGGGTCCGAGGTCCGGTTAAGGGGATTGCACAGGCATCTACTACAGGGCATGGCACGAACATCATTGCAGGCCTTGCAGTAAGTATGCAGTCCACAGCCATCCCGGTCATCCTGATCTGTGCTGCTATTTTTGCCTCTTATCAGTTGGCAGGCCTCTTTGGGATCGCCCTGGCTGCCATGAGCATGCTGTCGATGACCGGTATGGTGATCGCCATTGATGCCTACGGGCCGATCACAGACAATGCGGGCGGTATCGCTGAGATGGCGGGGATGGATGAGAGTGTTCGAGCGGTCACCGATCCCCTGGATGCGGTCGGTAACACCACCAAGGCGGTTACCAAGGGGTATGCCATCGGTTCTGCAGCCCTGGCAGCCTTAGTGCTCTTTGCCGCTTACATTCAGGACCTGACCGAGGCTGCGCATGCCGCCGGCGGTGCGGCAGAGGCATTGACCTTTGAACTTGGCAACGTGTACGTGATCATCGGCCTTTTCATTGGAGGCCTCCTTCCCTACCTCTTTGCCTCCATTGCCATGATGGCGGTAGGAAAAGCCGGTGGCCAGGTCGTGGTCGAGGTGAGGCGGCAATTCAGGGAGATCCCGGGGATCATGGAAGGTACGGCAAAACCGGACTATGCGCGCTGCGTGGATATCGTGACCCGTTTTGCCCTTAAAGAGATGATCGTGCCGGCCCTTATACCAGTGGTGGTTCCCATACTGGTCGGGTTCTTGCTTGGCCCGGTTGCGCTCGGCGCAGTGCTGATCGGCAGTATCATCACAGGCGTCTTTGTGGCGATCTCCATGACCACGGGAGGCGCAGCATGGGACAATGCCAAAAAGCACATAGAGGACGGCCACTTTGGCGGCAAGGGAAGTGAACCCCACAAGGCTGCTGTCACGGGCGACACGGTCGGCGATCCGTACAAAGACACAGCAGGTCCTGCCGTCAACCCGATGATCAAGATCCTGAACGTGGTGGCCCTTCTCATGGTGCCGTTCCTGATCTAAGCAGCACCACATATTCGGGCTATGTAAACAAAGGGATTGGTGTGGTTGTCACCAATCCCTTTGTTGTTTATAAGTGTTGCCTCCACAGTCGCCACGATTCATATCTTACAGGGCTTTGCGTTCGCATTTGACCGGAAGCCGAGATAGGATTCGTTGAGCAGCAGATCTGCTATATGCGAGACAAAACATTTAAAAGCACTCTGTTTACAAAACTGTCCGGGCTCTATTCCGAGATGGAGGAGGCCTACAACCGGGCTGCCGGCAAGATCGGCCTCTCCTGCCGGGGATGTCCTGACAATTGCTGCGCCAGCCATTTCCAGCACCATACCTATATCGAATGGGCTTATCTTTTGAAGGGGATAAAGTCCTGTTCCGATGAAAAAAAACGGGAGTTTATGAACAGGGCCATGGAGTACGTCAGACAGAGCCGAGCTTCCTTGGCTCAGGGCCTTAGACCCCGCATTATGTGTCCATTGAACGACAACGGGCTTTGCCAGCTTTATGAATATAGGCTCATGATCTGCCGCATGCACGGGGTCCCGAACAGCTTTGTCAGGCCGGACAGTAAAAAGATGAGTTTTCCAGGCTGTTTTAGGTGCCAGGAGCTTTACTCGCACTTGGAAGATGTGCCCGTTCTGGACAGAACAGGTTTTTACCGGGATCTGGCCTCCCTGGAGATGGCCTTTGTGGGACCGAAGATCAAGGCCCTGCCCAGGGTGAATCTGACTCTGGCCGAGATGCTGGTCCAGGAACCGCCCGAAACCAACTACAACTGAATAGAAAGGCTATAAGGAATCTCATCCAATGAACGTCCTGTTAATCTACCCCGAGTTTCCGGATACATTCTGGGGTTTTAAGCATGCACTAAAATTCATTCACAAAAAGGCCACCTTGCCACCAATGGGCCTGCTTACACTCGCGGCGATGCTGCCCAAACAATGGTCCAAGCGCCTGGTTGATGTCAATGTGACAAAGCTCACTGAAAAAGACCTGGCGTGGGCCGATTGCGTATTTATCAGCGGCATGGTTGTGCAGAGAGAGTCAGCGCGTCAGACCATTGCCAAATGCAAGGAGGCGGGCCTCAAGGTCATTGCCGGCGGACCACTCTTCACGAGCGAGTACGGGGGGTTTGAGGATGTGGATCATTTTGTGCTGAACGAGGCCGAACTGACCCTCCCGCCTTTCCTGGCGGATCTGGAAACGGGATGCGCCAGGCGCGTCTACGAGACATCCGAATTTTGCGACATCCGGGAGACACCGGCCCCTATGTGGGAGTTGGCTGATCTCAAGCGGTATGCTTCGATGAGTATTCAGTTCTCCAGAGGCTGCCCGTTCAATTGCGAGTTTTGTAACGTGACGGTGTTATTCGGGCACCGGCCGCGCATCAAGACAGCCGAGCAGATTATTGCCGAATTGGATGGCCTTTACAACCTTGGATGGCGTGGACAGGTCTTCTTCGTGGATGACAACTTCATCGGCAACAAAAGGTATCTCAAGACCCAGCTCTTGCCCGCGCTAATCGAATGGCAGAAAGACAAGAGAGGAGTACCGTTTTACACAGAAGCCTCTATCAATCTGGCCGACGACGAGCCATTGATGGAGATGATGGTCAAGGCGGGGTTTGATGCGGTCTTTATCGGGATCGAAACGCCGGATGAGGAAAGCCTAGCTGAATGTAACAAAAAGCAGAACAGAAACCGTGACCTGGTCGAAGACGTGAAACGTATCCAGCGAGCCGGCTTGCAGGTACAGGGAGGCTTCATCGTCGGCTTCGACAATGACACCCATTCCATCTTCCAACGACAAATTGATTTTATCCAAAAAAGCGGGATTGTGACGGCGATGGTCGGCCTGCTTCAGGCCCCTCCCGGCACAAGACTTTACGAACGTTTGAAACAAGAGGGTCGCCTGCTCGGTCATATGTCGGGGGATAACGTAGACGGCACAACTAACATAATCCCTAACATGGACCTTAATGTCTTGTGCGAGGGATATAGGAATATAATGTACCACATTTATTCGCATAAGCACTACTATGAGCGCGTTAAGACCTTCCTGCGAGAGTATAAGGCGCCAAAGATCGAAATCCCGCTGGACTTTCAGCGCTTCTTGGCGTTTTTTCGTTCCAACATCCGTTTGGGTATTTTTGGCAAGGAGCGATTCCAGTATTGGAGGCTCTTGTTCTGGACGCTTTTTCGCCGTCCCGAGTTGTTGTCACTGGCCATTACATTGGCGATCCACGGCCATCATTTCCGCAGAATCTGCGAATTACACATTTTTTAAAGATTCGCCAGGAACGCCAAATCCGGCCATGCCGCTCTTGGGTTCCCTATCCCGAACATTTCATAAAAAATGTCGATAGAGTTTTGTAAACATAATAGCTTGACATTATAAGGATTAATTTTCAATCTTCAACATCTCTTGAGCGTGAGCTTTCAGTACCCCATACACCTCCTGCTTTTGGGTTAATGAGGATTTGGCCCGAAAAGTGTGGGTTTTGAGTTGATTATTTGGCAAAGAAATGATATTATTTAAATTTTAAAACCTCTTAAAGGATTGGCAATTTTTGTTTTATATTTAAAAAAGCGGGGTTTTTCGTATGTTTAAAATTGGTGACCTGACAGTATATCCGGCACACGGCGTGGGGCGTATCGAGGCGATCGAGACGCGAGAGATCTCCGGTCAAGAGCAGGATTTTTATATCATAAAGATCCTCGAAAACGATATGATCATTATGATACCTGTGAATAACGTGGAATCTGTGGGTCTACGGGATATCATCGACGAGGAAGAGGTAGGAAGAGTCTATGAAATCATGAAGAAAAGAGATATTCCTGCGGACAATCAGACCTGGAACCGGCGTTACCGTGACTACATGGAAAAGATTAAGACCGGATCAGTCTACGAGGTGGCGGAGGTTCTCAGGGACCTATACCTGCTGAAGGGAGATAAAGAACTCTCTTTTGGTGAACGCAAGATGCTTGATACTGCACAAAGCCTCCTGCTCAAAGAACTCTCCATTGCCAAGAAGACGGATGAGAGTACTATCATGTTGGATATAAAGGCGATATTTAACCTGGAATAATCATCTCCGTTAACCAGTTCAAGCTTTGCAGGCTTCCTTGACCTTGACCTATGAACCTTATGGATTGAGACCTTTGCAAAACGTTCAATTTTGTTCAAGGTCAAGAAAGGCGAAGATTTTACCCGCAGGAATACTTGGAGTATTTTGAGTCCGCCGCAGGCAGATGAGCCTGACGCAGAGATTGGGCAAAAGGGGATGTTTTGCAAAGATCTCACCTTTACGGCAACCGAATCCGAGGCTGGTCAACGTCTTGATACGGTCGTAGCAGCACGAATTCCCGCCCTGTCCCGTTCCTATGCGGGCAGATTGATTCGGGCCGGGAACATCACGGTTAGTGGCCTGACAAAGAAGCCCGGCTATGTCACCCGATGCGGGGACATAGTCCAGTGTAAAATCCCGCCCCTGCAACCCATAACATGCAAGCCGGAACCGATTCCTTTTTCTATCCTGTATGAAGACGGTGATGTCATCGTCTTGAACAAGCCTCCCGGCCTTGTTGTCCATCCTGCGCCGGGACACCGGAGCGGAACCCTTGTAAACGGCTTGCTCTACCATTGTCGCGATCTAAAAGGGATTGGGGGAGAGCTTCGGCCGGGCATCGTTCACCGCCTTGATAAGGACACCTCCGGCACCCTCGTTGCGGCAAAAAATGACATGGCCCACGAGGGCCTGAGCCGCCAGTTTAAGAAACGCCTGGTGCGGAAACTATACCTTGCCCTCGTCTATGGAAAAATGAAAGGGCCGGCCGGGGCTATCAATTTTCCTATAGGCCGCCATCCCTTTA
>JABXJX010000167.1 GCA_013375375.1 Desulfobacterales bacterium | reverse complement strand
CCCAGCCAAGATACTTGTCGTTGATGACGAGCCCGATTGCGTTAGCATCATCAAGTGTCGCCTTGAATGGTGTCACTATAAGGTTATTACTGCCACCAATGGAAAGGATGGGTTGGAAAAAGCAGCAAATGAAAAACCGGATTTAGTACTATTAGATACTGATATGCCCGTCATGAACGGCCACGAGATGCTCGAACGCATGAGAAAGGATCCCGTATTAAAAGACACACCTGTCATAATGGTTACCGCGCTCTGCGAGGCACAGGATGTAGTTGAGGCCTCCTCTTTTGGTATTTCAGATTACATTGCCAAACCGGTCGATTTCGCAAAGCTAATTGAAAGGATTTCCAATACTTTGGAGAAGAAAACACTGAGCAGTGCGAAAATATAAACCAAAAAAGCATAGCAGAACACCTCCCACCACAGGATTCGACAGATTCACAAAAGCAATTCGACGACAGTTTCCTGCTCAGTCCTCAGCCTGATGTTGATGTAGTTACTACTGGCAGGTTCATCAAGAAGTCTTTACTCACCGCTTCTTGAGTCCGAGATTTCTCCACGTTGGTAGTATTGGACCACGAAGGTCAGGATCGCCTGTTTTCTGCTAAAGTACACGTCATCTGGTGTAACATTACCCAAGGCCTCATGATAACGTTGGCTGTTGTACCACGCAACAAATCGCTTGATTTCTCTTTCCAGCTGTTCCGGCTACGTCCACACATGTCAACACACCTGTTCCTAAATTGACCTGTGATACCGCTCAATCTTGCCATTGGTCTGCGGGTAATAAGGAGATGCTAAGATATGTCCTAACCCCTTTTGCTCGAGATATGTCCCAAAGGCAACTCTGATTAGTGCCGAGCTACGTTCCGTGAGAAGCTGGGGTCTTTCTTCCATGGGCACATTCTTCATCCCAGTTGCTTCAAAGGCATGTTCAACCACATTACTGAAGACCACAGATCTGTCAAAATCTTTTGGGCCGCTCCCACCAGCCTATGAGGCCAGTGCGCGCACATGAAAGGCACCCTTCCCACGAGTTGCAAAACGTCAGAATTCTTCGAAAATTCGTGTCTCCATTTTGACTCCACAGATGTCAGATTGGATGAGTTGTGAAGGTACCAAACATCAGTTTTTTGCCCAGAAACAAACATTTTTTGAGAATTTTTCATTTTTTTCGGATTAACCTTCCTGACATATGCCCCACCGGTCGCAATATGCTACGATGAGGGAAAACGTTTTGTCAGGAAGGAGTTTTCTATGGGAGTTCGGAACAAAAAGCGAGAGGTGCTTAGACGGCTGGATTCCAAAACGCTCGACGCCAAGTTTATCCACGAGGTCCAGCACGGATTAAACTGTTCTCCTTTTGAGGCCGAGGCGGTTCTGGAAGTCGTCAAAGAGGTTTACTTTCCTTTTCTGGATCAACAGTCCATCAAGGCTCCACCAGGAAAGGTCACACTGATCGCTGTTAGCGCCGATGAGCCGGCGGGCAAACCAGTGGTGGATTGTGAAAAGCAGAACGTATGTCTGACGGTGCATCGTGGCTCTGAAGATGATAGGATTCTACAAGAGCACAGACCTGCCGGTTTTCGCCAGGCTCGGATCCCGGATATTTGTCAGGAGGCTTTGAGTCAAGGAGCTCTGTTGACTCGTGAAGACCTGGCCTACCGTGTGTTCTTCGTCTCGCCACGTACGATCAGTCGTGATTTGAATATTTTACGCAGGACAACCCCCGGGTTGATGATTCCATTACGCAGTACGGTCCATGACATTGGTCCTGTGTTGACTCATCGGAC
>JABXJX010000033.1 GCA_013375375.1 Desulfobacterales bacterium | reverse complement strand
CTTACTTTAATAAACTACTTTGCGGTCGAGAGCGTGAGCGTGGAATCAGAACCAAGATGAGAGTAAAACTGGCAGCCAAGATGCTCATTATCGCCTGGACCTTAATGAAGAGATGGGAAGCATTTAATCCTCATCATCTCAATATAAAGTAAACACAGCTTCATCATTCGGCGAGAGAGCCCGAGCATGGACGTTGGGGCTTAGACCTCTGGAGGGACAATGCAGGGCCTCTCACTGAACTCTGGAATCTGGATAAGGGATGATTGGCGGCGGCTCAATGCCACATGCCGGATAAATGTAACGATTAGATGCGTGGTTCGCTATAGTGAGAGATTCGCCGAAAAACTATGTCAAAGAGCAATAGGATAATTGCGCCCTTAAAACGTATGAGTTTGTATCCTGTTAATTTTATATTATTTTTCTATTTGGCACTTTCTGCTTGACAGGAGGGACTATAGGATGTCCCGCAAATTTCCCGGGTTGAAATCAGCCTTTTAAACTTTTACCCATTTCAGCTCAAGGCTGTTTTGGGTAAAAACAACTCGATGTTGTTCAAAGTCAGGTCCGACCACTTCCCCTGAAAAAGAGAGAATAGGGTCAAATCTTGATCAGTGATAACATGCCGAAGGTTTGGGCTTGATCACAAATCAAGGCTTGACCCCAATTGCCTGCTGTCATCCCACAAATTGAAGCCCGAATAATAAAGCCCAAGAAAAGGAGGATCTTTTATGAAGGATTCAGAAAGAATAGTTGAGTTGTTGAGCAGCATTGATAGCACATTGTCTTCCATTCAGACGTCGGTTTTTGACGTTGATGAAATTAACGCCCTTCTCAGAGAAATTCTGAAGGAGCTGAAAAAGTCACAGCACACACCCTCCTGAGCATCCGGATTTTGTCACGGAAGAAGTTGCTTCAGATCTTCCGCCAGTTTTGCAAGATAGTGCCGGTCCGGTTTGATGCGGCCTTGACCTGTTTCGTCCGGCAACTCGTAAAAGGAGACAGGAATCTTGAATCTGGGAAGGTACTGTTCCAAATATGAGACAATTTCTCCTTTATCTATCCGGCTACCCTCTCGGCTTCTGATAAACGCAACAGGGCGGAAGCCGAATTCTTGATCTTCGATCGGGACAACCACAGCCTCTGAAACCCCAGATAAAAGGCACAACGCGTGTTCGATCTCTTCGGGGTGAATATTTTCACCACCGGAGATAAACATGTTGTCTTTCCGGCCTGTGACTTCAAGATAGCCGTCGCTGTTCAGGCGTCCAAGGTCACCGGTCCGGAACCAACCATCGTCGTCAACCGGCAGCGTCGTCACGGCTCCGTCGACATATCCTTTGAAAAGGGTTTCTCCCTTGACAAAGATCTCTTTGTCATCATCGAGTTTAAGATTTCGATAGGCCAACAATTTCCCGGAAGTCAAAAGATGCTCCAGCGAGTCACCAGGGATCGTGGTAGTCACCTGCGAGGTCATCTCCGTCAGCCCATAGCTCGTGTAAAGCGGTAACCCGATCTTGTGAGCCCTGGTGATCAAGGATGCGGGTACAGCGCTGCCTCCCAGCAAAACTGCTTTCAGCTGTCCTGCTTGCGCATGGCCCAGCCCGTCATTCAGCAATCGATAGAGTTGGGTGGAGACAATGGACAAGTGCGTGACATCGTGCTTTTCAATCGACTCCGCAATTGTCTCCTTATAAGCGGGAATCACCACTGATGCACCAGCGAGGAGCGTGCGAAACAGAATGCCCAGCCCGCCGACGTGATACAGGGGGAGCGACATTAACCAGCGGTCACCGGGTTGAACAATAATATTTTTGTTCGAGCCGAGGGCGCTATAGTGATGATTACCCACAGAGTGCAATACTGCCTTAGGGTGAGCCGAACTCCCGGAAGTAAATATGATAGTGGCGTCACGATCACTATCACCATCGATCATTACAGGGACGTTGTCGACCCTGGATTCCCGGGGCTTAATAATGGTATCGAGGGCGATTCTTCTCAACTTGTCGGACCCCTGAGTCGAAAGTCTGTCAACAGGGTCAACAACAGTATTGCAATCGATCTTGTCCAGCAAGGACAGGATCGCCTCCGGTGGGATTCTCGGGCTGATCGGACAAACGACTGCACCAAGTCTCAACAGCGCAAAAAAGAGTATTGGATACTCCCAACCGTTGCCGGAGACAATTGCAACACGTTCTCCTTTTGCAACTCCGGCCTCTTTCAGTCTGATAGCTGTGGAGGCAACGAGTTGCTCATACTCGCCATACGAGATCACCTTGTTGTCGGCAATCAGGGCTGGCAAGTTTTCATGGCGCTCAGCAGCCGCATTGAGAGGGCAACGGATTTTGTTCATGCTAAAAACCATATTTATTACCAAACATTACAGATAAGGCACAATGATGTCTTCTTCGGAATGACAGTAGGAAAGTTTCTGATTAGTAATTTATTTCCGTCAGCAGGTCT
Source organism: Desulfobacterales bacterium (assembly GCA_013375375.1). Taxonomy (GTDB): domain Bacteria; phylum Desulfobacterota; class Desulfobacteria; order Desulfobacterales. The sequence goes on along the minus strand of JABXJX010000033.1, from coordinate 16,939 downwards.
CGCCTTATCACCCGTGGAATGTCCGGCAATTCGGTTATTCGAATCCTTCCTGCCTCTATCCCGAGTGGATCGACAAGCAAATCCTCTTTAAACCAATCGAGCGTGTCAAGCCCGGCAGGGACATCTGTCGTGTTTATACAGGCAGCAAGATGTGCAAGCGCAGTCAACCCAATGCTCGACTCAAACGCGGAACTGATAACAGGCGTCATGCCTTGCGCTGTTGCCGCACGGGCGAACTGCATTGTTTTTTCAAGGCCCAACAGAGTCGGCTTTAAGACGATCGCCTTTATCCCTGACATAGAGGAGAAGGCCTCAGGCGTCAGTTCCAGCAGGCTCTCATCTAATGCAAGCGGCAGGGAGAGACCGGTTTCGTCTATGAGCTTTTTCAACAATGGCAGGGTTTCTACTGGTTCCTCAATATAGTCAATCTTGCAATCAGCCACGGCCTCAGCAAAGACAAGGGCATCATCAATGCCCCATGCACGGTTGGCGTCCAGGCGAAGGATAACATCATCGCCTATGAGTCGTCTGACATCGCGGGTAATTTCTATGTCTTTTTGTATGGAATTTCGACCCACCTTGAGCTTGAATGCCGCGTAACCCATTCCAAGGAGTTTTGTTGTCTTCCGTATAATATCAACAGGTGAGCCGCTCAACAGCCCGTTGACTGTAATAGAATCGCGCGGTGAATCGGATATCACTTTGCACAGCGGCAGGCCTCGCGCTGCGGCGATAAGGTTCAAGATCGCGGTCTCGAACCCGAATCTCACCGACGGTGTTGGATCGTCTCCTCCCGGCCAATTGTCAAACCCCCCGGACAGCGCCTCCAGATGATCCGGCAGATCACACCCTAAGACTGAAGACCGCAATGAAGTTATTTGAGTCTCGACCAGACTCATGTCCTCCATAGTCAAACCGGGAAGAGGCGAAATCTCACCAAAGGAGACATGATCGTTTTCAGAACAAAGCCCTATTATGAACCCTGTTCTTTCGGCCAGATGGTGCCGGCCGATGATCAGGGGTCGGAGCAAGCCAAGACTGAACTTGAAAATCTTGAATTCGGAAATCTTCAAAGGAACCATCCAATAGAGAATATGAGACTGTACAAAAGGAGAAGTTTCCCGGTAGCGGCAAGCACATTGTTTAATTCCGGCCTATTAGCAATGGTAAAAACCTTTCGAACAGCCGGCAAGGCCGCAAGCGGAACCACTATTGTAAGAAGCGAGTAAATGTGCTGCCGGGTCTGTATATAGAGGAGTATCGGCACCAAGGATGCAGCCACTATAGAAAACAGGTATTCCTTTCGCGCAAAGGTTGTTCCGAACCGTACTACTAAAGTCTTCTTGCCTATAGCCTTATCCCCGTCGAGATCACGAAGATTGTTGACGGTCAAGATTGCCACTGCAAAGAGACCCGGGGCCAGGCCGGACAGCAATACAACCGCGTTTATGTTTAACGCCTGAACATAATACGTCCCCCCTACCGCTACAGGCCCAAAGAAGATCAAGACAAAAACATCGCCCAGACCGACATAACCAAGAGGATACGGCCCGGCCGTATAAAGGATGCCGGACAGGATCGACAGGGTGCCGATGATTATAATCGGCCAACCGGCTCGCCAGATCAGATAGGCCCCGGCAATGCAGGCGAGCGAAAAAGCTATACCAGCAGCCAGCTTCATAGTACCCGGCTTTACCAGTCCGGCCTGCGTGACTCGCATTGGACCGAGCCGGTTGCGCCCATCCGCACCCTTTTTGTAGTCACAGTAGTCATTGGCGAGATTGGTCCCGATTTGAATCATGACCGCTCCGAACACGGCCGCTGTCGCCGGAAGCCAAGCAGCCGCACCAGCCTCGCAGGCCATAGCGGTTCCGATAATAACCGGAGACACCGCGGCCCACAGTGTCTTAGGGCGTGCGGCCAGTATCCATATATTCAATCTTGCGATTTTGGAATTTGCATTTTGCATTTTGGAATTTCGGGAGAAGAAAAAGAATCCGCATTTTGCATTTTGTCAAGGCTGACGGGGAAATTTTGAAAAATCGGGTTTACGTTTTTCAATAAAAGCGTTTCGCCCCTCCTGAGCTTCTTCGCTCATGTAGTAAAGCATGGTAGCATTGCCGGCCAACTCCTGCAGCCCGGCCTGGCCGTCGCAGTCTGCATTCAATGCGGCCTTGAGGCATCTAATCGCCATGGGAGAATTCGCCAGGATTTCACGACACCACTTGATTGTTTCCTCTTCCAGCCTTTCCAAAGGCACGACCGTGTTGACCAATCCCATATCAAGGGCCTCCAAAGCGTTGTATTGACGGCACAAGAACCAGATCTCCCGCGCTTTTTTTTGTCCGACAATCCGGGCCATATAACTCGCCCCGTAACCACCGTCGAATGAACCGACTTTGGGGCCGGTCTGACCAAAGACCGCATTGTCGGCCGCAATAGTCAGATCGCATACCAGGTGCAGGACATGCCCGCCGCCGATAGCATATCCAGCTACCATGGCAATGATCGGTTTCGGACATGTGCGGATCTGTCGCTGGAAATCAAGAACATTCAAACGATGTACTCCGCGTTCGTCCTCATAACCGGTCTCGCCGCGAACCTTCTGATCTCCACCGGAACAAAATGCCTTATCGCCCTCTCCGGTCAGTATGATAACACCCACTTCAGGGTCTTCCCGGGCGTCAGCAAGTGCCTGAGACATCTCCATCACGGTCCGAGGAAGAAAGGCGTTACGCACTTCAGGGCGATTAATGATTATCTTTGCGATCCCTTCTGCCTTATGGTATTTTATATCAATAAATTCTCCGGCCTCGATCCATTTGATTGTTGTCATAATTTGCACCTTCCTTTTCAACGGCTACTTCTAAAAAACCTAACCCGGATAAACTGGAACTAAAAAAGAAAAACTATCACGAAAACACGAAAGTACGAAAGACTGAATGTTGTTTTATTTCGTCCTGTTAATCTTTCAAAAACAGGCTTATTTGCTTCACATATTCCTTTAGATTATCAAAGTGGACATTGTGTCCGGCATCACTCACAATGCCCAAGGATGCAGCCTTGCATTCGGCGGCCATCTCGCGACCAATCTTTAAAAATTTATCATCTTTCTCCCCAACGATCAACAAGAGCGGCACCTTTACTTTACAAAGCTCCTCCCAGAGCGACGGCTGGGCACCACTCCCCATCATGCGCAACGATAGGCCCAGGCCTACTTTATCATTATCCAACCGGCTTTCTAAAAATTTCCGGAATCGGCCCACATCCTTTTTCAAGGAAACAAACATCGGCTGCTCGTACCATTTTCCAAGAAACTCTTCCAGGGAATCAGCCTCCAGGCGGCATGCCAACTCTTCGTCTTGTGCGATTCGCGCCTGTCTTTCCTGTTCTGTTTTAAGACCGGGCGAGGCCGACTCGACAACAACCTTACCGAACCTATCCGGAAAATGAACGGCCAGATATAAGGCCAGCCTTCCTCCCATCGAATAACCGACAAGGTTGCACTTATTTACTTTCAGTTCTTCCATGAGATAAATGAGGCCGGCCGCACAGTTTTCCATCTTATAGTTCTCTGCACCTCCCCTGACAACAGTCTTTCCGTGTCCGGGCAAGTCCACTGCAATAGAGAGATACTCGTCGGAAAAAGAATTTATTACGTCAGGCCAGTCCGCAGCGCTACCCATGAACCCATGCAGAAACAAAAGAGCGGGGTTTTCTTTGTCTCCTTGCTGGGTGTAGTTAAACTGATAGGGAGCATGCATGCCCAATGTCATCAACTTGAGTTTCCTAACCCATACAAGCCGGAACAAAATAAAGAAAAAACTTATCACGAAAGCACGAAAGTACGAAGACACGAAAGCCTGAATGTTATTTTATTTCGTGCTTTCAACCTTTCGTGTTTTGCGGCTTTACGCCTTGAAAAGAGGCGTGATTGTCTTTTAGAATTATCTGTCGGGAAAAACCTCGAATTTTACAGCTAAGCGCCTAAAGGCTGTCCAATGCCGTGGCAATTCTCTGGTCAATATCCTGATGAATTTGATAGTTTTCGTTCCGGTCGCTCTTTACTTCGATTATGGCGGACGTTCCCTTATTCTGGGCGGATTGATAACATGATACAAACGAATCCTTAGTCTCGGGGGCATGGTAATCGAGACCAAACATCCTGGCTGTGTTTTCAAAACCAAGGTCGTGCGGCATGCTGAAAAAAGATTCAAATATATCCTTGCGCCCCGCGATCGGCAAAAACGAAAAGATCCCCCCCCCATTGTTGTTGATCACAACGATTACCATGGGGTGCAAAAGCGATTTTAGCACGGTCAAAGAATTCAAGTCGTGAAGAAAGGCCAGATCACCAATCAGCAATGTCATTGGTTTCCCTAATCCCGCGGCAAAGCCGGACGCCGAAGCTATAGTCCCGTCGATGCCGCTCGCACCGCGATTGCACCCTATCGGTACTGCCGGCCCCTTGGCATCGGCGAACATGTCCATATCTCGAATCGGCATGCTGCTCGCCAGAAATAGGCCTGTGTTGCCGGAGATATGTTTGGAAATGAGCCTGGCACAGGCGGGCTCGTTCAATTGTGTATCGTTGCCGGCTATATCTTCCAGAGCTTCATCAACAACTCTTGCCGCCGCTTTGAACCTGTCCAGAAACTTATGATCTCGATTATTGGAAAGAACCGGCAGCAATGATTCACACAGAAGGGCCATGTCCGCCTCTATGCGTATAGTCACTCTGTGAATCGGGTCGTGCCGGAATGGATGGTCGGCCACCATTATGTAATGTTTGAGAGGGGTGTCCTCTAAGAATTGCAGCAACCTTTTCGAAGTCAACCGCCCTCCGACATGAAAGACTATCGGCTCTTTTACACTCGCAGCCGATTCATGCGATAATATGTGGTCGTAATAAGGGATTATATTTCCATGCTCGGCGCCAAGCCTGAGCCCGGAACTGATGTCGGCCAGTACGGGCCAGCCGAGCTTTTTCGACACGCGCAGGATGCTTTGGCGTTCCGCATCACTCTTTAAGGCGCCGATGATTAACAGGCCGTCTTTGGCGTGGTTGACTGTAGATGCCAAATCAGAGAGTTGGTCAGCGTCAACGACCTCGTGGGCCGCTTCATACCGGGTGTACGGCTGCTCGCCCTTGCGCCAAGACCTGACACGCAACGAGAGCATATCGTTATAATTGTGAGTATCGTCAGGTACCAATGGCTCGCGAAACATACAGTTGAGATGAACCGGGCCGGCCGGGGCGCGTATCGATCGATAAACAGCCTGATCAATACTTGTCAATACAAACTCGGCTGGGATGTTTTCATCCGGGCAGGGGAGATCGAACTGCCATCTCACGTAGTCTCCGAATATCTTTACCTGATCGATAGCTTGGTTGGCAAAGCTCTGGCGCAGTTCCGGAGGTCGGTCGGCGGTCAGCAGGATCATCGGCACCATGTCCATCGAGGCCTCAACTACCGCCGGCATATAGTTGGCCACCGCCGTGCCGGACGTGCAGATCAAGACTGACGGGCGCCCGGTCGCACGAGCATGGCCGAGGGCGTGAAAGGCTGTGCCCCGTTCGTCAAGGTGCATCAGGCTGCCTGCACGTTTGTTCGTCGCAACGGCAGATGCCAGATGCGTGCTGCGGGAACCGGGCGAAAGGCAAAAATAATCGATCTGGTTACGAAGCAGCTCTTCGATTATCAAATCGGCCCACAGAGAATTGAGGTTTGAGGCTTCTTGTTTCATAGTCAAGATAGGGCTTTAATAAAGCTACTCAGCTTGTTTTCAATCTCCTCCCATTCCTCCTGCTGGATGGAGGCATCTAAGATGCCCGCACCGGAAAAAAGATGAAGGTCGCGGCCGTCAATCAATCCGGAACGAATACCGACCGCAAATTCGGCTGCATCAAATCCGACCCATCCCACCGGACCTGCGTACCAGCCCCTGTCAAAAGGTTCGAGATTATCTATCATGGAAATCGCCTGCGGCGTTGGATAACCACCGACCGAGGGGGTTGGGTGAAGAGAGCGCAGAATCTCTGGATCGGTAATGCCGTCGGCCAGTTCTCCCTTGAAACCGGAAACAAGATGCTGCACCCGTTCCAGCTTCAACAGGCCGGCAGGGGGATTGCCGCCATTATTAACGTGCGAGCGGCATAGCCGACTTAGGATTTTATCGACACTCTTGACCACATAGGCATGCTCCGTTACATCCTTTTCACAGGACAACAATTGTTGTCCCAGGCGTTCATCGGCTTCGTGGGTTTCACCCCGGAGACGGGTACCGGCGACCGCCTCGCTCTTAATCGTTTTCCCTTGACGCTGATAAAGCAGTTCCGGTGAAGCGCCTATAAATGCCGTATTAGAATCAACCTGGAGACAAAAGTGAAAGCATCCATCCGAGTGCGTCTTGAGTCGTTCCAGCAAAAACACAGGATCGGGGCCTTCTGAGAATTCAAGCGTTGTTCGGCGTGCCAGCACAACCTTTTTCAGTTTCCCCTGGTCGATGGCCTGCATCGCGGCATCGAACATATCTTTCCACTCTTTCCGATCAGGGGTATCCCGACGTCCTTTAATAGAGGGCATCGGCTGCTCAGCGTGGCGGCCGTTAAGGGTGATGGCGTTGAGCCGGGCGAGAACTGCCGCCAGGTCGTCAATGTCCTTTCGCGGGACAAGATTGCACACAAAGTAAGTTGCATCCAAACCTCGGGATATTTCAAAACGTGGCAGGATAAACCAACAACAGCCAAACCCTTTCCAGGGACGGTCAGCCCCTGAGATGGATTTATGGCCGAATCTCAAGCCTCCATAGTAGCGCAGGTCTTTGTTGTTGTCGGACATCTGCCTGCGGATCCTGCCGAAAAGATGGTCATGGTCAAACCACGTGTCACCCGTCACAAGGTCGGCCACGCCGACACCGGCGACTTCAAATTCATTCTCACGATCCGACCAGTAAACCTTGGGGCTGTCCTTTTGGGCGGCCAGCCACGGCAGAACCGGTACATCCGGGATCTTGATCTGCAGCCTGACAATCTCGCCGGTTTCGGGCCGTAGGGCCGATCCCGCGACCTCTTTAATCTTCTCGGCCATCACTTTAACAGCCATACCCGTATCACCGGCTGCATCTTGTTGGAAACTGTTTGACATCACACTATAATCTTTCGCAAAACGACCAGAAAATCACTTTTAGGACAGGCGACGAGTATAGGAGAAGGAGGCTTGCGTTTCAAGCAAAAAAGCGTCACAATAAATAATGGTCGAGAGGTCAAGGATCCTTACTGTGCGCATGCGTTTTTTGGTACAGGAGCATCATGCGCGGCGGCTCCATTACGATTTTCGTCTGGAGATGGCAGGCTGTTTGAAGTCCTGGGCCTTGCCCAAGGGGCCGTCCTTAAACCCGGCAGATAAGAGGCTGGCAATTATGGTGGATGACCATCCCCTTGAATACTTCGGCTTTGAAGGGATCATCCCTGCCGGTCAGTACGGGGCCGGTGCCGTGGTAGTGTGGGACCACGGTGAGTACAGCCTCCTTGAAGGGGATGATCCGATAGAGGCCCTTGAAAGCGGAAAGATGATTATTGAACTTCGCGGCAAGATACTAAAAGGTGGGTTTACGCTGGTAAAGATGAAAGCACGGGGTGAAAACAATTGGCTTCTGATCAAGAAGAAAGACTCTTACAGCCGGGCCAGGTGGGTTATTCCACGTGCACTTACAAAGAAAAAGGAAGCCAAGCTGCTGGAGGTGGTGCCGCCCTGTGAGGTAGATTGATTGGTTATGAGTTACGCGCAACCTGTACGGAAGCATTTGTAACATGATTAGAAAAATAGCAAATATCTTATTTGTGTGCACGGGGAATATTTGTCGCAGTCCTTTTGCTCAGGGACTTTTCACAAAAATTGTGGCTCAAAAAGGACTCAAAGACCTTACAGCGGATTCTGCTGGACTGCTTGCACTCCCCGGTAATTCGGTCTCTTACCTGGCGCAACGGGTTGCTGCCGAACACGGCGTGGATTTGACTGAGCACAAGGCAAAATCAGTGTCAAAAGATTTTGTGGGCCAATCCGATCTGATCCTGGTCATGGAGAAATCACAAGAAGATTCGCTACTGACCGCCTTTCCGGAGTCTGAAGGCAAAGTTCTATTGACCAGGCATTTTGCCCGTTTCGGTTCAAGGAGGCGGGACATTTCCGACCCTTACGGGCTGGAATATGAGGCATACCGATTCTGTTTTCTCGACATTGAGGATGCGGTTTCAGGCTTGGTAGAATATCTGTTATCTAATTGAAGCGAAACCCTTGCAAAATATCCCCTCGACAAAACAGGCGGCTTATTATATATTCCTTAAAGCTCGGGGGGTAAGATGGGTCGGGAGAGTCGTCATTGAACTTAGGTCGGTTGCACGACATCAGTCTTAAGTGGAAGCTTCTTATTCCATTCCTTTTTCTTGCCTCAATGGGGGCTACCGCTCTCTTCGTGGTTTCCTATCGGTTCCAAAGCAGCCTGATTCACGTCAACGAAGTAAAACGACTGAAAAACCAGTACCAGTATTTCTTGAATGAGATCGATTTCAAGAAAGACATGGTAATGAGTCTTGCCTGTCTGGCGGCAAAAAACCCTGATGCGGCCGAGGCATTTGCCAAAAGGGACCGCGAACGATTGATAGAACTCCTGCATCCTGCTTACCTGGAGTTGCATGAGGACTTTGGGATCAAGCAGTTTCATTTCCATGTACCGCCTGCTACGTCTTTCTTGCGCCTCCACGCCTTACATCAATATGGAGAAGAGATGGAGGCATACAGACATACGATTAATAAAGCCATGAAAACCGGCACCGGTGTCGGCGGTCTGGAAAGGGGGGTGTTCGGTTTTGGCATACGAAGCGTGGTTCCAGTCTTTTATGAGGGGAAGCAAGTCGGAACCGTGGAGTTAGGGCTTTCTTTTGAAGAGCCGCTCCTGGAAGAATTCAAGAAAAGCTACGGCACGGATATAACACTCTATGTCGAGGAAGAACCTGGTGTGGGGAGACCTAAAGTTTTTGCCTCGACTTTGAATAAAGCGCTTCTCCCTCCTGAACTTTTCAACCAGTGTTTTGCTTCTGGAGATGTTGTACTTCACACCGGCAGATTGGACGGCAGGGATGTGGCCATCATCGCGGGGCCGATTCGTGACTTTTCTTCAAAGATCGTAGCGGTGATGGAGATCAGCGTGGACCGAAGCGCCACGCTGGCGCTTCTTAAGCGATACGGCACCATTGCCGTCGTCATCGGCCTCACAGGCCTCGCTATATCCATATCTTTTGTGTGGTTCGTATCCGTGGTCTTTACAAAGCGAATTGAAAAGGTTGTCGAGGCTGCAAACGAGATTGCGGCCGGCCATCGCGACGCAAGGATTACCGTGAAGAGTGTTGACGAACTCGGAGTCATGTCTCGTGCCATCAATGAGATGTTGACTTCATTAGAAGAATCACGAAGGAAGGTGAAGGATTATGCGGAAAACTTAGAGTCGATGGTAGAAGAGCGAACCCGCGCGCTCAATGCATCCGAACAGACCTATCGAACCCTGGTTGAGCATGTCCCCCTTGTTGTTTATCTAGTTGCTGCCGATGGCACTGCCATGTTTTTAAATAGATTTGCCGAACACATGATCGGCGTGACACGTCGAGAGTTGAGCGGACATCGCGAGGTGTGGGCCGAGCATATTCACGAGCATGACAGGCGCCGCGTCCTTGCTCACTTTGATGAATGTCTCAGCCAGGGCAAAGAGTTCCATGCGGAATACAGAATGGTTCACAAAGAAGGTCATATTGTCCATGTTGCTGATCATGCTGTTCCAGTCTTTGGTGACGCCAATAAGATAATATGGATGGACGGCATTGTTGTGGACGTCACGGCACGCAAAGAACTCCAGGAAAAGATCATACAAGCCGAAGAGCTTGAAACCCTGGGTGAAGTCTCGGCCCGCTTGGCCCATGAGATCCGGAACCCGCTGACTTCTATAGGTGGGTTGACAAGGCGTTTACTCAAATCCTTCGAGGTACAGGATCAAAGAATGGAAAAGGCCGAATTGATCGTGGAGGAAGTGAAAAAACTCGAAAGAATCCTAAGAATGATGACGGCCTATATTGAACCTAAATCGATTCAACTGGATCTTTGTGACCTCAACGAGGTTGTGACCGGGGCTGTTGAAACAATAGACTCTAAATTCCAAGATAGAGACTTTTCCGTCAAATTACACCTGGATCGCAGCCTCCGTGAGATAAAACTGGACAGTAATCTGTTTGAAAAAATCCTGATCAATCTTATGGGAAACGCCTTTTATCGAATGGATCAAAAGGGTGAACTTCAAGTGGCTACAGGAAAAAATACTGGATATGCGATAGTGACCCTGGCCTACAGAGTCCCTTTTATCTCAGATGATGACATCGAACACTTTTTTTATCCATTTGTAACAGACTATCCTCTCCCAAGAGACATCCCGGATAGAGATGTCATAGATGTGCCCATTTGCAAGGTGCTAATACATAAGCACGGCGGAATTATAAATGTGGACAAAGGAAACAACAATCTTATTAAAATTACCATATCCCTCCCTCTTGAGTAATTCCACGTGTTCAAACGTTACCTTTTCATAGCCTCTGCAGTCTGTCTGGATAAAAGTTCGTAATCCCGGGAAAGGATCTGCTGCATACTTTCTTCCACAGGCCTTTCGGTCTCCACGCGTATGTACATCTCGTCACGTAACTCATCCAGGGGCTCAAAGCGTGCCTTGAGTTGTTCGAACTGGCGAAGACGTGCATCAGAGACCGAAGATGTCCCTTCCCGCTTCAATAGACGATCTTTAAGTACGGCTTCGGGGCACACGCATTCCACAAAGATAATGTTTACGTCCATATCTTTTGACAAGCGAAGGACTTCGCCGCGCTGATGCCGACTACTGTATGTTGCATCCAGAATGACAGAACAACCCTTTCCGATCTCATCCTGGGCCAGGAGAAGCAGCTTCCCATATGTAAGAGAAGTAGCCCCTTTTGAATAGATGCCTTGTTCAAACGAAACATCCACCCGCTCTGAGGGTTGCAGGCTGAATAATTCTTTGCGAATGACATCCGAGCTAAACACTTTGACATCGAGTGTTTTGGCCAGTTCCCTGGCAATGGTACTCTTGCCTGAAGCCGGCATGCCGCAGACCACCAAGAGGGTGGGACGACTAAATTGGACTGCATAACGGTAGGCCAGGTCCATGTATTGGCGGGTTTCCCCAAGGAGCTTGTCACTTTGCTCATTGCTAAGATCCCCCTCCTGGAGACGGAAGCAATTCACCTTGACCCTTACAAAGGCCCTGTAGCACTTGTAGAAATCAAGCAGGACAAAGATGTCCTGGTCTTTCGTATGCCGAACGTAAGTCTCTAACAGACCTTGAACGATCTGAGAGTAGCCCATGTAATCGAGATCCATGGCCAGGAAGGCCAGGTCGGACGTAATATCTCCGTGTCTGAAACGCTCATTGAATTCGATACAATCGATAATCTGGATCCCATCAACAAAATAGATATGTCCGGTTCTCAGATCACCATGGCAGTCACGAATCTTCCCCATTTTAATGCGATGTTCAAAGAGCTCCTGCCGTCTGCGCAAGAAGGACAGTGTAACGGACCGAACAATTTGAAACATTCGCTCATCCAGTATCTTTCCCGCAAAGATTTCCGTTTGCCTGAAGTTCTCCTCGCAATTGGTCCAAACCGTCTCCCATGATCCAAAGACGTTGATACGCCCGCCGGTGGAAGCCTGGCCATAAAACCTTGCAAGAATACGGGCCAGTTCCTGAAGGGCCTCCTCGTCAATCTCTCCCCTTTGCAACAGACGAACCATGGAACGGTCTTCGGGGAGTTGACGCATCTTCACCGCATATTCAACAGGACTACCCGGCCCCGCCAGATAATAACGGCCGTCTTTGATAGTGACGGCAACGACGTCAAGATAGACATTGCTGGTTAAGCGACGATTGAGATCTACTTCCCGGCGGCAAAAATGCCGCCGTTTTTCAAGTGTGGTAAAATCGAGAAATTCCAGATTGACCGGCTTTTTGATTTTATAGACATAGGTGCCTGTCAAAAAGACCTTGGAGATGTGCGTCTCGCGTTCTTCTATGGTAGCCACGGGGTGAGGGTAAAAATCCGGCCTTTCCATGGCCCGAAAGATTTCTGCTTGCTTTTGCACTTTCATTTGCCTTATAAGAAGACCTGATGAACTCGTTGGAGTCTTAACCATCATTCTTACTGTCAGGAGCCCTTGCCGGTAGAAGCCGAAACCAATTAAAGAATTTTTCGTGTCGGTGTCCGTTTCCCGTGTCCGAAAGAATGAGATCTACGGACACGAAACACGGACACGGACACGTTTGCATATATATTTCTTTCGTGATTATCTTTTAAATCTTTTGCCAAAAAAAACACGAATTTCAGAACTAAGGAACTCGCATGCAAATATTTATCTCCGGATCTTTAGCCTATGACAGGATCATGGATTTTCCCGGAAGATTTTCAGATCATATCCTGCCTGACAAAATCCATGTCCTCAATGTCTGCTTCATGGTCAACGGTCTGAATGAAAAATTCGGCGGCACGGCAGGCAATATTGCCTATAACCTGGCGCTCTTGGGAGAACGACCGCTGATTTTGGCTACTGCCGGCAAAGACTTTGACAACTATGAAACCTGGCTGAACGAACATAGTCTTTCTTTGAAAGGAATCCGTCGGATCGCAGATGAATTAACCGCCGGGGCTTACATTACAACTGATCAAGCCGACAATCAGATCACGGGATTTAATCCGGGTGCCATGAAATATCCTTCTTTGTATGAGTTTGACGGGACGGAGCCTCAAAAGGCACTACCCATAGTAGCCCCAGGCAATCTCGAGGACATGTTAATATATACCAGAAACTATAAGAAAAGAAAGATTGAATATATCTTTGATCCGGGCCAGTCTATCCCGAACTGGTCTGGAGACCTGTTGATCGAAATGCTCACAAGCTCGAGCCTTTTGGTCTCCAATGACTACGAGTTGGAGATGATTATGCGAGCCACAAAAATGAAAAAAGCCGAACTGCTCCGGTATACAGGGGGCATTATTACGACTTTGGGCGAAAACGGTTCTCTTGTTTGCAGCCGCGATCAGGAAGTCAAAATCTCCGCGGCCCGTGCCTCTCAGGTCCAGGATCCAACCGGCGCAGGAGACGCCTATCGGGCAGGCCTGATCAAGGGGCTCGTCGTGGGGAAAAGTCTGCCGGAGGCCGCCCGCATGGGCGCAACCTGCGCCAGTTACGCCGTGGAATGCCACGGTACCCAGGAACATCGCTTTTCAGAGGAAGAATTTTGGGCCCGATATCACGCCAACTTCGGTCCGATGATTTCGTAAAGAGTCATCAAATGGACGGCACAGTAAAAAGCTCCAGATGCAAGACGCGCAAAGCTTGAGGAATGAGGTCCGCCTCAGGCGGATCGCAATGACGAAAGATGAAGCGCAACGCCGCAGATGGACTTTTTACGAAGCCGTCACCGCTTGAATTCAGGCAAATACCCGCTTACCTCGGTCAGCATAGCGTCCACTTCGCGATAGGTATTCTTGAGTTCGTTCAAGGCGCTCCCCACCAGGGGAATATTCTTGGAAACCTTGACGCGACCAAGTTCCAACAGCCTTACAGCATATCCAGCCACTCGATCAAAGTTGTTCACAGAAAGGATCAGTTTCGGCACTGTTTGCGCCTCTTCCTCACTTAAATCTTGTCTGGATACCTCGATAATATATCGAGAGATCTCCTCCCGAAGGCTGCGGACCGCTTTCCTATAGTCTTCCACGTGATTCAAGAGGGTCTCATCATTGTACATGAAGCCGTCCATGGCATACTTGATCATGTTTCGGCAGAGTTTCCCAAGCTGGACAACCTCCTTTGTGGCCAGCTCGATAGCAATCGGCGGGGTCTTGATAAATCGATTCGCAAGGTATCGCGGCTTCTGCAGCTCGGGCCTCTCTTTCACCTTGCCTGGCATCATCCACGCGATTAGCCTTGAAAAAGGCACTACAAAGGGAACAAATACAAGCCCGCTGACTACTTTAATGGCAAGGTGAACATTGGCCACTTGGTGTGCCATGTTGCCGCCTATCTTGGGAATCAGCCAGAGATAAAAAGGATAAAACACTACCAGGGTCACAACGGCCGCAATCACGTTAAAAAAGGTGTGCGCCACGGCCACACGTTTTGAGTCAATATTGGTGCCCATTGATGCAATCAGGGCGGTGACACAGGTGCCGATGTTACAGCCTAAGATGAGCGGAATCACCCCCCTTAGATCGGTGACCAGCCCCTGCAAGGCCAAGATAACGATAAGACTGACCGTGACCCCGCTGGCCTGGACAATTATTGTGGCAATGGTACCGACCGCCAGACCGATTAGTGTTCCTTTAAAACCGGCGCCGCTCATTAGAAACAACTTTCTAATAAAAGTCTGGGCGCCAGGGGGGATGGCGTCTTTCATGAATGTGATCCCCAGAAAAAGTATACCAAAGCCGAGGAGGGCCATGCCGATATTCTTGACTCTAACAGGCTTGAAAAAGATATAGAGAACCATGCCCAAGCCGATGACAGGAAGGGCGTATTGTTCAATCTTCAGGGCAACGATTTGTGCCATGACTGCATTCCCGATGTTGCACCCGAGAATAATGCCCATCGACCCGGCAAACTCCATTAGGCCAGCATTGACGATACCCACTACCATGACAGTAGAGGCACTGCCGCTCTGAATGATGGCAGTGACAAGGGTACCCAGGAATAAGCCGTAGATGGGGCGAGAAGTGAGCGTGGCCAGCCCCCCCTTAATCCTGTTGCCGGCAGCCTTTTGAAGCCCCTTGCTCATCAGATGGATCCCGAACATAAAGAGCCCCAGCCCTCCAGTGATTGCAAACAGGGCGGCTTTTATGATTCCTTCCTCCTTATTACGGGGATAACCATTGTCTGTATACTCACTTTTGAAAAATGTTAAAACCCGATGATTATATCCTCTCGCGAATTACCATCACGTACAGGCGATCAGCTGCATCCTCTATCACATCCGAGATATCGGTAATCCGCTGGAACAATCTCTCGAGCTGAACTTTATTAGCCAGGGGAAGGTCAGAATGGAATATGGTTCTCATCAAGGTCTCCTCTAGCTTGTCGATGTCTGATTCCATAACGCCGATGGATGTGATCTTTTCCCTGATGGTAGCAAGCTTGTCTTCTTCTTGGAGAGACTCGTATGGTGCAAAGAGTGAAACAGCCTCTCGAAAAATGCGGAACATATCAGATATGGTCTCAACGATTTTGTTCAGGGTTTTCTTATAGTCATCAGGCACTTCAGGGTCCTGACAAACAATGACATCTGAGGCGGCCTCGGCCTTATTGGCGATCTTGTCCACAAATTCGATCAGCATGTAAATGTCCTTCCGCACGAGGGGGAGAAACGCGCCGGAGTAGAGATAATCGCCAATCTTTCTGTGCAAGTTGTCGGCGTACGTTTCAGCATCATCACAGCTTTTGTGAATAGATTCGGTCATGGCGGTATCGCCATGCAGGAAGGCCTCAAGGCAACCCTTAAAGCAGTCCAAGCAATTTCCAACCGTCTCGACATGCTCATCAATAAGCTCTTTGACCTTTTTCTCCTTGTCAATAAACATAGGACCCTCCATTTATACTGTGTATTTCCTTACTATAAAAAATACTGAACAAGATAACGAAAGGCAAGGAAAGTTATGACCATGCCCAGTACAAACTTGATAAATTTCTGCGGCACAAATTTCTGAAACCTCGCTCCGCAGTACATTCCCGCAAACCCTCCTATCCCGAACAGAATCCCCAAAGGCCAGTCAGGCGCAATGGATAGACCGGTATCGGCATAGAGTGGCGCTATCAATGTATAAAAAATGACACCTACGATCGAGGTGAGAAAGGTCCCCATCAAGGCCGCACCGGCGATAGTATAAACGGGCAGATGGAACACGGCAATCAGGAAGGGAGCGATGATAGCGCCTCCGCCAATGCCATAAGTCCCACCGATAATGCCCACGACAAAAGCCAAGACCAGAAGCCCGATGGTGTTGAAGGAAAACGTCTCTCCATAAAATTCGTATTGATAACGGGTGAAAGAAAACCTGACGGTTTTGACGACTGCTTCAGGTGGTAACCCGGAAGCGATCCGGGCCTTTTGTTCGACCTTTATCTTATCGGCCCTTTGTTTGAACTTTTCATCCAGAGCTCTTATCTTGGCTTTTTTCGATGTAACCCGGCCGGAGAGTTCATACAGCAGGCGCCCGCCGATATACAAAAGAACGAATCCTACAAAGAATTTGAAGGCCCTTGGATCAGGCAGATACTTGATTCTGATGATTGCTCCAATAAAAACCCCTGGCAAGGTTCCAACGATAACTGTCCAGGTCAGGGGCCAGGCCATCCTCCCTTCCCGAATGTACCGGTAGACTCCACTGGGAATCCCTACGATATTGTATACGAGGTTTGTGGGACTTACGGAAGGACTCGTAAATCCCAGGATGCTGACCTGGAAGGGCAACAAAAGGAAGGCACCGGATACGCCTCCCATGGAGGTAAAAAAAGAAACTATGAAAGCGACCAGCGGGGGGAGAAAGACCCATGTCTTTACGCCCGAAACCGGAAACACTACATATAACAAATCCATGTTATTAGCTAACCGTTACAGCCCATGTTTGACTTCATTGAAGATCCCTGTCCGCCCAGGCGGACCAGAGGCGGGCTTGCCTCGCTAAATAGTGCATTGGCAGTCAAGGGGGATCTCTTTTTGAGTCAGGTCAAATTTCGTCCTGCTTGTTAACGGCAGTGTAACGAACCTCACGAACCAGGCACACGTCAACGTTGCATACGAGCTTATTAGC
>JABXJX010000032.1:17589-19588 GCA_013375375.1 Desulfobacterales bacterium | reverse complement strand
TTCAGGCGCGCCCGGGGCGAAAACCCCAAAAAATCAGGCGCGGCGATTGCTAGCAGGATGCCAATGATGGCAATAACAACGATCAACTCTAAAATGGAAAAACCTTTTGAACGGCACATTACTTTTAAGCCCCTCGTCTTTTCTTTATAATCTACAAATTTTGTGCCAAGTCACTCAAGATTACCTCTTGAGGTTGGTCCCCGCACAACACTTTCATTCAAAAACCATACAATATATCATGATTACAGCATATTGGCCTTTTCATTTGTCAAGGTCCGGCAAGGTCGTTAGGCCACATTGTCCAGCATGAGCCGGCTTGGAACGGAGCGTTCCTGTAAAAAGTTTTTATAGCTGTTAAACATTTTTATAGCTGGGGGCTTTGAAGCGGTTGACCGTCCTGGTTCCCGGACTCGAAGCGCTGCCGCCGGGCAGAACCCCGCCCTTTGGCGGTGAACTTCACTCCGTGGTGGGTCGGTATTTCTAATACACTTGTTGTGGCTCTTGTGATATAGTTTCCATTAGAAAGCCCTTTTCCGCAATCTCGGCTTCAATCTGCGGGATTGCTTGTGCGACGTACCAATGCGTACTCCTCCGTTCTTAACGCAAAGATTAAGGATTACAAAGAGAGAAGGGAAGCGTTTAACCGACAAGTTGATACCTACAATGCTGGAATTGAGGAGTAAATTTAGAAACCCAGGTAAGAACCAATGCATTAGGAGGGCTCTATGAAAAGGTTTGTCGTAGTATTGATAACCATTTCCCTTCTAATCTGTCCTTCGGTTTGTTTCTCTTCTTACCTCATCGAGTTGAAAAACGGGAAGGAATTTATAACTTATCTGTACTGGGAAGAAGACGATCAGATAAAGTTTTACTTTTTTGGCGGTGTGGTGGGGATTCAAAAGGAATCTGTCAGAAAGATAAGAGAATCGAATGTTGCACCCGGAGAATGGATAGATTTCGAGAAAGGTATAACTATAGAAAACGAAACAGATAAAAGGCCGGTCATTGTATCGCCCGAGCCGGCAAGAGAATTGACCAAGAAGGATGGCCCTGGAAAGAAGACGGGATCGGAAAAGGAAAAAACGGACGAAAAGATAGATTTCGAATATTACAGAAGAGAAAAGTTAGAGTTGACGGCTGAACTCGACAGGGCGCTGGAAAGGCTTCGGGAGGCGACACAAAATAAAGATCCAAAAGCAAAGAAGAAGGCGAGAGAGGATATGAGAAAAGCTTCCGGACGGATATATGACCTTACGGATGAATTAAAGGAAAAGAATAATGGCGTGCTGCCCAACGACTGGTGGGAACAATAACGGCATCACATTTCCTCCTTCCAGGTGAGGACACGGAGAGCCCGGTTTTGGGTCTGATTATTTATCGCAGAGCTGCAATAGACGATATTGGAGTTTCCGCCTACAACATCAGCGTCTGCTGATCCGCCGGCTATCAACGCGCCAGTAAGATTCTTGTTTCCGCCGCCGGTAAGCGTAATAGATCCCGTTGAAATAACAATGCCGTTCCACGAGAAGTTCCCGCTCATTTCCAAGTCTCCCTCAACGAGAAGGATCCCGCACCCGGAAACGCCGCCGCTAAGTTTTACAAAGGTCCCTCCGGTATTATAATGAACAATATTACTACAACCGCATGAAGACGGGTCCTGTAGGGTCGCACCTTGTGTGGGGGTTCCCCAGTCGTCCCCTGGTCCCGGTGTGGTAGACGCTGTATGGGTGACACTATTTACGGTATATGTGAAGTCCGCAAGCCCCTTAAAAGAATCAACCATCGACTGGATATCCATATTCGTACCAGTGTATGAAATGTTGGGTTCACCTGTAATCTCGGGGCTGCCGTTGAGCGTAATCGAGCCGGAGCCCTGTGTAGTAACGATTCCGGGCTTGTCAGAGCCTCCGCAGCCGTCCGTTCCGATGATATGGGTACTGGATCCCTGAACCGTGGTGTCGGCCTCCACATAAAGGGCGGACGGGGTAGTTACAGGCGG
>JABXJX010000032.1:9141-17579 GCA_013375375.1 Desulfobacterales bacterium | reverse complement strand
CGGAAGCCTGGTTATCTCTGCCTTTACAGTCTTCTCTGAATCGCCGGCAGTACCGTAACTGGTTATGAGATAGATATGTTCGCCAATAGTGATGTTCCGTTCGGGGATTCCGTCACCGTTAAAATCACCCCAGTATAAAATCTGGCCGGTCGGGGGAGCGCCCGTATCCGTCTGGTGTTCTATCATTACCGTATAGTCTAAATCGGGATCGGATTGAAGACTAGGGTATATACCGTGCAGGATAGGATCATACCCTTTTCCCTGCGCCTTTGCTTCAATCCCGATATATGCCCTCCAGTTTGGCGAGTTGGGCTGGCTATCAACTATAGGGCCAGCTGCGCTCGCCCTTAATCTCGCCCTTGCCTCTTCGATCCCTGCCTGAGCTGCATAAAATGCCCGTTCGCTGCCCTTATAACTGCCTCCGATCTTTATGTCCAATGTGGTTACCACGACAGCCGTAGCCCCCAACAGGGCTAAAATAGCCAAAAACGCAAGGGCAACAGGAAAGGCGACTCCTTTTTCGTTTATATATATTGAACCTGCACGTGACATTTTCGGTCCCTCCTTTGAACCGCAAAAGCGAGCGAATCCCCAGTGTCCGCCTGCCGTCCTTTCTTATCAAAAAGCAAGATTTGGCGGGGTTATCAAAGAAGTCAGCGTGTATGTCCTGTATCCGCCATTGGGAGAATAATCAGGATCGCGCTTGGCGGTCCTGGCAATTATTGTGATCTGTATTTGTCGGATATCAGCAGTTGTGGTCGTGGCACTACCGGCACTGTCCAGGTAAGCAAAAATAAATGATTGAATGTTCTCGGCAAAGGGCTGACCTCCGCCACCTGTGTTCCTGTCAATCTGAAGATTTGTGCCGTCATAGGTATATGTTATATTTTCATTTGAGTCGTCGGGAGTCCCATCGTCATTGAGATCTGTAAATATCTGAAGTTGTGAGTCATTGTACGGAATGCCATCAAACCCTGCCCCTGTGGGATCATATCCCGCCATCCTGATCTCTCGAGTCATCATATCCATGGCTGCCCTTGCGCTTTGCACCATCTCGGTAATCTGTTCCTGCACATCATAAGACTTGCGTTGAATAATAAATGTGCTCACTATCGCGGAAAGGACAATACCGCTTATTGCCATGGCGATCAGCAGTTCTATCAGTGTAAAACCGCGCTCTCTGTTTTTGAGTGAATAATACATTTTCCTTATTCCGCAAGGATCGTCTTTAAAACAATCGAATGGGCATCTGAATCCCAATAGACCGTTACGGTCACTGTTCTCATGCCTGAGGCAGGGCCGTCAACAACGTTTGTAACTCTCTTGTGTAAAGGAAAATTTGAGATTTCGTTATAATTTTCAGTTAACGAGGACGCCCCGGAATAGCCGGCCCTTTTTATGTCTTCCATCCTGTCCTGCGCCAGGGTCGTGGCGGTTGTCAGCTCGTTGCTGAATGTATTGCCGCGCATGATTCCACCTGTCAGAACCGCCATTCCTAACAGCCCAATGGACAGGATAACCATGGCAATTAGAATCTCCAGTAATGTAAAGCCTTTATTATTGTGTAAGCTGCACATGAACTCTTCCTTTTGTTTGTGTAACTAATCGCTTAATCTATCTTCACACGACCAGCGATATTAATTGTTATACTTTTCGATCCACTGGAATTCTGCAAGGTAAAGGTATGATTAGTAGCAGTCCCTCTGGGAGAGAAGACCGGGTCAGGGGGATCACTTGAATTAAATGTTACATCAGGATATTCATCCTGAATATCTTTAAACTGCACATCACCCTCCCCGTCAGCTACCGTACCGTTATTATCTGCGTCATCACATAGTTTGTATTCATGGTTATTGAAAAAGAACACCTGCACCCTTCTGTTCAAGCTTACCGCCTTCATTCTTGCCTGCATCAAATCCCCCATTACCTGCCGGGCGGCCCCGTTCAACCTGTATTTCGGCATCTGGCTGATAAAATTAGGGATGGCTACCACCGCTAAGATACCGATAATGGCGATTACGATTATAAGCTCAATTGCAGTGAATCCCTTTGCCTGTTTCATCATAACATCTTATCCCGCAAGTTTTATGCCATCATAGGTTATATGGGCTGGATTATATTTAAATAATGATATTAATGCGATATCAACCAGAGGTTGCCGATTCCAACCCGAGGGATCAGTATTTTTGTCGTTAAACGTCTTAAAAGTATTAAATTATTTTATAGTCGGGGAGATATTGAACTACAAATCCCTGGGCGACAACCCCAACTCCTTTGCGATGGACTCGGTGGTCCTCTTTACAAACCGCTCAAGGTCTTTGCCTTCAAGGGGTTTTTCAGCGGTAGGGACTGTATCCAGGTCTTTGGGCCTGACCAGACGCGGGGCGTTTTGAAGGGCCTTCTTTGGGGTAATCTCGAATTCCGGCGGGAACCTGTTTTCAAAATACATCTCCTGGAAACCCGCAAACTTCAGGGCATGGGCCGTGGCATCGAGCACGACGATATCGTCTTTACTTACAATGCCGCGTTTTTTTGCCTCAACCAGCCCGGCCAAGGTCTCGCCCCCCTGGGTACAGGCGATGTGTCCATTGCGATTTGCCGTAAGCTGCCAGTCCATGATCGCCTGCTCCTCTACTTCCGCAAAGAATACTGCTTGTTCGCCCGCTTTTTCATTATAGGCTTCCACAAGTTGAATAACACGGGGCATGGAGACCGGATTCCCGATCATGGCGGCCTGGGCCACACTCGGCCTGACCCTGACAGGGACAAAACTGCGTTTTTCACGGTCCGGTTCTAAGTAATATTTATAGACAGGATTGGCGTGGGTTGATTGAACGCCGATGATCCTAGGAAGCCGGTCTATGATTCCGGCCTCAAAGAATTTCAGGAAACCGCTGATGATCGCTGTTATGTTTCCGGCGTTTCCTATCGGCACCACCATGACCGTGTGATTCATGTCATAATCAAGGTCCTGGGCGATTTCATAAGAATACGATTCCTGACCCAATATACGCCAGGCGTTCTTGGAGTTCAAAAGCGCTACGTTGTATTGTTCGGATAGGGCCTCTACCACCTTCATGGAATCGTCAAAGACGCCCGGGATTTCAAAGACCATTGCACCGTTTCCAAGAGGTTGTGCTAATTGCTGGGGCGTGACCTTCTTGTGTGGAAGAAGCACGGCCGACTTTACCCCTGGCTGAAGATAGGCCGCATAGAGCGCGGCAGACGCAGACGTATCGCCCGTAGAAGCGCAGACAGCCAATACACTTGAGATCTGTCCTGAGTTGACCAGAAAGTTGATATAGCTCAGGGCGCTCGCCATACCCCGGTCCTTAAAAGAGGCGCTCGGGTTCTGGCCTTCGTTCTTGAAATAGAACCGGAGGCCCACAAGCTGTTGAAGGTGTGAGTTGGCCTCCACCATGGGGGTGTGTCCTTCGCCGAGACAGATGACCGCATCGAGTGGTATGATCGGTCCGATAAACTCGTGGTATTGATAAATCCCCTGGAGGGCCGGGATATTCAGCATCTTTCGATAATCAAAGATCTGGTGCCAGGTATCCGGGAGGGTATTCTTTATGCGGTCAAAGTCAAGGTCCGTGAGCATCAGTACACTGCCGCACGCAGGACACGTATAAAGGAGCCGGCTGATGTCGTATTCCGCCGCACAGCCCAGGCATTGATAGACGACGTGCCCGGTCGGCTTAGGGATCAGGTAGGGCTGGATCTTTTCAGGAAAGTCTTTGATCTTCATAACAGAAATTTATCATCTATCATTTGTAAATATCAAATATCAAATAACCAATATCCAATGACTAATGACCAATGATCATTCGTTCTATTCTTTCCAAACCACCCATATAAGGCCTGAGGGCCTCCGGGATGATGACCGAGCCGTCTTCCTGTTGATAGTTTTCCAGAATGGCCACAACCGTCCGGCCTGCGGCCAGGCCTGAACCGTTCAGGGTATGCACCAGTTCCGTACCCTTTTTCCCCTTTCGTCTGAAGCGAATGTTGCCCCGCCTGGCCTGAAAATCCTCGAAGTTGCTGCACGAGGAGATCTCACGGTATTTTTGTTGTCCGGGCACCCAGACCTCAATGTCATAGGTCTTTGCAGCGGAAAAACCCAGGTCCCCCGTGCACAGCGCCACAATCTGATAATGGATCTCAAGGCGCTTGAGGATGGCTTCAGCATCATTCAGGAGTTTTTCGAGTTCTTCATAAGAACTTTCCGGCGTGGTGAATTTGACCAGCTCCACCTTGTTGAATTGGTGCTGTCTGATCAGTCCCCTGGTATCCTTGCCGTAAGAACCGGCCTCAGACCGGAAGCACGGCGTGTATGCCGTGTAAAGTAATGGGAGATCGTCTTCATCCAGGATCTCGCCCTGGTGAATATTTGTAACCGGCACCTCGGCAGTGGGCACTAAGTAGTAGTCCCATCCTTCCAGTTTAAAGAGGTCTTCCTTAAACTTGGGAAGCTGGCCTGTGACGGTCGTGCTTATACGATTGGTCATGAACGGCGGAAGGACTTCCAGGTAGCCGTGTTCCCTGGTCTGCACATCCAACATGAAGTTAATCAGGGCACGCTCAAGCCTTGCCCCGGGTCCTATATAGAGGGCAAAGCGTGTCCCCGTGATCTTTGCCGCGCGTTCAAAGTCAAGAATCCCTAATTTTTCCCCGATCTCCCAGTGCGGCAGGGGTTCAAAGTCAAAAGAACGGGGTTCGCCGACCTTCCTGATAACTACATTGTCTTCACTCTCTTTGCCCGCCGGCACAGAGGAATGCGGGATGTTGGGCACCTCCATCAAGATGGCTTGCAGGGCTTCTTCGTGCTTGGACAACTTTTCGTCTAATGCCTTTATTTTCTGGGAGACCGCGCGCATCTCAGCTATCAGTTTCGAGGCGTCTTTGCCTTCCTTGTTCATTTGGGCGATGCGCCCGGAGACTGTGTTGCGGGTGTGCTTAAGTTCTTCAGCCTCGAGCAGGACGGCCCGTCGTCTTGAATCATAGTCCAGAAACCGGTGAAGGTCATGCTCTTGCCCTCGCTTGCGGAGCGATTCCTGCACTAATTCCAGATTGTTTCTTATGAATTTAATTTCCAGCACGGGATATGCGATTAACACGAACCTATAATTTAGTCAATGAGTATTATTACTTGACTTTATTGGAGATTTTTGCTATGGGAGTCAAAATATCTTCAACGGGTAGAGATAATTAATGGAAAACGTAAAAGCAAAGAAGTCTGAAATTAGACAAGGCGCCCTCGCCAAGCGTAATGCCCTTAAGGAAAAGGGACACTCTAAAAAGAGTGCGGCCATTATGAAGCGACTATTTAATTTCGCTAATTTTCAGGAATCCAGGATTATCATGTTTTACATGAGCCATAATAGCGAAGTGGAGACTGAGTCTATGGTTCGGAAGGCATTGGAGCTTGAGAAGGTCGTTGCTCTACCTCTGATCAATATAAAAGAAAAGCAAATCGTGCCGTTCAAGATTGATAACCTTGATCAAGACGTACGGCCAGGCTATCGTGGAATCCGCGAGCCGAACCCGCAGCTGTGTAAGCCGATTCCAGCGCAATATATTAATCTGGCTATCATCCCGGGCGTAGCCTTTGACGAACGCGGAGGACGCATAGGCTATGGCACGGGCTTCTATGACCGATTCATTCCTCGGCTCGATATCACCACAAGAAAAATAGCCCTTACCTTTGAATGCCAGATAGTGCCCCAGATCCCCATGGAACCCCACGACCGCCACATCGATATCCTCATCACTGAAAAGCGCATCGTCTACAAAATTTGATGCCCGGGCCGGAACCAAATAAAAAATTTTTCAGGAAGAACGAGATCTACGGGCACGAAACACGGGCACGGACACGTTTGCATGCATCTCTCTCTCGTGATTATTTTTTAAATTTTTTGCCAGAAAGACACGAATTTCAGAATTAACGGCCTATTGGGTTCTTGGATTCAAAAGCTTTTCGAGGCCTTCTAAGTTCTGCTTCTCCCCAATGGCGACGACCGTGTCGCCCGCCTCGAGCCTTGTTTGCGAAGAGGGATTAAAGAGCATATCTCCCGGGGCTTTCTTTACAGCCACTATGATCAGGTTGAGTTCCTGGCGGATTCCAGAGTCCTGTAATGCCACGTTGATCAATTTTGACGCAGGGTGTACCGGCATCTCTTCCATCTGGATGTCGCGTCCGGTGTCCATCAAGGTCAGTTCAAGGAAGTCGGTGACCGTGGGGCGGAGTATGGTCTGGGCCATTCGGTGGGCCCCCATACGATATGGACAAACAACGTTATTGGCACCTGCCGCAAGGAGTTTCCTTCCCGACTGTTCTTCTCCTGCCCGGGCCATAATGAAGAGTTCGGGATTGAGCTGCCGGGCGCTCAATGTTACATATACATTATCGCTGTCGGTTTTCAACGCGGCTATCAATCCTCGTGCGCGCTGAACACCCGCCGCGGTCAGATTCTCCTCATCCGTGGCATCACCTGCAACGTGGAGAATATTACGTTCATTCAGCTTGGAGGCCCTGTCCGGGTCTCGCTCTATGACCACGATATCGAGAGGTTTTGATCTAAGGGCATCATATATACTGCTCCCCACGCGCCCATAGCCACAAACAATGTAATGGTTTTTTTGTGCTCGAATCTTTTTTTCCAATTTACGCCTCCCCAAGATTTTCATGATGCGACCCTCTACCATGAATTGGACAATGCTCCCCGCAAGATAGAAGACAAAGCCGACCCCAAGGATAATAAGAGCCATGGTAAAGATCCGTCCGGTGAAGGAGAGTTCTTTAACCTCACCGTACCCCACTGTACTCAGTGTAATGACCGTCATATAGAGGGCGTCTGTAAGTTGCCAACCCTCGGTAACCATGAAACCGATGGTGCCGCCTATGATCATTAAAACAAAAAGTATGATTCCGATGACAAGATACGTGGTGCGGTCCAAAACATACCTCCGTATTTATCAGAATAAGAAGGAGACCTTTGCATACCCCCTTTTCACTCTTTTGTATGAACTTTTTGATCCGCCTGAGGCGGACTTGCTCACTAAATAGTGTATTGGCAGCCAAGGAGGATCTCTTTTTGAGTCAGGTCAAAACTTGTCCTGCTTGTTAACGGCAGTGTAACGAACTTCACGAACCAGGCACACGTCAACGTTGCATACGAGCTTATTAGCCCATTAGTAAGTGGGTCTGGACCGCATGTTGAATATGGTGCCGTTGGGAAGGCTATCAAGCAATATTAAGTGACCTGATCTCAAAAAGAGATCCCCCTTGACTGCCAACGGATAAAGCGGGCCGTTCGCTTCGTCCGGATGGGTACCCCAAAAAGTTCATAATTGCCGCTCAAATGAGTTATGCAAAGGTCTCAAGAAGAAGCTCCGCTGGACCGACGGCCTGATTGCGATATGGCCCCTGTTTAGGAGGTGCCGGCATCAGGGATTAGAGACGTTTTTATCCCGGGACCGAACTTGCCACCTCGACACTGAACTCTCCCAAATCCTGGGGCAGACCAGAAAACACAATCACAAAGGGGAGTGCTTTGCCGGACGGGACCCTGAAATTAGATCTTTCATCCCCGAATTTATTGCGCAATTTTGTCTCTATGGTCGCCTTATCCAGGGCTTGCAGGTCTGTCTCCGACAAGGTATTGCCGCAGTATACGGTTTTGTGTTGTACGGCGTCACCACTCTTTGAATAAAGAACCCCTTTTATCATAATAAAGCTCCGGGCTTCGGAGTAATCATTTCTCACTGTTCCTTTAATTACAAACAAGTGGCCGCATGTACTGTTTTCGACAAACTCGCCCTTTATGAGTTGATCAAGGAGGGTTATACGCAGGTTTCCGGACTCAATAGTTGCAGGCTTCGGTGCACCTGTAAGGAATTCGAGGAACGGTATCTTAACATCAAAACTTTTCAAAAGACTGTATGCAGCAAAGGCCCCTCCTACCAGAACCGCAAATACCAACACAGTCATGATCGGTGTGCTAATACGCTTCCTTGTCGGCGGTTCTTCCTCAACCTGTTCTGTTTCCTCCTCTTCGGCTTCTTCCACAGTGTCAGCGGAAACGGCATCAGACAATTCCTCTGTTGGCTCTTCCTGTGCCTCAGCTTCAGGAGCTTCTTCTTTGCCAGGTTCTTCTACTATAACGGTTTCTTCTTCAGCTTCTTCAAGGACAGGCTCTTCTTCGGCGACTTCTTCGACCGGTTTTTCTTCAGCTTCTTCTATTTCAAGATCGAGTGCCTCTTCAAGCGCCTCTTCTGCGACTTCAGGAGCTTCTTCTTTGCCGGGTTCTTCTTCTAATGTGACTTCTTCGAGTGCTTCTTCTTTGCCGGGCTCTTCTTCTAATGTGACTTCTTCGAGTGCTTCTTCTTTGCCGGGCTCTTCTTCAGCTTCTTCAAGGGCAGGCTCTTCTTCGGCG
>JABXJX010000032.1:0-9041 GCA_013375375.1 Desulfobacterales bacterium | reverse complement strand
ACTTCTTCAGCCGGTTTTTCTTCAGCTTCTTCTATTTCAAGATCGAGCGCCTCTTCAGGTGCCTCTTCTGCGACTTCCGGAGCTTCTTCTTCGACAGGTTCTTCTTCAGCTTCTTCAAGGGCAGGCTCTTCTTCGGCGACTTCTTCAGCCGGTTTTTCTTCAGCTTCTTCTATTTCAAGATCGAGCGCCTCTTCAGGTGCCTCTTCTGCGACTTCAGGAGCTTCTTCTTCGACAGGTTCTTCAGAGACTTCCTCAGCTTCCGGCTGTGGCAGAGTTTCTTCTTCGGGTTCGAGTGCGGGCTCAGGCTCTTCAGCCGGGACCGGCTTATGGACGATAAATGCGTGATCGCACTTAGAACATTTAACCTTGGAGCCCGATTCCTTGATCAGGTTTTCATCAAGGTTGAACTTTGCGTCGCAGTTTTCACAAGTTACGATCATGGTAGGCCCCTTTCTTTTATAGTTCTACCTATTATTCCAATCCAATTGGGACGAAGGTCCCAACCAGAACAAGCCGGAACTAAATAAAAAAATTTTTCGTGTCGGTGTCCGTTCCCCGTGTCCGAAAGAACGAAATCTACGGACACGAAACACGGACACGGACACGTTGCATTAATATTTCTGTCGTGATTATCTTTTAAGATTTTCCGCCATAAAAAACACGAATCCCAGAATTAAGGAACTAAGTTCAAATGGTAGATTCCCGGTAACTCACGATATCTCTGATCAAAGTCAAGGCCGTATCCTACCAAGAATCCGCTCTCAACTACATGCCCGACATAATCGATAGGTACCTCCACTTGACGACGCCCGGTCTTGTCAAGAAGGGTACATACCTTAACCGATTTTGGATAGAATTGTTTCAGATAGTCTATTAGAAAATCAACAGTCAGGCCGGAATCGACTATATCTTCAACGATAAGGACATCACAATCTTTCAGATTCAGTTCGATCTCCTTGGTTATCCGAACGTTTCCAGAAGATTCAGTCCCTGAGCCATAACTGGCCAAACGGACAAAATCGATCTGTACAGGAATGGTGAGCCCTCGCACGAGGTCGGCCAAAAAGACGAAAGCGCCGTTCAGGACGCCTATTATGCGAAGTTCTTTTTCAGCATAGTCCTTTGATATCTGCCGTGCAAGGCTTTTTACCCTTTGCGCGATCTCATTCCCTGACAATACAGGACTCATTTCTTTCGACATGAATCCACCTTAGAGCCCGGTTTCCGACAGTTCCTCAATCAGGGACTTTTGTTTCTTCTTCAGACGCTTAGGAATTTTGATGATAATGCGTACGTATAGGTCTCCCCGTTGGCCCTTTTTCATTTCAGGAAGTCCGTATCCCTTCATGCGCATCTTGGTTTGATGCTGTGTTCCAGGGGGTACTTTCAGGTTCAAGTTCTTTCCGTTCAGAGTTGGAATCTGTATCTGTGTCCCCAAAAGGGCCTCGGTTAACTTTATTTCCCGGTCAATATAAAGGTCATGGCTGACTATACTAAAGACGGGATCATCAAGTAATTTGGCCTGTATGTATAGGTCTCCCGACGGCCCGCCAGGGACCCCGGGCTGCCCCTTGCCGGCCAGCCGGAGTTTTTTCCCTGTCACCATCCCCTTGGGGATCTTGACATTGATTTTTTGCTTTCGACCGCCTTGCTCTAAGGCTACGGTTTTGGTCGTGCCATGGAGCGCCTCCTTTAGAGTCAGGGGTAGCTCATATACAAGGTCGGATCCTTTGACTTGAGCCCTTTGTCCAGCAGTATAGGCGCTGAAAGGGTCTCCCCCGAAACTAGATCCAAATCTTCGGCCACGGCCTCTGCCGCCCATAAATACATTTGCGAAGCTGTCGTCGAAGCCAAACTCCTTGAAGATGTCGCCGAAATTGACGCCCCTGAATATGTCTTCCTGTGAGTAACGCCGGCTGAAACCAGAGGAGCCGAATGTATCGTACCGTTTACGTTTTTCTTTATCACTCAAAACAGCGTAGGCTTCGCTGATCTTCTTGAACATTTCTTCGGCCGACTTATCCCCTTTGGTGCGGTCAGGATGATATTTCATGGCGAGCTTGCGATAAGCCTTCTTGATTTCACTCTTGTCGGCGTTTTTGTTGACGCCTAAGATTTTATAATAATCGGTTTCAGGCATTTAATAGTGGTCCTCTTTTGGAGAAGCATAGAAGGGGATATAAAAATGTAATATATAACGTAATATAATTAAATTCCTTACAATGTCAAGGAAATAACAGGTTTCACAACGGCTTCAAAGATCATGAGCTAATGCCTATATCAAAGATTGCTGAACAGGCGAACTCCGCCTTGACGCTGTTATCTTTTTTGTGCTACGGAAGCTAATCGTGTAATCGGGATTCGGGATTCGTGGGAGTGGCTTTCCAGCCACGACGGTCGCGGCAAGAATGCCGTTCCCACATAGATGTTGAAGTGACGAATAACCAATGACCAATAACGATACAAGAAAGGAGCAGCAAGGTGGATATTGTTGTCTTGCTCAAGCAGGTGCCCGATACAGAGACTTTGATCCAAATTGCCGATGACAAAGCTTCTATCAGGACAGAAGATGTTAAATGGATCATAAACCCATACGACGAGTTTGCTGTTGAAGAGGCGCTCAGAATCAAAGAAAAGAACGGTGGTAAGGTTACAATCCTTACCATGGGACCCGCACGGGCTGTAGAGTCTATCCGCACCGCGCTGGCTATGGGTGCCGACGAAGGGGTGCTGATCGATGATCCGGCTACCGAGGGGAGCGATGCGCTGGGCACAGCCAGGGTGCTGGTTGCTGCCTTAAAAGAGACCGGTTTCGATCTCATTATAGCAGGTCAGCGGGCCTTGGATAACGATGGGTATCAGGTTCCGGCTGCTGTTGCGGAATTACTTGGGATAGGCCAGGTTTCCATGGTTGTTAAGGATGAGGTTGCCGACGGGAAGATCAGGTGTGAAAGTACTGTTGAGGGAGGGACCGTGGTTATCGAGGCTGGGCTCCCCGCCCTTTTTACAACCCAAAAGGGGATCAACGAACCTCGGTATGCCTCACTTCCGGGCATCATGAAGGCGAAGAAGAAGCCGCTGACCAAAAAGAACCTAGCCGATCTTGGGGTGGATCCGAGCGAGGTTGGGGAAGCCCAGGCAAAATGTCGAGTTAAGAATTTGTTCTTTCCGCCGGAAAGATCACCCGGGAAGATAATTGAGGGAGAAACAGTAGGGGCAAAAACGGCTGAACTTGTAAGATTACTCAGAGAAGAGGCGAAGGTAATTTAGAGATAGAAACAGTATTGTTTGGTACTAATGAAAAACTTTCCTACTCGACATTGGTTTAGGCACATGATGTCTCTTCCTCTATTCCGAGTCTCTCGGGCTGGTGTTTTTAGGCGCCCTCCCGCCAGTCATTCCGGAAAAGACATCATTGTGCCCTATCTATGATGTTGGGTAGTTAATGTACTTTATTAGTAAGTAGCTGTGGGAGCGGCTTTTAGCCGCGATTTGGGAAAATGACGCAACCGACAGCCGATAGACGTAACGAGCAGCGCAACCGATAGACGATAAACGAAAAAAGGAGCGACAAAAATGGCGCAGGGCGTTTTGATATTTGCAGAACAAGTTGATGGAAATTTTCGAAAGGTTGCCTACGAGGCTGTGAGTGAAGGAAGGCGGCAGGCCGATACCCTTGGAGAAGCTGTAACTGCGGTCGTACTCGGTTCCGGTGTGGACGGGATTGCCGGGGAACTGGGAAAATACGGGGCGGACAAGATTCTTGTGGGCGATGACCCGGCCCTGGCTGATTACACTACAGACGCTTATACGAATGTGCTCTTCGACATTGTCAAGGATAACGATCCCGGGATATTACTGTTGGGGGCTTCAAGCCAGGGCAAAGATCTGTCTGCAAGGCTGGCAGCGCGTTTAGGGGTCGGCCTTGCCATGGATTGCATTGCCTTAAAGCTTGATGGAGAAAAGCTTATTGCCACAAGACCTGTGTACGGGGGCAAGGTTCTTGCCGAGGTGGCCCTGGAAGGGATACCCCGGATGATAGCAATACGCCCCAATGTTATGGAGATTGTGGAGGTAACAAAGGCAGGAGATGTAGAAAAGATTGACGTGAACCCAGGTGCGGTCAAGACACGAGTCATGGAAAAGAGGCTGGAGGCCGCATCCAAGATAGATCTAACCGAGGCCGATGTCATCGTGTCGGGCGGACGCGGTATGGGCGGGCCTGATTTCAGTGTCATTGAGGAACTGGCCGAGGTCTTGGGCGGTACGATAGGGGCGTCAAGGTCGGCCGTAGATGAAGGCTGGCGCCCGCATTCTGATCAGGTGGGGCAGACCGGAAAGGTCGTCTCACCGAACCTTTACATTGCTTGCGGGATCTCCGGGGCCATTCAGCACCTGGCCGGCATGGGATCATCCAAGTATGTTGTAGCGATCAACAAGGATCCGGAGGCGCCTATCTTTAAAAAGGCTGATTACGGAATCGTGGAAGACCTGTTTGACGCGGTTCCGGCTATAACGGCCGAGTTGAAAAAGAGGTTATGAAGGGCCTGAAGGAACAGATCTTGGAATCGGTCCGTCCAGACCTGGATGAAATTGAGGCCGCCCTTACCGAGAACCTCAAACCCAACCTTCCCCTGGTCTCCCATGTAGCCAAATATATTATGTTCGGCGGCGGCAAAAGGATCCGCCCGCTTCTCATGGTACTTTCCGCACGGCTTTGCGGCTACAATGGAAACTATGACAAGACCCTGTCGGTTGTGTTTGAGTACCTTCATGTTGCTACCCTGCTACATGATGATCTGGTTGACGGCGCTGATATCCGACGCGGCAACCCGGTGGCCCATTCGATTTGGGGGAACCCGGCTACGGTTTTGGTCGGAGACTTCCTGCTGGCACGCTCTATTGCCATTGCAACGCAAACGGATTCTATTCCCATTATTAACATCCTTGCACATACAACAGCCCAAATGTCCGAGGGAGAAATACACCAGCTGTTGTGCCGCGGAGATCTTGCTGTAGATGAAACAGATTACATCGAGGTAATCAGACGCAAGACAGCCTGTCTGCTTCAGGCGGCATGCCAAGCAGGTGCTTTGCTTGCGGATGCGCCAACAGAACAGGTACAGGCGTTGGCCGATTATGGACACAACATCGGGATTGCCTTTCAGATGGCTGATGATCTTCTCGATTATACGGCGGACACCAGTGTGCTGGGGAAGGCGACGGGAGCAGATCTAAGGGAAGGGAAGCTGACGCTGCCTGTCATCTATGCACTAAATCGGGCTACCAGGGAAGACCGGAAGCGTATGGAAACCATCATTGGCGATATGGATATCACAGAGTCGGGCTTTAAGACCGTGCTGGAGCTGATCGAGAAGTACGGTGGTATTACATACACCGGAGATCGTGCGAGGGAGCACATCGAACAAGCAAAAAAATGTCTTGAGATATTTGATACCTCACGATCCCGGACCCTCCTGGAGCAGCTTGCCGACTACGTGCTGGTTCGGAAGATGTAGCTGGTTAATTTGTCTCAGCTTCTTTCTGATCAGAGGGTTGATTTTCCAGGATTGACAAGCCAACCAGGGTATGACCCTTGAATTGCCCTTGTTCATCTTTGGTGATATGCTTGACCTCTGTTTTTAGGTGTACCATTGGGTTTGATGAATCAGTCGAATAGTACTTCATATTCAATACCTCGCCGACATTCAAATGTTTGAGTAAATCAGAATCGTTCTTGACCGCGACACATATGCCTTTTGACGATAGATTCCATATCTTGAATTGATATGCGAAAGTGGCGCCTGGCACTGAAAATTCCACGCTGTAATACTGATCTATTTCAGTTCTGAGTTCAGATCTTTTTTCAATATCGTTGGACGTCATGATATTTTCCTCGTGTTGGTTCGGCATCTTCAAAAAAAAGCTGAGCCGAAAGCAAATATTTTCATGTAGTTAATATAAACCAAATTAATACAAAAAGCAACAATATTTGTTTTAAGCATGTTTATCTTGACCGGCCTGCCTCATTTAATAGGGTCATGCGTCATGAGTTCTGAACCTCAATAAAAGTGTTGACACCCATCAATTATTATGATTTATTTGCATTGTTTAGAGAAATCTTTACGTAAGGATTTGTGATGCGTTTATTACTGCTTGGGCTTTTGCTTCTTCTTGGACTTCTTCAGGGAGAGGTCTGCCTGGGGTAACCGACGCATAATCGAGGTGATTAACGGGCCGCAGGCAGCAAAACCTGCGGCTTTTTTTTGTGGAGGAACCAATGGAAAAGATTTTTGTTTTTGATACCACTTTAAGGGACGGTGAACAGGTTCCGGGGGCATGCCTTAATCCCCGAGAAAAGCTGGAGATCGCCTTGCAACTTGCACGTTTGAAGGTGGACGCTATTGAGGCTGGTTTTCCTGTCTCGTCCCCGGGCGATTTTGAGGCCGTGAAGGCGATTGCCGAAAAGGTTAAAGGCCCTACCATTGTTGCACTTGCGCGTGCGGTTCGCAAGGACATTGAAACGGCCTGGGATGCCATAAAAAAGGCGGAGAAGCCGCGCATACACGTATTTCTGGGCACATCAGATATTCATATCCGAAAAAAGTTCGGGCTTGACCGGGACAAGGCATTGGAAAGGGGGCTTGAGGCCTTGAAGTTCGCAAAATCCCTTTGCCCTGACGTGGAATACTCTACTGAGGACGCTTCGCGCTCAGACCCGGATTATTTGGTGCAGGTAGTGGGACAGGTTGTTGCTGCCGGCGCTACAGTCGTCAATATACCGGACACGGTCGGCTATGCGGTTCCCCGGCAGTTTGGCCGGCTCATCTCTTATCTAAAGGCAAAGGTCCCGGACATCGACAAGATTGTGCTTAGTGTCCACTGCCATAATGATCTTGGGCTGGCAACGGCCAATACATTGTCAGCCGTGGAAAACGGTGCAAGACAGGTGGAGTGCACCATGAACGGCCTTGGAGAAAGGGCGGGGAATGCCTCCTTGGAGGAGATTGTCATGGCCATTAAGACCCGAGAGGACTATTTCAAATTCTTCACCGCGGTGAACACCCGGGAGATCATGAAAACCAGCAAGCTGGTCAGCCGGATGATGGGGATGCCGGTCCAGGCCAACAAGGCTATTGTAGGCTCGAATGCCTTTGCCCATTCTTCCGGCATCCACCAGGATGGGATCCTCAAGGACCGCGCCACGTATGAAGCTATCCGTCCCGAAGATGTGGGGATCACCGAGCATGCCATGGTCCTTACGGCAAGATCGGGCAGGCATGCCCTCAAGCACAAGATCTCCGAGATGGGCTACGATCTCCAGGAACAGGAATTTGAGGCGGTTTACAATGAGTTCCTCTCTGTAGCCGACAAGAAAAGGCGGGTGTATGATGAAGACGTCGCTGTGATAGTTCAGGATGCGATCTTTGCCCATTTAGATCACAGCAAACTTTATACCCTTGAATCATACAAAGTGGCCACAGGCAATGGAGAGGTTCCTGAGGCCCGGGTAAAACTGCGACGCGAGGGAGTCGTTTTGGAGGCGAGCGCTCAGGGTGCCGGGCCTATCGATGCTATCTTCAAGGCGATTGACGGAATTGTGGGAGCCGATCATAAATTAGAAGACTTTCAGGTCAAGGCGGTGACCGAGACCAAGGAGGCTATGGGTATTGCTACTGTACGGGTGTCCCGCGAGGGTTTTCGTGCCTTAGGTCGCGGGTCCAGCACGGATATCCTCAAGGCGAGCGCCAAGGCTTACGTCCAGGCCATCAACCGGCTCTACTGGTTGCTGCGGCGCAATCCTGAGGCGGACATTTATAATCCTAAATAATGAATTAGAGGCCTCCGTCTATCCTTGCCGTTAAAGCATGCTTTGGGATAACATCATTTTTTGATTGATAAATTCGGTGGCCCTGGGATATAAAGAGATTCGGAGAGATCCTTAAGGTAGGCATTATGAGAAATAGAAAGCCGGTCCTTATTGCTGTGGTTGTGCTTATGCTTGTCTTTCCGGCAATAGATGGCCTCGCGGCAGAATGGCATGAGTTTGTTGAGACGATCGGCACACAGGGGAGCATCAACTGGTCCCTTGGGATCATTGCGGCCACAGGGATTGGAGTGCCGCATGAAGAGGATTATGGAGAGCCTGAGGCCTGTGACGACGCAATTAAGGCAGCTGAAGCAGCTGAGACGGTTGCTCGTCGTAGTCTCCTTGAGGCAACCAAGTGCGTAAGGGTTGATTCTGCTACCTTAGTGAAAAACTTCATAGCTGAGAGTGACGTGATCCAGTCACAGGTAAGCGGAATGGTGGAAAAGGCTCAAACAGTCAAGAAGGAATATCTTTCGGATGGGACGGTGAAGGTGACCGTGTCGATGAGCCTCCGCGGGGGGTTTGCCCAGCTCATGCTCCCCAGGGACATCAAGCAAGTCCCGGAGATCAAAACGATTCCTCCAGTCCCTCTCGCACCTTCAAATAAAGAAAAGGTTAGCGAGGCCTCAATGCCGCAATCACCAAGACCCACGACCCAAACCGTTGCGCCTGCCATATATACCGGGCTGGTTTTAGATGCTCGTGGTTTAAACGCCCGCCCGGCCATGTCTCCCAGGATCCTTGATGAGAACGGGCAGGAAGTTTACGGCTCGGCCTATGTAAGCCGAGAATTTGTTGTTCAGCATGGCATGGCCGGATATGCCAGGGATCTGACCGCGTCCCAAACCAATCCAAGGGTGATTGATAAGCCTTTTACGGTTAAGGGCCTGAGGATCAAAGGGCCTGGCCGGTCCGATTTCGTAATTAGCAATGCTGATGCAGCCAAGATTAGAAGTGCTTCCGAGAGCCTTTCGTTTTTGAAGAAGTGCCGTGTCATGGTTGTTTTGGACTGATCGGGACCCGCAAAGCGCATAGCGCATAGAGCAAAGCGCAGAAAAATGCGAGACCTTTGCACAACCTCTTTGAGCGGCAATTATGAACTTTTTGATCCGCCTGAGGCGGACTTGCTCGCTAAATAGTGCATTGGCAGCCAAGGGGGATCTTTTTTTGA
>JABXJX010000166.1 GCA_013375375.1 Desulfobacterales bacterium | reverse complement strand
ATCACTACTTTTAATTGGTCCGGGTCCTCATCAACTAACTTGAAAGCTTCCTCGATTTTTCCCAGGGGAAAGGTGGAAGTTATCAGTGGTTTTATCTGCACCAAGCCGTGATACATTACTTTCAGACAATCAGGGCTCCATACCTGAATCTCTTGGGGGGTATAATGCCGAAAAGCAACCGAACGAATATCTAAAGATTCGTGATGCCAGCGCTGGAAGTTGTGGATGGTTATCGGGTGGAGAAAGTCACCCTGAAATACCAGAATTCCCATGGGCCGGACAATCTCCGTTGCCAGGTTCATGTATTCTTCCACGGTGGGGTCGGTATAAGCCGCGGTCTGGGCAACCAAATCAAAACCCTTACCTCCAGTCAGTTCCATGGCGGCTTGATACGCGTTCACCCTGGTTGAATTGATAATATAGTCGGCACCCAATTTCTTCGCCAGATTGAGACGAAACTCTCGGGTGTCGATAACAGTGACTGACAAAGCGCCGCTTTTCTTCAGGCCCTGGGCGATGACTTGTCCGATAAAATTGGCGCCAGTAACCGCCACGGTATCACCGAGTTTTATACCAGAACGAAAAATAACAAAGATAAAGGGACAGACGGTCTCCCCTAGCGAAGCCAGGTCCATATCCATTCCCTCGGGGACCGGAACCACGTCAAGGGGGTGAGCCACCCAATAATCGGACATGCCTCCCGGCGTAATTGTCCCCGAACTACGCGGGCTGTGCATGAGGATAACTCTATCGCCTTCCTTATATTCATGAACCCGGGAGCCGACTTCTACCACCGTGCCTCCGGCCTCGTGCCCCACGAACATCGGGAAGTTCGGTTTTTCATTACGTTTAGCGTAAAAATAATATCCTTTGCGATACATCTGGATATCAGCGAGGCAAATCGATGCTGAGTGGGTCCTGACTAGAATTTGGTTTGGTGCCGGTTGAATCTCCCGCTCTATCAAGCCTATTTTTTTAATCCCCTCCAGCGCCGTCGATCGAGTCTTCATAATTTCCGACCTCCTTTGTTAATTCATGATAAAAGTACTGGTTGATGCGCGTCGGCAGACTGCTTCGCGGCATCAATGATGGCCAGTTGTGCCAGCATCTGGGAGTATTTTACGATTGGTTCTCGCTTCTGAGAGATGGCTTCCAAAAATTCCCGCATTTGAGCGGCAAACTGGTGAAACTTTGGTGCATCACTGCGCACCAATTCCCCATTAAGAAGCAAGTCGCCGGAAAAGACACCCACCAATTGACCAGGGACATGGCCACCTCTCTGGACAACATCTATTCTTCCTTTTGGCCCCACAATAAGACATTCGTGCTTTGTCGGTTTGGTATTGATGGAAAGAATATTGGTTGCCATGGAATCATCGTCAAAACGAATGGTGATAATAATCTCGTCCATTCCCTTAAAGTCTGGGTTGATGGAACGGGCTTCAGCATAGACACGGACTGGCTTTCTGCCTTCATAAATCCATAGCGTATAGTCTATAGTATGAGCGCCGTACATGGTGAACGCCATGCCACCCGTCTTTTCCACGTCCTGCCACCAAGGTGGAGCAGTAGCTTTAGTGAAAGGGGCAGCGAAGATGTAAAGGAGGTTAAAAGGGTCTCCGATATCACCCTGCACTACCCTTTGTTTGGCTTCCCACAACGCCCACATAAAGCGAAAGGACTGTCCGGCCATGAGAATCACCCCCTTTTCCCTCGCCTTGTCCAGCATCTCCTTTCCTTCCGCCAGACCAATCGCCCAAGGCTTTTCCACCAAGACATGGCGAACGGTCTCCATAATTTGACAGGATACGGGCTGGTGAAGATGGTGGGGGAGACAGACTACCGCCGCCTGGATATC
>JABXJX010000165.1 GCA_013375375.1 Desulfobacterales bacterium | reverse complement strand
ATCACGACACTGGCACTTTGGAAAGCTTTGAGCTTGTCATCACGACCCCGGAACCAGCCACAGTGGTCCTCCTAACACTCGGCACAGGTTGTGCAGCACTTTTACGACCCCGCAAAAGACGATAGTTATTGGGTGGTGTTTAGAACCTTCTATCAGCACCGATTATGTTTGCGGTTTACACCCCTCGCCAAATTATACCTGGTACGAAATGGTATATTTCCCCGATTTCCAGCTAAGACTCACCCACGTATCCTCAAAGATGGCACCAACAGCCGGGGTGGGATTACTGGCAACGAACGGATCACCTCTCATAGTCTGCCTTATCTCTTCTGACGTAAGTGCCTTGTTGTAAACGCACACATCATGCTCCGGCCAATATCGACCTCGTTTGGAGAGCAAATGGTAGTCACCGTTATTAGGGCCGATAAAAAGCGGACCAGTGATAAGGTTGTCTTCTTTCAATGCTCACGGAAAAGCTTTTGGATTTCTTCAACGGACAAAGCTCTATCGAAAATCATTAGCTCGTCGACTATGCCGTTTAATGCTTTTTCAAGAAACTTTTCGTCGCAATATGACCAATAACCTCCAATCGTTAGCGGTTGATCATCATTCGTAATGGAAGATACCGACATCAAGGCTGATTTATCTAACTGCCCATTAATATATATCGCAGCGTTACCCCTATTAAAGGTTAATGCTAAATGATGCCATCGATTCTTAGAAACACTGCCGTTACTATAAATATCGCCATAAGTCATTGTGTCAGAATACACCCTTGCACACACTATATCGCTTTCATCAGCAATTTGAAAGCTGTATGCCCTCAAATTACATGATGCAAATTTAAATATTCCTGAACTGTTCCCACCTCGATTGTTAATCCAGAAGGAAATAGTGATCTCGCTACTTGGCGTTAAAGAATCATCATCCGGGATTTCAACACAATCATCTACACCATCAAAGCTTAATGCACTACCGTCATGCCCAGCCACCCGCCGCGGGTCGCTATGGAGGGTGCCGTGGTTTGCGTTGCCGCTTGAGTCATAGGCGGTGTACCCGGATTTCTCATCAAACTTCCACCAGCCGACAAGATTAGAAGTAGGCGGTGGTGGTGGAGGCGGGGGGGGCGGGGCTGGTGAAGGCGGTGGTAATACTATATCGTCAATCCACGCGGTATCGTCTCCATCGTCGACGGATGAATCCTTCGAATAGGTCCACTCAAAAGTCCTTCTACCCGCTGTAATAGGGAATGACCTCTTAGCCCAATCCTCTTCACCCGACCACCGGCCTTTTTCTTCTCCGTTGATATAAAATATCAGGTAGTCCCAATAAGCATCAGAGGATACTTTGCGATAGAAGGTGATATTGCCCGATCTACAATCAAGCGTAACCCTAAGAGTTGTACTTTCATTGCCGTTAATCCGGCCGACTTGGGCGCTGTAATTTCCTGAATGTTTCTCCCACGATGTAGTAGTCCAATGACTATCTCCTTCATGTTCCCACGGGAATTTGCTGAAATCGTTCGTTTCAAAATCCTCAACGGCGCATTGATCAGGAGGTGGGGGCGGAGGTGGAGGCTCTGGGCCCGGGTCTATTGGGAATACTATATCGTCAATCCACGCGGTATCGTCTCCTTCGGCGTCGGATAAATCCTTCGAATAGGTCCACTCGAAGGTTCTTGTACCCGCTTCCACATTGAAGGACACCTTGGCCCAATCCTCGTCGCCGGACCAGGTGTCTTTTTCCACTCCATCGATGTAAAATGTCAAATAGTCAGAAAGTTCCTCAGAGGAGACCTTGCGATAGAAACTGATATTGCCCGATATACAATCAAGTCTCACTCGCAGAGTCGTACTTCCATAGTCGTCAATCGTACC
>JABXJX010000164.1 GCA_013375375.1 Desulfobacterales bacterium | reverse complement strand
CAGGTAACCACATAATGATAGTTCGTGGCATTCTTGTACACTAAATCGAATTTGGTATCACTTACGAGATAAATATCAAAAACACTCGAAGCGGTACCACTAATCAGGGTGGATTCTCCTGACCAGGTGACGTTATCCGTGCTTGACTGATAGTAGAGGCTTGTATCCCCTTTGGAGTAAAGAAGAAAAAAACAGGATCCGTTGTAGAATACAACCCTATGTTTGTGTTTTGACCAGCCAGGATTAACACCTGAAACCGGATTAGAGATCGACGCCTCTAAAACATCGGGGATAGCCAGCCATAGAGCCAGAATCGAAAGAATTATAATCACCGGAGCTGCAAGAGTTCGTCCTGGACGTCGGACCCTAGGTAACAAAGAGCGGACTTGACCGCTGGCAGTTTTTTTACAGTACCTTAGGGTCTTCATTTAAAACCTTCCAAAGTTAATCCTGGCTCTTTGTTTGCTCTTGGCATGCGCAAAATTAACCTCTTAAAGCAAGAGGGCCGATCAGACGCAATGCACAACATTTTTATCCTTCTTTTGTAGAAATCAATGTTACAGCCACGCTTCCATGCAAAAGTTCATAATGTGTTTAAGGCATTATGAACATGCAAAACTTTAATTTATTTATTAAATTACTACCGATACTACTATTAAAGGTAAGAGAAATAACCATTTCAGTAAATAGCCTTTAAAGATGATTTTTGTCCCCCTTTTTTCCTATCTTAAAGGATGACGGGGGATTAAATCATTACTTTTAACAATTTTTCATCCATTCACTTCCTTAGCCTCGCGGAAGGATTTCATTAAAAAGTATATCGAATAACTTTGTATTATTTACATAATATTTTGTTCTCTTTACCTTATATTATTCACCTGAGCCTTAAGGTAGGATCGCCGAACAGGATCCAGGTTCTGCGGACATCACTGTCAGTAGCATCGTGCTTGGCTCCCATTATAGCTTCACCTATGGTCAGTCCATCTACGTTAAACAGCAGCCGAATCAATTCCTTGTTCATGGGGACCTGATCTTCAGGATCAGTCAGACCTGAAGAAGTCCATACTGCCACTGCTCCTCCGAGCGGTGCTTTCAACAATCCTTCGGCCAAGCTTTCGCTATACGGATCATGGAAAAATCCGTTCAGACAGGTCGTATTGATGAAAAAGGGCAGATTGGGTGAATTAGTAAGATTCAAAGCATCTGAGTATGTCAATAGATTCCCATTCCATATCTGAGTTGAACCATGACCAAAATAGTTGACCAGCAACTGCCCCTGGTTGAGCAGGTCAAAAAGATCATCCCTTGCCGTTGCGCTGCGGCCACGGAATATCTCGTTAACAGAAAGATTTCCTGGAATTAGCTCTGCTACCTTAGTACAGGCCTGTTCAAAATTAAAGAAGTCATTGGTATCAGACACAAGCAGCACTTCATTCATAAAGCCAGCATAACTCTCATAATTGATGATTTTCGCAACCACTGCTGCAGCCTCTTCAGCACTTGCCGCAGGCAATCGTCCTACGGCCATATCGGGCAAATCATCATCATTAAAGTCCACAAACCAGTCATCCGAAGCGGTCTTGAGCTTCGCTGTATCCACAAACTTTGTGGGCATCAGGTCGAATTCTCCGTACCCGAGGTAGTTGCGAGGATCGTAGCTCGTATCTCCCACCAGGATTAAATACCGCGGCTCAGAAGCCCAGAACCTGTATGCCCGAGCCAGAAAGTCCTTCACTGCCCAGGGGCTCTTTGCTCCAAAATTGAACTCATCGTAGAGATCCTCCACATCAACCAGGACTACTGACAGGCCCTGCTGTTCCCGAAGCTCCTTAAGAGGCCTGACGCTTTCCAGAAGGTCCCTGTGGCCGATAATAACGACATCAGCCC
>JABXJX010000031.1 GCA_013375375.1 Desulfobacterales bacterium | reverse complement strand
GATAATGTCTCGATTTCTCAGGTATCCGTATAAATCACCCAGGCCGCAGCCCACATCCAGCACTGATTTGCCTGACAAATCATCAAGTTGGCAAAGGACGCCAAAACGGCACTTCTGACTCTCTTCGCTGCCCCAGCCCACCATTTCGTGATCTTTAGCTCTTATGCCCAACAGCTTGTCATAATGGGCTATTGTTGAGGAGTAATCCATATAGATGAGAAACCTTTTATGGAGATATCTGGTCGCTTGCTTTCACTGGCTTAGCAAGGAGGGTGTGTAGTTTTTTTATTCCACCTATGGAACGTAAGCAGATGGTTTGAAACCGCACAAGCGCCTTTTTCGTAGACCCTTGTAGCAGGATAGTTATGGACCTGTGTCCCTATTTCCAGAATATCACAAGAGCAAGCAAATTCCCGACAAAATAAGGAAAAGAGCTCATGCCCGAGCCTTTTTCCCTTGAAATCAGACAACAAGCCGATGAACCACAGGTATCCGTATCTCCGTTTCAAATATCCGGATATGGTTTCGTCTGGAACGCCGATGGCCAAGCCGACGTTGGCTCCGTCATATTGAAGAACAACAGCGGCGGCCCCCTGTGTCAAATAGTATCTTGATACCTGCAAATAGAATTCGTGCGCCTTTTCCTTGGGGATGTTGGGGTCGGCCAACATGCGTCCAAACCGCATGCCACGTATGCATTCCTCAAGAAGCGGAATTATGTTCGAAGCCTCGTATTTCAGGGCAATGCCATGCCGCCGCGAATGTGCCAAGCCGTCTAGTTTCTTCATAAAAACGGCCATAACGTCGACAAGCCTGAAACCTGCTGCCTCGAGGGCCTGGGCCAGCGGAAGATCGTCCGCTCGCACCCGGCAGCTTAAGAACACCG
The DNA here is from genome assembly GCA_013375375.1 of Desulfobacterales bacterium. Taxonomy (GTDB): domain Bacteria; phylum Desulfobacterota; class Desulfobacteria; order Desulfobacterales. The sequence continues at coordinate 19,596 of JABXJX010000031.1, read as the reverse complement.
CCGTTCTTGCCACTTCCTCCTCAAGAAGCGCGGCCATCAAACGCTCCCTGGCGTAAATGGGGTCACCCTCCCCGGAAAAAAACAACCCTTCCAGTCTGGCGCAGGAGAAACCAAAGAATTCGCTGTCCCAATCGAGAGGGACAATTCTTCCTGTAGCGAAAATGTCCCCCTTGGCGGCGACGATTTTTCTGATCCCGCCCGCCTCAGGTTCCTTAAAGTGGAGTGGAAAACCATAACGGCTCAAAAAATGCTGGTAATCTCCCGGAACGGCGTTTTCCCAAAACGCTCTAAGATCCGTGATCTCTTTTTCGCTCATAGTATTGGACAGTCTTAAAGATACCCTCTTCCAAAGAAATTTTCGGACGCCAATGTAGATGCGCCTTCAGACGAGATATGTCACAATAGAACTTCCCCAACTCGCCCACCCGCTCCGGCTTATAGGCTACCTCAAGCATCCTCCCGCTGCATGACTGTAAAATCTCGAAGAGACGGTTGACCGTAACCGGGACGCCACACCCGACGTTCAAAACAAGATTTCCCTCGACCTCGAGGCTTCTTAATGTCGCCTCTACTACATTTTGCACGTAAATGTAATCGCGGATATGCTCGCCATCTCCGTAAATATTGAGTTCCTGGCCATTTACGACTCTCTCCGTGAATATTGCGATCACCCCCACTTCGCCATAAATAGGCTGTCTCGGCCCGTAAACGTTTGCGTATCTAAGGGCGTGATACTTCAATCCATGGGTTTTGGCGTAGAATTCTAGATACTGTTCCGCGCAGAGTTTAGCGATGGAATAGGAATAAATGGGTCTCGGCGTAACGTTCTCGCTGACGGGCAGCGTTTCAACTCTCCCGTAAACCGCGACCGAAGACGCGTAAACCAATCTGGCTACGTTATGCTCAAGACATAATTCTATAAGATTAATGGTTCCAACAACACTGGTCCAGACATCAACAAGAGGCTGTTCAGTCAACACGCTCGTATTGATTTTCGCCGCCTGGTGAATGACCACATCAAAAGAGTGTTGTTCGAATACTTTTCTCAAGAAGTCCCGGTCCGCGATATCGCCATGATAAAAAACCGCGTTCGGGTTTAAGTTGTCACGGGTGCCCATGGAAAGATCATCGACGACAACGGTAGTATCGCCGCGGTCCACGAGCTCGCCAACAATATGGGAGCCGATAAAACCGCAGCCGCCGGTAACAAGAATGGTGCTCAAAAAAAACTCCGTCTCAGGGCGTTTTACTCAAAGTGTTTTGCCTTGATGGGTTGCCCGACATCTAAGGAAACTGTGAAACGCTTTCCCAAATATTCTTCCAGCTCTTTAGGCAGGAGGCCCCTGCAAGGTTTTCTGAAGGCGACATCTTCCTTGGCGAGAAGCTGCCCCTTTTCCACTCTCCGGGCGACAACGATTCCCAGACGGTATTCGTCACGGATCTGTATCTCTCCTTGCGCTGGCGAGATATCCTGGCGTCCCATGCGTAATTCCGCTCGGCGTATTTCTTCAACGTAGGTTTTTAATTCAGCGGGATCCAAGCTAAACCAGTGGTCTGGGCCCGGCAGATTCTTATCAAGAGTAAAATGTTTTTCAATTGCAACAGCCCCAAGTGTGACGGCTTGAACCGCCGCCAGCCAGCCCAAGGTGTGATCGGAGAACCCCACTGGAAGACCATAGCGCTCGCGTAAAGCGACCATGCGCCGCAGATTTACGTCTTTGTCGTGTGTGGGATAATTACTGACGCAGTGGAGCAAAATGATTTGCTCGTTCCCGCTCGCCTTAACCGCGTTTACCACATCGTCGATTTCGCCGAAATAGGCCATTCCCGTTGAGACAATGACCGGAAGTCCGGTTTGGCCCATAAATTTGAGTAGTGGAATATGGGTCAAATAGTCTGATCCGTTTTTGAGGATCTTAACCCCGGCGTTGACAAGGTCCATGACCCCCCCCTCGGAGGTGGGCGTGGACATGAATTCAATTTCCAGTTTATCGCACAATGCCTTCAAAGGACCTATCCACTCTCTTCTGAATTCAGAGCGCTTGCAGATATTGTAAAGTGGTTCGGTGATTTCTTTACCCTGACTTTTGTAAGTGTATTGCATCGTTCTGTCAGTCAAGAAGTCTTCTGTCTTGAAATTTTGAAACTTCACGGCGTCTACTCCACAACGAGCTGCTGCCTCGATGGATCTGCGTGCCAGGTCGAAGTCCCCGTTGTGGTTAAGCCCCACCTCGGCAATAATGAAACACGGCACCCCGCAGTTACCAATATAGTTCGGCGAAATATTCACAACAGTTTCTTGCGCTGCCGTTCCAGTCCAAATGATCGGCGTTTTTGATAGAAAGACCGCACTACCTAGCCCTAAATATGGGTTGGATGACCGGCCCTTCCAGATATTTAGAGAGGTCTTTATCAGACAACCATCCTACGAGGGTTTTCAGCACACAGGCATACACCTCAAGAGTTCGCTCAACAGTATTTTCGTCATGAGCGGCCGTAAGGTTATGGGTAGATATGATGAGAACACCTCGCTTTGTCACTTCCTGCTGGAACAGAGTTCGAAGTAAAAGGTTATCCTTTCCTTCCTCGTCAAGAAACTGGACCAGATTCCATGCCGGATAGCCGATGCATTTCAGCCTGTCGGAAAGCCCAGCTTTCCTAGCCATAACATTGAATCCATCTTGGAGCCGTCGGCCGTTGGCCTCTATCTGCATTAGGGCATTGGAGTGCTCCAGGATATCAAGTACCTTCACCGCCGCGGCCATAGAGGCCACCTCGCCAGCAAACGTAAAGCTGTAAAAAATTTCCTCGAAACATTTCATCACGTCCCTCCTGCCAACAATGCAGGAGATAGGAAAACCATTGCCCATTGCCTTGCCGAAACAGGCCAGATCGGGCACCACACCGAATTTTTTCTGCGCTCCCCCGAGTCCCAAATGAAACCCCACGCAAATTTCGTCGAAAATGAGCAGTGCTCCATTTTTGTGCGTAAGCTCCTTCACTCCTTCCAAATATCCTGACTTCGGTTCGAAAAAATTTACTGGTTCCATGATGACCGCGGCAAACTCACCAGAATACTTTTCCAGCAACTTGTGTAGAGCGGACAAATCATTATAGTGGAATGGATGGGTCAGACTTCGGACCGATTCGGGCACACCGAGGTTTCTTTGAGTGCTGCCAATGTACCAGTCCTGCCAGCCATGATAGCCACAGCAGGCGATGCGGTCACGCCCCGTGAATGCCCTGGCCGCGCGGATCGCCCCGGAAGTGGCATCGGATCCGTTTTTCCCGAATCGCACCATTTCCGCACATGGAATGAGTTCCACTAAACGCTCGGACAGTTCCACTTCGAGACGATGGGGTAGGGAGAAACTGTGGCCCAACGCTATCTGTTCGCTAACAGCCTGGTTCACTTCATCGGAGGCATAGCCAAGGATATTCGGTAGAAGACCCTGAATGTAATCAATATACTCGTTGCCGTCCACATCGCAAACTCTGCATCCCTTGCCTCGCTCGAGGAAAAGTGGCGAAATCCCCTTGATATGCTGAGTGTAACCTTTGCTGAAGGTCTGGGTACAGCCAGGGATAACCTTTTCGGCACGTTTGAAGTATTGTTCCGATTTCGAGACATCCAGCTTTGTCGCCCGACCTGCCTTTGCGTACTGGTAAATATTCACGTAATACCCCTCGTTCATTACAATTCCAGCGTTGATCACGGAAAGTTCCGGTTTCTCACGCAGAAGTTTGAGAATGTCGTTGAGACGAAAGTCAGTTCGGGGAGCAAAATAGGCATACACTTTGCGAACGAATTCGAGATCTGCTGACTCGTCCACCGTCCAACGGTACTCCGTTAGATCCTCGTTATGCTCGACACTAAATACGGTGAACTTGTTGGAAAACCGTATATAAGGCGTAACGTGCTCCCGTTCGTTCGGTTTTTTCGCTTCGCGCCAGGCTTTTTCCAGGGCCTCAAACGAAAATACTTCCACGTCCAAGCCATCGGGATAGGTATAGCGAATGCAGTTGGCCGCATAGTCACTACCACTCTCTTGGAATTCCGTAACGACCCTGTCTATGACATCCGGATCGATCAGTGGGCAGTCAGATGTTATTCTCACGACAGTATGTCCCAAGTTTTCCTTTGCAGCCTTGTAGAACCGATCCAAAACGTCCATTTCGCTGCCCCGATAACAGGTTATATCAGTTGCAGCACAGAATTCGGCTACCGGATCATCCGCCTTTTCTGTTGTAGTCGCCAGTACCAACTTCTCGACCTTTCTTGCCTGTTTGACACGATTCATAACGTGCCATAGCATTGGACGACCTGAAACGTCGGCCATAACTTTTCCTGGAAGCCTCGTCGCAGACATTCTTGCTTGAATAATGGCGACAATCGTACCGAGTTTTGCTCTCATAGAAGCTTTTTGGACCAATTGAGACCTTTGAATAACTACTTTGAGCGACCATTATGAGCTTTTTGGGGCACCCATCCGGGCGAAGTGAATGGCCCACACGTCAGTGGGCAAATCCTAAACTGTTTGAGGCCCTTGGGCCGAGTTTGAGCGCAAGCTTCACTCCGCTTTGCTCCGTGTTAGGATTTAGTGAGCGAGCCCGTGAATGGGTCAAAAAGCTCATAGGAACAGGTGAGAAGGGTTTAGGGCAAGACTAAGCACATCCTTTATTCTTATTAAGCGAATGAGCAAATTCTATTTCTATTAACGATTTCTCGGATAAGGCATCACAGAATTTTTTGACACAATAATAATCGATACCCAATTCATAGGCTATTTCAAGACACGAATGCTCTCCATCAATCAATAACTGAATGTGTTCAAGATTATCATATCCTTTTCGATCCACTTGGGGGTCGATGTAGAGATTGTACCTAGACAAATAAATTGGCCCTTTGAACATCGGTACAGGAATATAGTCCGTTTCAATTATATTAATAATTTCCTTAATGATGTCCACAGCAAATTGGAGTTGATTGATATTGACGATATCCAAATTATCAGAATTGAAATGGTATTCTGGATGTATTTTGCAGATGATACTGGGAGTCGGGATCAAAAATCCGGGCCCGTTGTAAAACGTTTCATCATTGCCGCACAGTTCTCTATATGAATTTCTGGTAGAATACGGAACGTGGTGTTCGAAGATATTGGCAATGACTCTATCCAGCAAAGAATCCGCTTGAAATGATGTCTGATAAGCAAAGGGTTGATTGTTACCAATAAAGTCTAAATAGATGCCCCCTTTTAGCAAGGTAATCTCAGATTGAGGAACCGCAGACAAGAAGCCCGCGGCTGCAAAATATTCTGGCCCCAGAATCAGCCTGTAGGAGTAATTGAGGTCTTTACACAGTCTTAGATGCTGAAAAAGAGATATCAAGACGGCGACATTGGACAAGCCATCGGTCACCTGCCCCGGATGGCAGGTATGAGCCGCAAAGAAGATTGTTTCCGGGTGTTTCCCCTTTATCCAGCAATCAGCGATTTTCATTGTGCCCTTTGTATCTAAATCTGTATCGATATGTACATAATAGCGATCATCTTTTAATTTGAGATAATCGTTGTACGGAAGGCAGAATCCCCATTCCTCCGCCGAGAAACGATAGCTGTTTCGATAATGATAGGGGATCCAGTCAGGCTTGTTCTTGTCGTAACACAGGTGACCCTCCAAATCTTCCCGGCTGATTTCACCCTGAAATGGTATGGAATGTAACCAAAGGTGAAGTGGCGAGTTGTGATAGTCGATTATTTTCCGACCGTCTAAACGGGCAAAATAGGCGCTCCGAACTTTCCAGTACTTAGGGATGAACCAAGTAAGGCATTCTGTACCGGAAGCTACTTCTATCACGTTGCAGCCCAGTGTCCGCTTTATAGAATCGATGACTTTGTCTGAATCTTCACTCACAGGTGTACGATTCAGCATATAGTGATTCTTAATAAAATTGTACATAAACTCTTTCATCAGAGATTTACTCCATAAAAATCGCACATTTTGAACTTTGGAGAGAAAAATCATCTTCATCCGTAAGATGGAGGTCTGAATATATGTATTGAAGACGCAATTTTTCTCTTATGATTTCAGATGCAAAACTGTCGTTGTTTTCATCAAATGAATGCGCTCTTATCCATCCAGAAAGCTCTCTATTTGGCCACCGCCGGAAGCTTGACGCCGGTTCCTTTATCAATGTCGATAAAGAAATGGAAGTGTCGTAGCCGTAAATCTCCATCCAGTCTCTCGCGATCAATTCGATTATAAGGAGATCCGACCGTTCCAAAATGGTACGCCATTTTCCCAATGAGTTTTTATTAATGGTTTGCTTCGCTTTGTAACCATATTTCGTGTTTTGTTTCCAAGGCTTATTGTTGCCGTCCACATAATTTGAAGGGTCAAGCAAGGATGATTCGAACGGCACTTCCACAAAAGAACACAAACTCTTCACCACCTGCTCAGGATTTTCGACCAAATCCTCGTACCGCAAGAGCAAAACTCTGCCTGGATATTGCTTCTCAATGTATTTTCCTAAGAACGCAAGCTTTCGCCACTGCCTTCCAAGAAAAAATAGGGGATATTTTGCCGGTGTGGAATTATTCGATGCCGTAACGTCTCTTGGATCCCGTACGACAATTATGGATTTGGAGTCCGGAAATGAATTCAAGAAGGCCGGAACCATTTCATTCGCCCAGACTTCTTTAAAACCCACCACCTCAATGGCTTTGTTTTCCACATATGTATTCTCTATGTGAACCAAAAAGTATTGTATCAATTCCTTGTAAGTCTTAATGTCTCTTTTCACTTGTAATGTCGAAGCCCACAAACCAGAATAAGCCTTGGCCTGACCGACAACTATCTCAAACAAATCATTGAGTGTTTCGTCAATCCTTGCGTTCAAGTCCGAGGCAAGGATTTGTTTTAGCAACATAATATCTTTCAGAAAATAATCTCCCAAAGGGTCATATCGGTCATGACAGTTTTTGTAACGGTCATCGGCTATGGTGTGTCGATAGCTATTGAACAGGGGCCGCATCGGATCACTGGCAAAGACAATTTGCGAATGGGTGTTAAGCATTCTTGCCAAAAGCGTTGTGCCCGATCTAAACATTCCGGACACAAAAACATATTCCATAATAATACCTTACTCTGTGCTTATTCTTATGTTTTCAATCCCACAGTGACGGATCCAATATTCGTTCGTCTACTGAATTGAATTGGTCTTGCACTTTTCTTACCATCTTATGTGGAATTTCTGTTTTCCAATGCTTCACGTTCTCCTTAAGCTGTTCAACGGTTTCCGCACCGAAGAGAACCTTAGTTTGGGGCAAAGCCTGTTTGATGTATCCTAACGAAAGCTCCGGCAAGGAGTAATTCCAATCCCTTGCCAATTTGTTCAATGACTGCAAAACCGGCACGGCACGGTGCATGTGTTTCGGAAGATCGTCCGGGTTCATAAGCATAAGACCCTGCAAAAATACGCTTCGCACATAAATCTGCTTCCCTTTTTCCTCAGCGATCCGAAAAACGCCAGCCCGTTCAAACCGTCGATCCAAGATATTGGAAGGCAATTGTATCATCAATATACCATCAGTTTGCAGGGCCTGGAGGGCTCTCGCCGGTGAATAAACTGAAACGCCAATATGCTCCACAAGACCAGACTTCACAAAATTTCTAAGGGTTTCATAAGGGCCCTTGCCCCATACATCAAGAATTGCCTCATCATGAAACAGGACACCGAACAACTTGCCAACCTTTAGATTAGCCAAAGATAGTTCCAAGGATTGCTCCAAGGCGGTACAGTCAAAAGAGTCAACGTCGGGATGAAATTTGGTGATCACCCTCACTTCATTACTAATACCAACCGCACGAAAACTTCTTCCTAAGACTTGTTCGCTTGCCCCGTATGCTTGAGCAGTATCGAACTCGCAAATTCCATTGTCCCATGCTGTCTCAACGATTTGTTCGGCTGTTTGCAGATCAGGTTGACCAATCTTGTTGGCAATACCATAGAACATGCCAAGTTGAGCTGTCCCCAAAACTAGTCGACCCTCATTTCGCATCGGTTAAATCCACTGACCTTATTACTTTATTGACTTAGTAACCTTTGCATCGTCTTGATCACTTTGTCGACATCTTCATCATGCATCCCCGGGAATAGTGGTAAAGAAAGTATTTGCTCATAAGCCGTTTCAGCCACAGGGCATAGTCCCGGGCCAGTGAGAAATTTTTCCCTGTAAAACGGATGCAGGTGCACAGGAATATAATGAACATTTACACCAATGCCTTTTTCACGCAAGTTGGTAAAAAAAGCTGCTCGATCAATGCCCAAAGCGCCTGGATCAACTCTGACCACGTAGAGATGATACGCATGGAACACATCCGGGCGAACCGCGATAGGATTTATCCCTGGAAGGCCGGCAAATGCCTCATCATAGCGCGCAGCAATCTCGTACCTGCGCTCCAAAAACTTCGGCAGCTTTCGCAACTGGGTAATGCCAAGAGCGCACTGGAAATCGGTGATGCGGTAATTGTAGCCGAGATCTACCATCTCGTAAAACCAGGACCCCTGACTTTCCCTTTCCCTGAAATCCGTAGCAATGCCATGATTCCGAAAGAGACGCAAACGTTTGGCGCGTTCAGGATCGCCCGTTGTTATGATGCCCCCCTCGCCAGTAGTGATGTGTTTGACCGGGTGGAAACTGAACACGGTCATGTCCGCCAGGCTCCCAACCCGATGTCCTTCATATTCAGCTCCGAGGGCATGGCAAGCATCAGCCACCAGAGCCACACTGTGTCGGTTTGCAATTTCTCGCAGCTTGTCATAATCGCAGGGCTGGCCAGCAAAATCCACGGCGATGATAGCCTTAGTTCTCTCTGTGATCTTTTCTTCAACCTTGACCGGGTCAAGAAGTAGTGTGTCATGGTCGACATCTGCAAATACGGGAATACCCCCTTGAAAGACCACACTATTGGCTGTAGCGCAAAAAGTCACAGGAGGTAAGATCACTTCATCACCCGGACCGATCCCAACGGCGTACATGGCAGCATGCAAAGCCGCTGTTCCACTGCTCACCGCCACAGCATGTGTCGCCCCTACAAAATCACAGACTGCCCCCTCAAACTCGGACACTTTTGGACCGGTGGTGAGCCAGTCAGAACGCAGTACTTCTATAACAGCTTGGATGTCATCTTCGTCAACGAACTGTCTGCTGTAAGGGATCATAGCTCCTCTATCATGGCCCTCATTTCATCAACGCTTAGTCTCTGGGGGTTACTGTCCGAACTGTATTCGAAGTCATCCGGCACTTGACGGCCGCCATTCCAAGAACTGCGTCTCTCCCAAAATTCAAAATTTGGCTGGACAACATAAAAATCATCAAATTCCAAAGTCTTCCTGGCCTCAGCCCTGGGTATCATAACCTCATGGATTTTCTCACCCGGTCTAATTCCGACAATTTTCGTTTGGCATTCCGGAGCTATCGCGTGGGCAAGGTCCATAATATTCATGCTGGGAATTTTGGGGACAAATAGCTCGCCCCCGCACATATGCTCCAAACACCACAAAACAAATTCGACACCTCGCTCAAGAACAAGCCAAAATCGAGTCATTCTGGAATCCGTTATGGATAGGTAACCGTTCTTTCTGTTTTCCATAAAAAACGGAATTACGCTACCCCGACTCCCAACAACATTACCATAGCGTACAACACTAAAGGTGGTATGGTCTCGACCGACATAAGAATTGCCGGCTATGAAAAGTTTGTCTGAGCAAAGCTTTGTTGCACCATATAGATTTATTGGATTAGCTGCTTTATCCGTACTGAGGGCAATGACTTTGTTAACCTTCTGGTCAATAGCCACATTGATAACATTTTGAGCCCCTAAGATGTTGGTCTTAACCGCTTCAAAAGGATTATATTCCGCAGCAGGAACCTGTTTCAACGCAGCAGCGTGGATCACATAGTCAACTCCGTGAAATGCCCTATAAAGCCGTTCTTTGTCCCGCACATCTCCAATGAAATAGCGCATGCAACCCCCCTTTAAATCCGGAAACTGCTGTGCCATTTCAAATTGTTTCAATTCATCACGGCTGAAAATGATCAGTTTTTTTGGCTTGTACTTCTTGAGTATGACTTCAGTGGCCTTTTTCCCAAAAGAACCGGTGCCGCCAGTAATTAAGATTGTTTTGTCATTTAACATTATAGCTACTCCTTACTACTTAAGGTCTTTAAATCTTTCCTAATTTTACTGTTCAAGCCCACCTCTATGCTTTTGAACATATTCCAGAAAAAATGCTAAAAACATCATAGCAAATAAGCCCGCTACTGTTGCTAACATTATATTAATCTTTATCTTGGGCTTTATGGGATGAGGGCCGGCTGTGGGAGGTTGGCCGACTCCGCCAGAGTAGCCCCGGCTACGACGGCTGGAAAGGATCTCTATATTCTGAATATTGTTCTTTTTGAATTCCAGACCTTTGATCTCTTCTGATAATCGCTTTTCTTCGCCGTCCAACTCTTCCAGATTGAGTTTTTCATCCTCTCTTTTAGTGATGTATTCATTGATTTGCTGTCGGCAGGTATTTTCAAGTGCTATGTTTTGCTGAATCGTATTCGTATAAAGAACAGCTGAAAATGGATTGTTTTCGCTGGTATTCTTTGAAAGAAATTTATCTTTTTCCTGAATTAGTGAACCCCTTTTTTCCTTTATGAACCTAAGCTGTGAGGTCAACTTATCGATTCGTTTTTGAATATTCTTGATTTGTTGTTGTGAGGCTCGTCTTCTGACTTCATAATTAGTCATTTCAGCTTTTTTCGAGCCGATTTGTGCTTTGTATACACCTTGAAAATATTTTACCCGTTCACCATATCTTTGTAACAAGAGATCACTCAGGCGGTTCATTATCTGTAATCCAAGATCCGCGTTTGCCGTTTTATGAGATATTTTTAATATATTTGAATTGTTCACTATATTTACTTTAAAATTTAATGATCTTAACGGGGCATTATTGTTAGACTCACCAATGCCGTTTAATATCTCTCCATCAAATGTTCCCGCTTCTATGATCGCCTTGATATTCCCCGGAGAATCAACATAGACCTCGTTGCCGGCCTCATTTATTGTAAGTATGCCCGGCTGTATTACCATGCCAATGCGATAAACTTTCGGCGTGGAAAAAGTTATCATTCCGGCGGCAACAGCGCAGATCAAGGTGCCTGCTGCGATTAGATATTTCCATTTCCATATGACCCGCAAATAGTCCATGAGTTCGATTTCATCATCAAAGTGGTATTCTGGTCTGTCTGGTCTATCTGGTCTATCTGGTTCGTTTGGTTTGTTTGATGGATATGGTCTGTGTTGCTCCGGTTGATTCATTTGGTCTCCTTGTTTGGTCTGTCCGCTTCGCTGTGTCGTTGCGTCGTTGCGTCGTTGGGTGATTGGGTCATTGTGTCGTTGTGTCGTTGCGTCGTTGCGTCTTATTCGCCTTCTTCTTAGGAGATGATTTGCGGAGGTACTTGATCATGCCTGAAATAAGAGAAGCCACCTTTTCAGTTTGCCCATAAATGGCCTCCATAGTTTCTTTGGTTAAGTACTTTTGGTCCAATCCCGCATAGCAGAGGCTTTGTACCTCAGCGGCAGATCCCTTAGATATCCACAAACCTCGCAAGGGGAACCAAGGAACCAATGGGGTCAAACCTTTACTATTAACTACGCTGTTAGTGTTAGACAGGATTTACCGGATTTTATTCCGCCTACGGCAGAAAGGAAAAGGGGACAGGCCGCTTTATCTATACAGCTCCGCCCCTTGAGTTACACATGATGGCTTGCGATAACTCTCTAATTTTACTCAATAAATCTGCCAACCGCCGGCCGGTTGGTCCAAGAATTACCAAAGAGGCAACAGCTTTTCAGGGAATATTCCCGTGGCCTCTTTTATCTTTCTTAAACCTGTTGAATTGCCGTCAAACAGAAGAACCATATCAAACGATTCAGGGTTATAGTCCTTCAAATCTTCCCACTCGGCACAGTGGCCTACCAGAACCAGGTTTGGAAATTCATCCTTTATTATGGAATCTAAAAATTCTTTGGCAATTTTAGGACCTACAAAAATAATGCGGACATGGCCCTTGCTTTGAATTATGGCCAATCTCTCCGCCAGCCTCTGTCGCAGGCTGTTATATTCCTTTAGCCTGAGCATTACAAAATCGACCGCCAACCTTGATTTGGCCTCAATCCCCTTTGGCGTTAAGAGATAAACATAAGCTATTTTGTGGGGATTCTTGCGAAAGTTGCCGATCTTAACCAGGCCCTTTTTCAAAAGGCTCTTAAGGACGTAGTTTACCTGTCCCAGGCTGACCCCTGAGTGCTCGGCCAGTTGCCGCTGTGTGGAGATCTCTTGTCTGTCTAAGGTATCGAGTACCTGGAAGGTTTTTTCAGAAAGGTCCATAGGGGTGCCTTGTTCAATCTTGAACGATTTTCTTATATCGAACACGATCTTATGTCAAGAAAAATCAGACACAGAGGCGGGAAACGGAAAATTAATCATGTGATGGGGGTTAGTGGATTTTAATATAGTATCGGATGCCGGCAAAGATAGTGGATCCTATCCCCTCGACTTTCTTGACGCCTTCAACGTTATCAAAAGATCCATGTGTCTCTCGGTACTTGCATATCTTCACCGCCGTTACCGGACCAATATTGGGCAGGCGGACCAGATCCTTAAGGCTCGCCTCGTTGATATCAACAGGCTCTGTTATCCCCTCTTTACGCTGTTTGAGTTTGAAACGCATGTAATGCTCTCCAAGGTGCTTCCTGGCTGTTTCTTCATTCTTTGGGTCTGCCCAGGTTTCATTGGCAAAGGTACCGAGACAATAGATCAACTGGTCCATATCAATATGGCTGTTTTTGTCTCGATACGGAAGGTGTCTTACCTTGATCCCGTTTTTATCGTATTCCACCAGGGCAAAGGAAGAATCGGGCAATGACCTGACGGCGAAATCCGACCATCCCAGGGAACATGCTGGATAGGGTTTGAAAAACATTGAAAACAATATGCAAATAACAAAAACCTTCAGGATCATTTTGGTCATAGCTTCCTCCTAACCCGGACAAGCCGGAATCAAATGAATCAAATAAGGATAGTCTAAAGTCAGAGAAAAGGGGGGCTCACAAAAGATTATTGAAGATCCCTGTCCGCCCGGGCGGACCTAAGGCGGACAGGGAATGCGCTCGCTATTGCGGTTCCACGCTAATTCGATCCATATTCACTTCCCAGGTCTTGAGGCCGATGCCCGCTACCTTCATAATGTCCTCAGGCCGCCCAAACGGCCCGTGTTGTTCGCGATACTGTATAATCCGCTCAGCATACTTTGGTCCTATCCGTTTTAGCTGGGCGAGTTCCTCCACTGATGCCTGATTAATATCGATCTTTTCCATCTCCCCGGCAGATACAACCGGAACCAGCGCCACAATCATGGCAATTACCAGGCATAATAAAATGTACTTTTTCGACTGTCTCATACTCTTCCTCCTTTTCTAAACCCCCTCTTCCCTGAACTCTGCCTACGGTTTTTTGGATCTAATATTTTATCAATCTGTGGTGCTCGGAAGTTTCACTATCTTTGCAATGATGATACCAGAAAAACGCTTTTCAAGACGGGGCATAACTGCCTGCAATCACAACTTAATTTTCGAAGCAGAGATCGGCCCCGTTTTTCACTGCAACAAAATGTTACAATATCAGGAATTCTCGGGATATTTGGCGTAACGTTTCTACACACAAGAGATGAGTGGAGGGTGATTGATGTGACAGGAAAAGGCTGGGGTCAGTAGGGTTTTACTTAAAAAGCCCTTGTTGGATCGGCAGGTCAAAATGTCGGTAGGCTTCTTCCGAGACCTTTCGGCCGGATGAGGTTCGGGTCAGGAATCCGATTTTCAACAAGTACGGCTCCACAACATCCACCAGGGTATCGGATTCTTCCTGCAAGGTAGCCGCAATAGCCTCGATTCCCACGGGACCGCCTTTGTAAAACTCTATTATGGTTTTTAAAAATTTTCTGTCCAGGACCGTGAGCCCCTTTTCGTCGATGCCTTCCAGCTTCAGTGCCGCCTGAACAGTCGCCTTGTGGACAACACCATCTCCCCTGACCTGGGCGAAGTCCCGTACCCGCTTCAAGAGTCTATTCACGATTCGAGGGGTGCCGCGTGAGCGGCAGGCGATCTCGCCGGCGCCATCGTCGTCGATCTTAACATCCAACAGCACAGCCGAACGATCGGCAATCCGGGCCAAGTCCTCTTCAGAATAAAAATCAAGAGTCCTGAATATCCCAAACCGCTCGCGAAGTGGTGGTGAAAGCGATCCCGCTCGAGTCGTAGCCCCGATCAAAACAAACTGCTCCAGCCGATAGCGATGACTCCTGGCGTGAATCCCTTTGTCAAAAATAAAATCGACCGCAAAGTCTTCCATAGCGGGATAGAGAAACTCCTCCACTACCCTCGGAAGACGATGGATCTCATCAATAAAGAGGATGTCCCCTTTTTCCAGATGGGTCAGTATACCCAAAAGATCGCCACCTTTTTCCAGGGCCGGCCCGGAGGTTACGTTGATCTTAACACCCATCTCTTCGGCAATAATATGAGCAAGGGTCGTCTTGCCTAAACCGGGGGGGGCGTGAAAGAGGATGTGATCCAGTGGTTCTTTCCGCTTAAGAGCGGCCTCAATAGCAATCTTGAGGGTCTCAACCACCTTTGTCTGGCCGATATATTCGTCTAAGCGTTTCGGCCTGAGGCTGATAAACTGCGGTCCTTCCTCCATGTCTACAGACCCTTTGGAAAGCGTAGAACGGATGCTGTCATCAGCAGGGCTTTCTTTAGGGTTTTGATGTCCCATCAGGAGACCTCCCCGCGATAGACTTCTTCAAACAGTTCCTCTGCCGTACTGATCTTTTTATTTCTTTTTAAGGCATCTTCTATCATTTCCTTAGCCTCTTTTACCTTATGGCCAAGTTGTTTTGTAAGTACCTCATGCACCTGCTCAATGAAATCTTCGGAATGCGGAACCTCAGTCGATCTTTTCGCCTGCCGGATTAAGGCGAACTTGGCCACCTTCCCTTCCAGTGTGGCCAAAATCTTCTGGGCCGTTCTGTTTCCGATTCCCTTTAATCGCTTAAGATAGGCTGAGTCCCCGGATTCTATAGCCCTGGCAATTTCGCGAACCGGCACCGAAAATGCCTGAACCGCCTTCATGGGGCCGATATCCTCGACCGATATGAAATAACGGAAAAACTCACGCTCCACCTCTAAGTTAAAACCAATAAGTGTCGGCTTCGGCTGCCGTTCGGTTTGATGATAGTAAATATGCAGGGCAACCTCATCCCCAATCTTTTTAGAATTAAAGGTTTGTCTGACAACTGCGGGCAGGAGTATCTCGTAGCCGACCTGATTATTCAACAGCAAAATCCGATCGGTCTCCTTTTTCAGTAATCTACCTTCCAAATATCCGATCATCTTCTATACCCGGCATGGCCATAAATAGCGTTTCATTAAGTTAGCTGTCGGTTGTCCGTCGTCCGTTGCATTACTAATAAGCAGATTAACTACCAGACATCCCGCATATGGGCTTATGATGTCTTTTCTATAGTGACTGGCGGGAGGGCGCTGTAGCCCGGGAGGCTCGGAACGAAAGAAAAGGCATCACGAGCCTCAATAAGTGTCGAGTATAAAAGTTTCTCATTAGTATATCACACATTCCTGAACAAACCCACAAGGGCAAGGGCTATGGCGTCGGAAGCATGCGACGGGGTAATGGGTCTATCTCTTTTCAAAAAATGTCTCACAGACCTCTCCACCTGATCCTTAGCGGCATTTCCGTTTCCGGTCAGGATGCGCTTGACTTCCTTAACAGGGACTTCCATTGCCGTAATACCACACTGATAGCATGCCAGCAGAATAACCCCGCAGACCTTTCCAAGTGCGATACTCGATTTGGGATATTGCTTGAGTGAAAAGATATCTTCAATGACCATCAGGCCGGGTTTTTCGGAATTCAGGACGGAACAAAGTTCGGAAAAGATATGGTGAAGCCTGCCGGGCAGTGTCTCGGTCTTTGAAGTTCGTATTGTGCCGAAAGTATAGTCTCCGACCCGGGAACCAGACCCCCTGACTATCCCAAAGCCCGTAGCAGCTAGGCCGGGATCTATCCCGATAACCTTAAGTGGCGGTTTCAACTTCTTTAATTATCTTAATGTCTTTAATTTGTTCTTGGCGACATTAGCCTCTTTGGAATCCGGGAACTTTCGAATCAATTCCTTCAAGATAAGTTGCGCATTAGCTTCGTCATCAAGATTAAGAAAGGCAAACCCCTGCTTAAGCAGAGCACCGGAGATCTTATCCTCCCTGGGGTAGTTTTCAATCACTTTTTGATATTCTAATATCGCCTTTTCGTACCACTTCTCGTGATAGTAAATTTCCCCAAGCCAGAACTGTGCATTGTCGGCCTTTTTCGACCTCGGATACAGCTCCAAGAAGGACCCAAACAATCCACGAGCATTCTCGTACTCACCCTTGTCAAAGAGTTGTTTGGCCCTCGCATAAAGCCCTTCCGGGGTCTCCTGTATCTCTGATTTCCCCTTTTTTACATCCTTATCCTGGTCCGTTCTCAAAGCGGCAAGCTTTTCTGAAGGCTCCAGCCCAAGATGCTCTTCTATTCGAACAATTCTTTGACGAGACTTCTCCAGGCTTTTCCAGTAGGCTTCCCGTTTAGCCTCTGAGTTCTCCAGGTCCGCTATTCTTTTCCGGACATCATATTCGCTTTTTTCCTGCTCTCCACGAAGCCGCCCCATTTCCTCTCTGAGGTCGTTCATGAGAGCATGCAGTTCGGCGTGTCTGTCGCGAAACTCTAACTGACCCTTTTCAGATTGAAGCGACGCCCTGTTTGCCCTTTGCTCTAATGCCGTCACTCGGTCATCGAGCGCCGCAAGATCCTGTTGGAGGGCACAACCGCCAAATAAAATTAGCACGGCTATTATAGGAATCACCCACGACGCTGCTATCTTTGCACGCATATGATTTGGACTGTTTGAGTTTATCGTGTTCATTGAGTTTGTTGCGTTTTTTGAGTCAAAGTCCACCAAACACAAGAAACCGTGTTAACCCAACAAACACAAGAAACACCGATGATAACCGTAATGGTTTAATCCATAACAAAATGGGCCCGTCTGTTCTTGGCCCATGACTCCTCATTGTGTCGGTAATCAAGAGGTCTTTCCTCGCCATAACTAATTGTTGTTAGGCGATTCCGAGCAATCCCAAGATCTATCAAAAAGGTTTTGACGCTCCGGGCACGTCGATCCCCAAGGGCCATATTGTATTCATTGGTCCCGCGCTCGTCACAATGCCCTTCGATAATAACCGAAACCCCGGGGTGTGCCGTAAGCCATTTTGCCTTGCGCCTGAGGATTCTCTTTGCCTTGGCAAGTAGTCGAGACTTGTCAAACTCGAAATGGATATCTTCATTCAGGAATCGTTCCCTCTCAGCAAACTCTTTGCGCTTCATGGCTTGTTTCTGCAGACGCGCCGTTCCGGCTTCCTCTGCTGTAGCAGCAATCCCGGCCTCGGACTTAAGATGTTTCTTGGCACATGAAGCTGTAAACAAAAGTGCCGGAATTACCAACAAAAGCGACAAGCCTGTCCAGAATCTATTTGTCATAACTTCACCTCCTCTGAAGCAACGGTTAAACATTAAACTATGACGGCTTCGTAAAAAATCCATCTGCGGCGTTGCGCTTCATCTTTCGTCATTGCAACGTACGATAAGTACGCCTCATTCCTCAAGCTTCGCGCGCCTTGCATCTGGAGCTTTTTACTTTGCCGTCTATATGATAACTTTTTACGAGTTCATCAAGATATGTCTTTTTCATAGTAGCCGTGGTTTACGGCTTTAAGTTCATCGACTGAATTTTTCGGTCCGCCTGATATCGCTCCGATTACTTGAAACCCGGGAAAAAGTCAAGTGCCCAAATTCTGTAATCTAATAGCAACTTCATTTGCCGGTAAGCCGCGGCGACCAGCTCGGGTTTGTCTGCTCACCCTCAAGAAGCAACAAACGACGCTGGTCCGCTCCGTTAGCATTCATCACATAGATCCTGGACTGCCCTTCCCTGGTGGAGCTAAAGGCAATCAGGGTCCCGTCCGGAGACCATGTCGGCGATTCGTTGTTCCCGGAGTCCCGGGTCAGTTGAATCGGGCCCTTCCCGTCTGTCCCGATCAGATAAATATCAAGACGGCTGTCTTGTAATCCTACATAGGCTATGTAATTTCCCCGTGGTGACCACTGGGGAGAGGTGTTGTAATTCCCCTCGTAGGTCAATCTTCTGACATTGCCGCCATCAATCTTTTTGATGTAGATTTGAGGAGAGCCTGACCGGTTCGAGACAAAGGCAAATTCTTTGCCATCCGGCGACCAAGTAGGAGCAACATCGATGTCCCAGTGGTGTGTCAACTTCCTCATAACCTTTCCGTTTCCACTCAACAGATAGATCGCCGGGTTGCCTTCATAGGAAAGGGCGGCCGCCAGAGCAAACTTTCCCGGAGCCCAAGCCGGTGTAATGCTTGATCCCTCGAAATCTACCACCGTGCCCCGTTGCCCCTTAATGTTTCTGATAAAAAGCTCTGGTTTCCCATGCCTGTAATCCGTATAAGCCAGCCACCTGCCGTCTGAAGACCATGCAGGAAACAGAGTAATCGTTGCGGTCTTGGTAAACTGTCTGGGGTTGTATCCGTCAAGATCTGCAATGTAGATCTCCTTGTTTCCTGTTGTGGTTGATACAAACGCAATCTGTGTGCTGAAAATGCCAGGGTGACCCGTCAGACAAAGGACGACCTCATCACAGAAGCGATGGATCATGCGCCTGTGATCCTTTAGTTGTCCAGTATATCTCCTGCCGACAATCAGACGGCCGCCAAAGGTATCAAAGAGCCGAAGTTCGACCTTAAGCACGTCCTCCTTATACTCAAACCCGCCTTTGATCAGGAGTTCAGCACCTATGTCGGTCCAGTTCTTGAAATTGATCGCATGCTGCATTAAACTTGTTTCTTGTGCGTCCTCGAGAAAGCTTTCCCGGTCAAGCATCTTAAAGAAACCCGTAAAACTTATTGTTTCCGTCATGAGATCAGCAAGCATCTTGCCACGCTGGGCCCTGTCCTGCCCTGGGGTCATTTCCTTGAAAATCGGGACGGCGGTTGGAATTTTCCTTAGATACGGGGCGTTAATATCGATGTAGACACGCGCCAGGCAAGGCCTGTTTAAACAGGTCGCCAGTGTGATGAAGAGCAAGAGAATCAGGACCGGGTGTGATCTCTTTAAATTTTTACAACCTACTAAAATCATATACTTTGAATGGTCATAAACGGTATAATGCTCCAGAGGATGAGCGATTGGTTCAGTACATTCTTTGCAATTCAGAAAGGTTGAATCTAAACCCAACCTCGTAGAAGGGACCAAGATATCCTTCAGGCAACGGGGGTAACGGATCCGACTTTCTTACTGCCTTAAACACCGAATCATCAAAATAGCTGTTGCCGGACCTTTTTTCA
>JABXJX010000163.1 GCA_013375375.1 Desulfobacterales bacterium | reverse complement strand
TTGGCGGTATCGGCCTTCCACTTAAGGTCGAAAGTCAGATAGAAAAGCTCTATGGTCAAATCAAACGATGGACATATAAAGGTAAGCCCACTAGAAAAGCACAAAAACTGCAAGCGCTTGAGAGACGTCTTGAAATGGCTATTTCTGCATGCAAAGGGTGTCTGAGACTATAGAACGAATTGTTATGGTGAGTAAAAAGTTTTGGATTTCGTATAGTGTTTAATCTGTGATGCTATTCTCGTATCCATACTCGAATGCAAGTATCCCTGCCCTAATTGCGAAAAATGCTTGAGATTGATAAGTTGCAGAGCATTACGGATTAAACTCGAAGGACGAAACCGCTTCGCGGAGTTGTCACATATTGCCGCAGGAACAACACTACTTTTCTATGGGGATTGTAACAAACGCGGTTCGTCCCCCAGGAGCTTGAATTATGGTTTGCGCAGCTACCGCGAACAGTAGAAAGAAGCAAATAGGGTTGGAAAGACAGATGATAAGACTTTGTTGGATGCCGGAGAGGCATATAGCGTGACTTTCTTTATGCCATATCGGTTGATAAAGACAGACTGTGGCTGTTACCCTTGGCGAAGGCTTAGCTGTGGCGAACGAATATAAGCGGAATATGGTCTTTCTCATGAACTATCCAATATCTCCGGCATGATCTGTAAATCTCTCGAAACGCATATCATCAAAAGCATTGGAAGTTGAGCAACACGTATCATATGGCCTCGCTTACAGCGGGGACACTCGGTTAGATCCACACCAGTCAAACGTAGCATCCTTTCTTGCATCGTTTCCTGGAGAACTTCCGGTGGATCAGAGCAAAGGCCGAGAAGTTCGCGGCATCTGGACAAAAGCTGCTTTTTACAGCGGTTGGCCAGAAAGCCATAATGGCGGATCCGCATAAAGGACTCGGGAAGTACATGGAGCAGGAACCTGCGGATAAACTCCTCGGCACATATAGTCATTTGCTTACGCTTATCGCCGTCAGTACGGTCTCTGTATCGGAAGGTGACCGAACCATCTTCGACTTTCACGATGCGATGATTAGCGATGGCAACACGATGAGTGTATCGACCGAGGTAATCCAGCACCTTCTCGGGACCATCAAAAGGCGGCTTGGAATAGACCACCCAGTCTTTTTTCCAGAGCTGATTGATCAACCTGGAAAATCCCTCTTCAGTGCCCAGGTGAGCTATATTGCTGGGGAATATGAGTTTGCCCTTGGTAAACATCTTCTTGAGGGAATCGATGAACTTGCCGCGGAAGACTTTTGAAAGGGCTCTGACAGGAAAGAGATAATTCTTTGGTGCACGAATGAAGTGACTACCATCGAAGGATAGCGCTGCCCCTGCAACCACACAGTGCAGGTGGAAGTGGTCCAGTAGTTTCTGGTCCCAGGTGTGTAGAATCGCGGTAAATCCTATTTTGCCACCGAGGTCATGTTTGGGGTCACTAGCAAATTCTTGAAGGGTTTCTGCCACCGTCTTGAATAACAGATCAAAAACAACCTTTTTGTTGCACAGGGCGACTTGATTTAGCTCATGTGGGATTGTGAACACATTATGGAAGTACTCCGCGGGCAGCAGTTCTGCCTTACGCTTTTGGAGCCATTCTGCCTTGGCCAGAGCTTGACATTTCGGACAATGGCGGTTACGGCAGGAATTATAAGCAATCCTTTCAAATCCGCAACGGTCGCATCGTTCCACGTGCCCACCAAGATAAGCCGTGCGGCAAACCTCGATGGCATGCATCACCTTCAGATCAGACAGCGGTAAAGGATGACTACGCTTATATTGCTCACCATATTCACGGAAGATCTCAGCAACTTCGTAGCGTGGTCTTGCGGATTCAAGGTTCCCTGCCGTCTGCATGGCAATGGACGGCATGGGCGGCCTCTACTGATTTGGTCTGCCAGATGGAAC
>JABXJX010000162.1 GCA_013375375.1 Desulfobacterales bacterium | reverse complement strand
GGCGCATCTAAACATACGATGGTTCGCTCGGCGGCCATGCCCTCTAGGATGGTTAGGCCAAAACCTTCATTCAAGCTGCCACTCACTAAAATGTCAGATGCACGTGTTTTCAATGCTATAGCCCGGAAAGGCAACGTGTTATACGCGTCCTCAATTAGCAGCCCCGGCGTTTTCAGAATGTCCGGATAGATGTTTCTCGCGCGGATCTTGCCGGTGTGCAAAACAAAAAGGTATTGATCACCTAGTTTCTTATGTAAAATTTTGAGGGCCTTACATAAATGTGGAAAGCCTTTCCGGTGTATCGGGTTGATATTGCTGAAAAGAATCGTTTTATCCGGGTGTTTCGGGTTCCACGTGGCGCGTTGAGCGTCAATGCGTTCATTGCTGAATTTAAAATCAGCGTGATCTATGCCATGGTGAATAACGCCGCATGGGACGTTAGCGCTTTTTGTGATTTGCTCTGCACACCAATGGCTAGGCGCTGCAAACTTCATATTCCGCATGATGTTAAACAGGTTGATGTTTCGCTGATAGGGTCCATCTACCGGGCCATAGATCACGTGATCACGTGTGCACCATGCGGTAAAGCGTACAACATCAATAATGTAGCGCGGCCACAATGGAATAAGGCAAATGAGCATGTCCGATTTGCCTTTCGGCGGGCCTACCACGGCTTGCTCGAGGCCTTTATCCTGGACGCCCCAACCTTCCGCGCGCGCGCATTTACTGATTAGATCAGCCTGGTTTCGGAAGCTAGCCGGGCCTCGCAAGGCAATAATTTGTAATTCCATTTATACCCCTACCTCTACACTATGATGTATGAGCTTTAAAATCTCTGCTATTGTCAACACATTGAACCGGCAAGACATCTTAACTGAATGTTTACACAGCCTAGCGGTCCAACCTAACCTCGTTGAAATCATAGTTGTAGATGATGGTTCAACACCGGCAGTTATAAAGCATAAACTTATGGATAAGCTGATTCGCCTAGACAAAACCGTGGGCGTTGCCGCAAGCAGAAATATCGGAGCTAAAGCAGCCTCGAAGGCCTCAACACATCTGTTTTTTACAGATGATGATATCTTCCTGGATCCTAACTGTTTTAATGTGTTATGCACCCCGCAGATATGGAGTGACAAGAAGGTTGTGGCTACTGGCGGCTCAGTTCCGAACATGAATGTTCCAGACTTCATAGATAATAAATGGCGCTATGTCGTGCGGCCCATGGCTATTAATTATTGGGGCGAGATTGTAGATTTAAGCGAGTATTGGTGTGATGAGTGGGAGTGGTGGTTTGCTGATCATATACGCGGGGGCAATCAGCTTATAGACCACGTGCAATTTGTTAAGATCGGCGGCTTTCCCACATGCTATGGGCCCGGAGGTTTCAGAGAAGAAACAGATTTTTGCTTGATGCTTCGCGAAAAAGGTTTCAAGTTAATGTTTAATCCGTGTGCACGTGCATATCATTACAAACGCACTTATGGCGGCGTCCGTGAACACCAAGACAAGGATAAGGCCTATGATAAAATCTTTCGTGAGAGATGGGCTTCTAAACATTTCCTGGGAGAAGAGCGTAAATACCCGCCTATTTTGGCCGTTAGAAGAGGCCGAAGAAAATAGGATCCCTCGAGGTCTACACATGAGCGAGCCCCTTTTCGCCGTTATAGGCGATCCACACATTGTAAGACCGCGATATGTAACAACGCAACTATTGAGGGAAAAAATAGTCTTTTTGAACACGGTGAAGGATCTTGAGTATGTTCTTATCACCGGTGATATCTCCCATGAAGCCACGATGGAACAGTTTAAACTAGCAAAAAGCATGTTAGATCGGTTAAAGGCGCCGTATTTTTGTTGCGCCGGCAACCATGACATGCCGCTTAACACTACGGATCTTTCCGGGTATCGCGCGGTTTTTGGACA
>JABXJX010000030.1 GCA_013375375.1 Desulfobacterales bacterium | reverse complement strand
CCGCATTCTCCCGCAAGCGGGAGCTGCGGTTTCCCCCACAGATAAGTCACAAAAACACGGCGCCCTCCCGCCAGTCATTCCGGAAAAGACATCATGTGCCCAAATCAATGTCGAGCAGGAAAGTTTCTCATTAAGGTTAGCATGGTCAAGGCCGATCATATAATGCCTGAGGGAGATGAGGGGGCTCGCACCCACTGTCTTCGCTGCGGGACCTGTTGTATGAAAGGGGGGCCCACCCTGCATGCGGAGGACGCTGCCCTGTTTACAAAAGGGGCTTTGGCAAGGAGCCGTGTTTACACTTTAAGAAAAGGTGAAGTCGTTCGCAATGTTGATGATACTTTAATGGTTCTTGACCAGGAAATCATCAAGATAAAAGGGCATGGCGAGGCCTGGACATGCATTTTTTACGACGATGACCAGAAGGCATGCAAGATTTACGAGCACAGACCAGTTGAATGCCGTGCCTTAAAATGCTGGGACCTGCGGGAATTTGAGGAGGTCATGGCAAGACCGGACCTTCAAAGGAGGGATCTCATTGAGCCGGATGACGGCATCCTTAAGTTCATAGAGGCACATGAGCAAAGGTGCCCTTATATAGCCCTGGAGTCGGCCGAAAAGGGGCTCCGTGGACCGGATTCCGACAAGGCGGTCGAAAAGATTCTAGACCTTTTGCAGTACGATCACTACATAAGGACCTTTTTAACGGAAAAGCTCAACATCGATCCAAATGTCATGGATTTTTTCTTCGGCAGACCCCTTGCCGCCACTATCCGCATGTTCGGGCTTTGTGTCAGGCAAGAAGGTGATAATTTTCTACTGACGCCAATCGATGCACGTTATGATCCTTAAAGTCTACGCGATAAGGCTTCCCGTTGCTTCAGCAATTTTTTCAATCTTCTTTTGTAAAGTTCCCGCTTGAGCTTGCTGATATGATCAATAAAGAGAATGCCGTTCAGGTGGTCAATCTCGTGCTGTAGTACTATGGCGGCAAGCCCTTCCTTTTTGAGGGTGATTGGATTTCCCTCTCTGTCCATGCCTTTAACAGTAACACGTTCGGCGCGCTTAATGTCGGCCGCATAATCAATGACGCTTAGGCATCCTTCTTCGTTGACGATTAACCCGTCGGCCTCAATGATTTCTGGATTGATGAGGACCACAAGGTCATTCGGTTCATCCTTGGCCGAGATATCAAAGATGATGACACGGTACAGTTCTCCCACCTGGTTGCTTGCAAGCCCGACGCCGGGGGCATGGTACATGGTGTCGGCCATGTCATCAATGAGCTTCTGGAGTTTTCCGTCGATATTCGTGACAGGCGCAGCTCGCTCACGCAGGATCGTTTCAGGGTAAGCGAGTATTTTTCTTTCAGCCATTCTTATAGTTGCTCCTTATTTGTGATATTAACCCTAACGTTGCAAATGCCGCAACCGTTGTTCCAGTATTGAGTATTTAAGGCTTTTGTCTTTTTTCGTAATATGTAGCTGGGCCCTTCTTGACCACGGCAATCGTATGATTTTTAATTAAAGATTTAATATACTTCATAATCTTACTTTTGTGTACACCTAACCCTGAAGAAATATCATCCAACGTGCATGGACGCCTTGCAAGGAGGTTCAAAAGGTCTTCCTCGATATAGGTCTTCTTTTCATGCTTTCCCCGGTCCTCGAACGTGGTAATCACTTCGGCCTTATCCCCCAGGGATTTACAAAACACAGCCATCTCTTCATCCGAGACTTGCTGTGCGCTGGCCTCTGCCGGAGGGCGGACGGCCGTATTGAGATGAACCTTTTCAGGGTTCAGTCTGTCAATCCAATGCCTTAATCCAACTGCGTCGGCTTCCGTGGCATTTATCCCTTCCAGGATAAAGATCTCAAGCCATATCTCACCCGGATATTCCTTGCGGAATGCGATCAAGCCTTCCACCATTGTTTTGAAGTTGATCTCAGGGTGAGGGCGATTGATGGTTTCAAATCCCTTTTGATCGTGGGCATCAAGAGAAGGGAGTATTACGTCAGCCTCCATTATCGATTCACGGACCTGCCTGTCACGCAAAAGGGAGCCGTTGGTCAAGACAGCTACCGGAATCTCCGTGTGTTTCTTGATTTCGTGTATCAATGTCACTATTTCACTGTTTAAGGTGGGCTCCCCTGATCCCCCCAATGTGATATAATCGACACGGCCCAGATCTTTCAGCTTTCGATATAACTGGTCCAGGATCTTCTCCGCTGGTATATAGGCCTTTCGCTTGATTGTCTTTTCTTTGGTTGGCCCGAGCTGACAATAGATACAGTCATACGAGCAGGTCTTGTATGGCACCACATCGACGCCTAAGGAACGGCCTAATCTTCGCGACGGCACTGGCCCGTAAACAAAATGCTCAGCCATTCTTTATAACTCTTCCCCCTGCTGGTTCTTTCCTTGTGTCATATCTTCTTAATGGCACTTGATCGGGAGTTGTCAAGGTATTTTCTTGATTTTTTTTGAATAGGGGCTGTTTTTGATCTGACTCATTGGTCGTTGACAGGAGTTGGTATCCTCTGATAGTAATTTATTTTTATACATAAATAGCTCTTTTTTCAATTTTAAGCGGCGCGGCCGCGTGATATAAATCGTGAAACAACTTTATTTGGAGATCGATCATGTTGGACTTTTCAAAGACATTTGAAAAATACGAGGCCCTTGTTGCTCAAACGGATAAGGTCTTTGCTGCGATGCAGGAGGCCCACAAGGATTGTGTTCGCTGTGAGATCCATTGCTGTGACTGCTGTTTCGCTGTATTTGATCTTACACTCGTCGAATCGGCCTATATCAATTATCATTTCAACAGGTCATTAAACAGAAAGGATCGGCGCCCGATCCTCAGGCGGGCTGAAAAGGCTGACCGCAAGTTTTATCAGATTAAGAACAAACTTAAGAAAATGTATGTGCATGAGGATAAATCCCCGGAAGAGGTTTTCCTCCACCTGGCTCGTGAAAGGGTACAGTGCCCCCTTCTAAATGACCAGGAGTTGTGTGACTTGTATGCTATGAGGCCTATTACGTGCAGGGTCTATGGTATTCCTACATCGATCGGAGGCACTCCGCATACTTGCGAAAAGTCAGGTTTCAAAGAGGGAACATCCTATCCCACGGTAAACCTCGACAATATCAATGACCGTCTCTTTGAGCTGTCCAAGGACCTCCTTAAGGAGATTGGGTCCAATAATACAAAGATGCATATAAGCCTTGCACCCGTTTCAACGGTGTTGATGACCGCCTATGATGCAGAATACTTCGGGATTCAACGCAGGAGATAACCAGATGCGAAAACTATCACCTGAAGACGAAAAGAGAAAGAAGGCCATCTTTGATAGCATGTCCCCCAGGCGGCAGAAGCACATCCTTAACAAGGAAGGCTATGACAAGTGGGATCCGTTCATTGAGCCAAAAGACCCGATTGACATGCGACAGGACAAATCAAAGCGAACAGCCATTGAGTTGGCCAGGCAATTTCTCGCCACGTGTAAACACGAGGACTACAGCAACGAATATGGTCAGGGGGTCTGGGAAGTCTGTCTTGGAATAATCAATAAGGATGATCGGTATAAGGGTATGTATGAGTTCTCCTGCTGGTATCGGGAGTTTTTAAAAGAACAGGACCTGGAGTGAGCGGGAGATGTGACAATCCATGTCGGCCCATTTCCTATTCATTCATGTCAACCTGCTAGCCCCTGTCGAATCCCCGGACACCATCCCTATCTCCGAGGCCACGATCCTGGCTCATTTAAAGGCCAATAGGTTCTCCGGACATATCCTGGGAGACTTTGCTAATAGCCCGCTCAAGCCCGCCGCATTAGCAGGTGCCATAAACACGGGCCAACCACTTGCCATCGGCTTCACTGCATACCAGGAAAACATAGAGCAGATAAGGCTCTGGGCCCGGTTTGCCAAGAAGTTGTCTCCAGGCATCAAGATTATTATAGGGGGCCCACAGGTGACATTCATGCCGGCCGAGGCCTTGAGACATATGCCGGAGGTCGATTTCCTTTGCAGGGGCGAAGGGGAAGAGGTGATGTTGGGCCTTGCACGGGCATTGAGCCAAGGAACAGAGATTTCCAGTGTCCCCGGCCTGTGTTTTTTGCGGGAAGATGAGGTGATAGAAACGGGTCCGGCATATGGCGCGAACGATCTCGATACATACCCCTCTCCTTACCTAATGGATCTGATAGATTTGAGATATAAGGAGCGGGCCGTGATGCTGACCTCGCGGGGGTGTTCTTATGATTGTGCCTTCTGTTACACCCCCAAGGCGAGCAACAGGAGGGTGAGGTTTTATTCCACTGAGCGTATTATAGAGGAGATGAAGTATATCAAGTCAAAAGGGGTCAGTGCATTTTGGTTTGCTGACCCTAATTTTTCTTTTTCTCGAAAGCGCCTGGTCACGCTCCTTGAGGCCGTTATCAGAGAGGTGCCGGGGATTAATTTCTGGTGCCAGACGCGCTATGATCTGGTCAACAGAGAGCTCCTTTTATTGCTCAGGCGCGCCGGTGCGGATAACGTGGCTTACGGGCTGGAATCGGCAAACCCGACGGTACTTGAGAGGATCAATAAATCGATTGACCTGGAGCGGCTTTCTGGGGTGATCCGTTTGACCCAGGAGGCAGGGATAAATGTGGAACTCTTCAGTATGTTTGGTCTTCCAGGCGAGACCTTTGACCAGGCCCTTGGTACTCTGGAGTTTGTCAAAAAGAACCGGGTGGCAGTGGACGGCAACTCCATATCCCAGCAGGCCCATCTTTTTTTTGGCACCCCTATGAATGACAATCCAGCGGCTTACGGGATCCGCCCCTTCCGGCGCACGCGACCGGCTTATATGAGCGTATGCAGGGATTACGAGACCGATACGATGTCGGCAGATCAAATCCGACGTATCAGTTTGATCTGGCGATTGAACCATAATGATTTTGCCGAAGACGTGCGGGCCGGAAGAAACCTGTTCCATAGGGCTGGATTCATTACCCAAAATCGTGGTGCCCTGGCGGATCGACCGGAAGCGATCTGTTTGCTTGCCCGTATATATCTCGCCCTTGAAGAATATAGGGCTGCATCAGGCTGCATGAAACTGTTGAACAAAGAATTCTCTAAGGACCCGGCAGTACAGGATCTTCTAAAAGGTCCCTTTTTGTGCTTCAAGGTGTGCAAGGAGACAGCACGTTCCGGGTTTAAGGTAATCTATGACTGCCAGGGTTCTATTGACGGCAGGCTGGTCCCTGCAACATGCGCCAGGTTTCAGGAAGCGATTCTCGGCGATGGGATGTTGCTGTCTGAATTTGAGGAACATCTTGCCGGTATGGGCACGGGAGAATCCGCACGATTTGACATGACATTTCCTGTTGACTATGGCCAAAAGAACTTGGCTGGAGAGGTTGTGATGTTTCGCGTTCACGTCCACTACACCATGGAGCCGGTGCGAGTGGAAAGCTATAATGGCCTTGATGACCAGGTATTCCTGAACGAGTACGATCTGGAGGATACGGAAGGGTTGCGGCAGTATAACATCAACCTCTGCTACAGGGTGCTTCACTCGGCCAACGCGCGCGGACTACTTACAGAGATGACTGATTTTCTCATGCTTATGAATCTTTACCTTAAGTTGGGATTTGTAGATCGGGTGACAGCTATGGCCGAAAAGATCACAGAAAATCCCATGATTTTGACCCACGCGGCCCATATATTTCGCGTGAACGGCCAACACCAGAAGGCATTGGAACTTCTGGACAGGGTTGGCAAAGACGGGCCAAGGGAGCGGTTGATCCGGGCGCAGGCCCTCTTTGATTTGAACAGGCTGCAAGAGTCAGAGACAATCGTGAAAGATATGAAGCTGTCGAACAATATCCAGCTTGAAGATCTTCGGGTGCAGCTTGCTGCCAGGCTGGCCCTTCCCATGGAAACTTATTTTAAAAGGGAAGAGGCGCTGCTGGATGCCAGGACCCGGGCCATGCTTTAAGCGGGGATTGAGGATGCCGTGTTGGTTCTCAGTGGAGGTGCTTGAGGCTCTTTAGCTTCACAAAAACGAAGGCGCCTAAGCCGGATTTATAGGTTGCGCCGCTGCCCAAAACCCTGTGTTCACCGGCGCGGTAGCCATCCAGGTATCTTATTTCATAGTCTTTTTCGGGTTCCATGGATAGGGCCTTTTCCCAGTCGTCGTCGCAGGCAAAGGCAATGGCTTCCATCAAGGCGTCCCCGAGATTGTGTCCGGTTGCGTCATAGGCGCCGACGGCTCCGCAGGGGCACGGCCACATATAAAAGTCCCCTTCGCGTTTCGGGTCTGTTTCTGGAGGCCTTCCAAAAGGCTCTCCGCAAAAAGGGCACAGCGGCCTTTCGGATTCTCTATAGACTGGAAACAAAGCTGGTTCCTTTGCTGTTTAACATTGCAATGACGAAAAGAGATATCCGTGAGCGATTACAAAATTTGTTTGCTGGTATTACAGTACAGGGCCATATATCATCTCATGCAACCTTATGATCGAAGATCTAAAACATATTATATACAACACGGTCATTGAAGCCAACAGAAAAATGACTCCCGGTGAAGTTGAAAAAACTGTTGCCGGGGCTGCTGATGTTGACACGAAGGTGGTCAGACTCGCCATCAAAGATCTGGTTAGCCTGGGAGAACTAAGCTACACATATCTTTACGGCACAAGTTTTTTGGAAAAGTCCTTTAACAGGCCGGTTCGGGTTTCCAAAAGGATTGTGATCAAGCCCCCCGAAAAACTGTACCAACCGCAACCGGGAGAGGTCGTGGTTAATATAGTGGGAGGGGCCGCCTTTGGAAACGGGGCGCATGCAACCACCTGTCTGGCCTTGAGGGCCCTGGATTTTGTCTTGGATGATAATTCTTGCACAGAGAGAAAAGCTCGTTTAAAAGGACTCGATGTTGGGACCGGTACGGGTATTCTTGCCATTGCATTGGCAAGGCTGGGTGTTGAGAAAGTGGTTGCTACTGACATCGACCCCTGTGCCGTATCCGAGGCAACCCATAATGTCCGGCTAAATAATCTTGACGGACGGATTACCGTCTCCGATATCCCCTTGGAGGAAGCGGCGACGCGATTTTCTGTGATTGTTGCCAATCTGGCCTGCCCCACACTAAGAAGACTCGCTCCACTTTTCTCAGCAAGAATGGAAGAAGACGGCGTTATGGTTCTTTCAGGTTTCAAGGAATCCGCAGCAAAAGATCTTGGAAAAATCTATACAGAACAGGGCCTCAAATTGATCCGGCAGGAAGCAGACCGCGAATGGATCTGTCTTGTTTTGCGAAAGCCCTAAGCAAAAAAACTCTGCATTATCTTACTAAATTCTTCTCCACGCCACGCGGCGGAAGGTCTTGTTGCTTCAGATGTGAGTATGTCTTGTCTTAAAAAAGGTAAAAAATCAGAAACCCCTGGGATAATTACTCTTGCCACTGGGAAATTCAATACCGGATGGGTGTGGTCTAATATTATACAATCGGTATTAAACAGTTTGCATATCCTTTTGATTTCCTCAATTTCGCCAAGAACATCTTCGAGTTTGGTATTTTTGTAAGCTCTAATTTCTCCTTGCTCAAGAAATGAGATGTCTTTTGCACAAATAGCGCATTTCATTAACATGTAAAAATCATTAACCCGAGATCTATGGACAACCGGTCTATCCAGCTGTGGACGGGGGGCCAATAGAGTTTCCCGGCCTTGCATGCTTTCCGTAAAGCACCTTGTCAGACCTTCGTCCAGATTGAAAGATGCGCCCGGTATCAATATTCTATGTTCCAGGCGATCGGAGCGCAAGTTGTTGTTGATGAACAGGACACCTATGCCGGGCAACAGTCCATCAAGAGAAAGATCCTTGATTATTATATGAACATTCTTTCCGTGATAAAATTTGATCATATTCTTTATGGCTACATTGTCCACAGAATCTAAATCGATCGAGGGCACTATTTTCTCGGGCTTAATTGTTTGTATCTGTACGTGGCGTTCAAATATTTCACATGATGCCTGAATCATCGCCTCTTCGATGGTATTGCCTGCCGCCGTCCCGTTAGACCCGTGAATATATGTAATAAAATTGACCGGAACTTTTACTGTCTCTTTACGAACTATTGAAAAACCGTCAACCCAATGTCTGGCCATCCTGCTGTTTTTGATATGCTCAATATCCTTGTCTGTCAGATGGCTTTCGTTTGCCAGCAGGTCTTCTATTTTCAGAGGATTTTCCAAATCATCCTGGTGAGCGTGCACGTATCCATCCATCCATTCATAATTAAGGAACCTGTTAGTTTCCTCATTATAAATGGCGGGAACGTTAAACCTCACCTGTTCTTCAAAAACCGGATAGAACAGCCCGGCGCTGAAGCGTTCAGCAAGTTCCGCGTATGCACTGGCCTCCGCAAGCTCCGGGGTAATGCCTTTTCCAACACAGACTATCCTTATTGAATCAATCCATGTCCGTCCCCAATAAATGTTGTCCGACACTCGAAAGTTGAAGTATTCAACGTCGAGATCCAATCTTCGCAGCCCGTCCTTTATTCTGTTAATTGTATTGGACGGAATATCACACTTGCCGTACTCATTTCTGACACAATTCTTAAATTTCATTCGGACTGTTACTCCCGAGGAAAGACTGATACAAAATCCCCTTTTTGTGGGGGGACTATATGGACAAACGGCTTCAGGTGTCAAGGTTAAAGGGGCCGCAAGAAACGCCGTTCCCTCGTTTATTCGAATGGTCTCTGGCTCGGAAAGATTGACGGTTGACAATGCGGAGACAGATTTGCTATAGAGGGACCTCATGAAAGAACCAAAGACAACCAGAGAATATATTGAAGAACAGGTAGCGGTTCTGGCCAAGTATCCTGAGTGCGGCACTACACACTACAATCTTGCCATAGGCCTGATCCAGCAAGGGAAGTTGGATGAGGCCATAGAGGAACTTAGGGCAGCCATTGAAGGTTGCCCCACCTTGGGCGAGGCCTATGTGGCCCTGGGTGGCATCTATTTACAAAAGGGAGATTTGGACTCCTGCATCAGCTTTAACCAGCGAGCCATTAAGGTGAGGCCGAAGCTTGCCGTAGCCTATGGAAACCTGGGGTTTGCTCATTTGCAGAGAAGTGATCCGGAGCCGGCCGTCGCTGCCCTGAAGAAAGCGGTCTCCCTTAACCCCAAGTTTGTGCAGGCGCACAGCAACCTTGCCAGTGCCTATTTTATGCAGGGGCAACTGGACGAATGCATTGCTGCTGCCAACAAGGCTTTGGAGCTTGAGCCCACCTTTGCCGTGGCCCATAACAACCTTGCCCTGGCCTATTTTGAGAAGGGGGCCTATAAGGAGGCCATTGAACATTGCGACAAAGCCCTGGCCAACGGATTTGAAGTTAAGCCAGAGTTCTTGAAAGACCTGGAACCGCATCGCTAAATCAAGAAGCTCAAGGCTCAAAGCTGAAACCTCACCAACCCAAGATTAAGTACCTTGTCCTGTCCGCCGCCGGCTATGCCCCCTGCGATGACCTTGTCTCCGAGGCCCCTATACGGCTGACACGTTCCGAGCCCGTCCCGTCCGATGGCCTTACGTATGGCCTGTATTTTAAAGGGATTACAGATGTTGTCTCAAAAGATGGTTATGGGCTCTTGGTCGATGCCACGGGCAGGCAACTGACAGGAGATATCTCCACGGCCGACATTGATGAGGTCCGGATTTATGCTGAAAAGCACGGCAGTGACTACCACCCGGCCAGAATAGAGGTGATGGCCGGAAAGAGCTGCGCCTCCTTTGTCATGAACGTGGCAATTACGCCAAGGGGAAAGGCGTGGCTCTGTGAGGAGTTTGAAGTCTTGCAATATCTGAACAGCAAATATGATTTCCCTTTTTTGCCACGGGCCTACTTCCAGGACAAAGCCCCCCTTCCCTCCATGCTCATGTTTCTGGGAGATTGGTTTCAGGGGTATCACGAATTCCACCTTTCAGTTGACAAGGCAGATGGCTCCCAGAAGCTCGTCCTTTGGGATACGGACAAAGGCCATTACTACCTTTCTCAGCCTCTGGCTTGGCAGATATACAGCCAGGCTGCTGAAATTATGACATTATATTATGACGTCGAAACCTTTGAACAGATTTTCCCCTGGCATCATGCGGCAGGCGACTTTATTGTGAAAGCACATGAAGAATCCATAGATCTCAGGCTTGTGACCGCAAGACAATATGCCTCCATGCTGGATCGTTCTGATGCCGTCTCAGTCCATGAGGCCCTCCTCTTTTTCCTCTTGAACCTGTCCGTAAGGATGCGGCTGGACCGCCTGGATGGCGTGGGCGCTGTTGCATGGGCAGATGATGAGTGTGTGGACGCAACCCTGGAGGGGTTTCTGAAAGGCTTAAGGATAAAGGAGCGAAAAGGGATGATCGGTGCGGGTTTTGCGGATGCCTTCCTTCAATACTGCGGTTCTTATACCAGAAAAGATATAGCAGATAGATTCCATGCCCTTATCGATACCTGTGATCAAGCTGCCCCTGACATACCGGTGATTAGAGGCCATCTCAAGAGGCATATATCGAAATTCTATTCAGCACTTAAATGCCTGAGAGGTTCGTGACCTGCTTGTTTCCGTACCGGATAACCAAACTCGTGTGCGTAGCGCCCCGGCCTTAAAAATCCTGTAAGATCCGCGATTTTTCTCCGTAAAGGTCTGGGAAACAACCGTTCAACCCAAGTTTTTTTGTTGACAAATGGAGCAAATAAGTCTATAGACGGACTTTGCACAAGCGTGTTTGCATCTTTATTTACAAAATCACGCAGATATACACATTTCATTTGTGCGCTATTGTTTAATCTGTATAGTAATTATTACGAAATTGAGAGGGGGTGAGTAGGATATTTTTGAGTCAACCCGTTAAGGATTGATGTATAGCTGAGATTACAGATTCCAAAAGAATGAAAGAATGGAGGTAGGATAATGGTTGAATTCAAGCACAAGACTCCTCTGCTGGATCAACTGGAAACCGGGCCCTGGCCAAGCTTTGTCTCCGACATAAAGCGAGAGGCTGAATCCAGGAGAAAGAACGAAAGAAACATTGATTACCAGATTCCGGCCGAAGTATGTGAGGATCTCCTGGGTGTCGTCGAGCTGTCCTATGATCATCTGCGAACTCACTGGAAGCATGGCGGCATCGTAGGCGTTTTCGGATATGGCGGCGGCGTCATCGGCCGGTACTGTGACCAGCCTGAGATGTTTCCGGGCGTGGCACACTTTCACACCATGCGTGTTAATCAACCCATGGGGCACTTTTACACCACTAAGTACTTAGAGCAACTATGTGATCTGTGGGAAAGACGCGGCAGCGGCCTCACCAACATGCACGGCTCCACAGGTGACATCATCTTCCTTGGAACGCAGACACCTCAGTTAGAAGAGGTATTCTATGAACTTACCCACAATATCAACCAGGACCTAGGTGGTTCAGGGTCGAACCTGCGCACCCCGTCTGATTGCATGGGTCAGTCCATGTGCGAGTATGCGTGTTATGACACCCAGGAGCTCTGTTACCAACTGACCATGGAGTATCAAGACGAGTTGCACCGGCCTGCGTTCCCGTACAAATTCAAGTTCAAGTTTGACGGCTGCCCCAACTGCTGTGTGGCATCTATTGCCCGGGCTGATTTGTCCTTTATCGGCACCTGGCGTGATGATATCCGCATCGATCAAGAGGCGGTGAAGGCTTATGTAGGCGGAGAGCTACTGCCTAACGGTGGTGCCTTTAAAAATCGTGACTGGGGAGCTTTTGACATCCAGAAAGAGGTGATTGATCTTTGCCCCACGGGGTGTATGGCCTGGGATGGCAGCAAGCTTTCCATCAACACCCCCGATTGCACACGCTGCATGCATTGCATCAATGTGATGCCCAGGGCGCTTCGAGTCGGTCTTGACACGGGTTGTTCAATACTGGCCGGTGCCAAGGCTCCCATTCTGGATGGCGCCCAGATGTCCACAATGATTGTGCCCTTCATAAAGGTAGAGCCGCCCTATGATGAGATCAAGGAAAAAGTCATCGAGCCCATTTGGGATTGGTGGATGGAAGAGGGCAAGAACCGTGAGCGCCTTGGTGAGCTAATGAAGCGGCAGGGCATGCAGAAGCTGCTCGAGGTGACGGGTTTTAAGGCGATTCCGCAGATGGTTAAGGAGCCCCGGACCAATCCGTACGTCTTCTGGAACGAGGACGAGGTTCCTGGTGGATGGAAGCGCGATATCAACGAATTCAGAAAATATCATCAGAGATAGGAGGTGACAACCATGGCATTTATTTCTTCAGGATACAATCCGGATAAACCAATGGAGGACAGAATTACGGATATTGGACCAAGATACTATGAAGAGTTCTATCCACCAGTCATCAAGAAAAACAAAGGCAAGTGGCTGTATCACGAGATCCTTGAGCCGGGCATTGTTGTCCATGTTGCTGAAAGCGGAGACGAGCTTTACGCCGTGCGAGTGGGCGGTTGTCGCCTCATGAGCGTATCTCACATCCGTGAGATAATGGAAATTGCGGACAAGCACTGCGATGGCTATGTCCGGTGGACTACCCGGAACAACGTAGAGTTCATGGTGGACAGCAAGGATAAGGTTGAGCCCTTGAAGAAGGATCTGCTGGGACGAAAGCAACCGGGCGGATGCTATAAGTTTCCCATAGGGGGCACGGGTGCTTCGATTAGCAATATCGTGCATACCCAGGGGTGGATTCATTGCCATACACCGGCCACGGATGCATCGGGCACGGTAAAGGCGACCATGGACGTGTTGTTTGACGAATTTACCAATATGAAGCTTCCTGCCAAGCTCAGGGTTTCCATGGCCTGCTGTCTGAACATGTGCGGTGCGGTCCATTGCTCGGATATTGCGATCCTCGGTTACCACCGCAAGCCGCCCCTGATGGACCATGAATATCTTGATAAGATGTGCGAGATTCCCTTGGCCATTGCGGCCTGTCCCACAGCAGCTATCAAGCCATCCAAGGTGGACCTGCCGGACGGCACAACGGTGAAGAGCGTGTCTGTTAACGAGGTGAGGTGCATGTTCTGCGGCAACTGCTACACCATGTGCCCGTCCATGCCTTTGACCGATGCCGAAGGAGATTGTGTCGTACTCATGGCAGGCGGTAAGATATCAAACAGGATAGACGCACCCAAGTTCTCCAAGGTAGTAGTCGCCGCTATTGACAATGAGGTGCCGCGTTGGCCGACCATGACCGCTACGATCAAAAGGATGGTTGAGACATATGCGGCTGACGCAAACAAGTACGAGCGGCTGGGCCAATGGGCCGAAAGGATCGGCTGGGAAAAGTTCTTTGAGAAGTGTGGTCTTGAATTTACCCATCATCTCATTGACGATTTCCGTGACCCGGCCTATTTTACCTGGCGTCAGACAACAAATTTCAAGTTTACCTAAACCGAACAGAGGTAACACCACACCACCCTAACCCTCTTCCGCCTGAGGCGGAGAGAGGGGAGGGGTGAGTGGGTGAAAATCCAAGATATTTAGCGTAGACGAAAAGAGGCAAGAAATGGACGAAGAGGCAGCAAAAAAGCTCATTGTAGAAAAACTGGAGAAAAAGAAGGGCAAGTCCAAGTTCTATCTGAAGGACTTTTACAAGATGTTGCCCGATGAGAAGCCCAGGGCAATGAAAAATCTGGTGAACAAGATGGTCCGGGAACAGATCCTTGAGTACTGGTCCAGCGGCAGTACCACCCTGTACGGCCTCAAAGGGGCCGGCAAGCAGGCTGCAGCCGAAACTGAGGATTAACCAACGTCCTTTTTTCAAGATTACCTGGACCATTCACCAAACCGGGTTGTTTTTGAGTAATGAGTAACCAAACCCATGGCTCTTCCTCGGATTATGATTGCTGCCCTGCGCGGGGGTTCGGGGAAGACGATCGTCTCTGTGGGACTGATCGCATCCTGGCGCAAGCGCGGGATGGCTATTGCCCCTTTCAAGAAGGGACCTGATTTTATTGATGCGGGGTGGCTGGCCCTTGCGGCCGCCCGCCCGTGTCATAATTTGGATACCTTTTTGATGCCTACCGAACGGATTCTCCTTTCCTTTTCAAAACGCGCACTCACCTGCGAACTTGCGGTTATCGAAGGTAACCGAGGTCTTTACGATGGTATCGACCTTGAAGGGAGCACCAGCACTTCTGAACTTGCCAAGCTCCTTAAGGCCCCAGTGGTTCTCACAGTAGACTGTACCAAGGCCACCCGCACGGTTGCTGCTATGGTGTTGGGGTGTATTCAATTCGACCGCGAGGTCAACATATGCGGCGTTGTCCTTAACCGGGTGGCAGGTTCTCGCCACGAGTCGATCCTACGAAAGACTATCGAACACTACTGTAGCCTACCTGTCCTGGGTGCGATACCTAAGATCAAAGGAGAAGCCTTCCCGGAAAGGCATATGGGGCTTGTACCCACCCTCGAGCATGACTGGGCTGACGAATCAATTGAAAAGGCGGCCGAGATGGTCGAGCAATATCTCGATCTTGACCGCCTCCTTGCCGTTGCCGGACAGGCACCTCAACTGAGTGCCGGACCATTGCCTAACGATAAGAAAACGTTTCGTTTGTCAGAAAAAGCACCACAGCCTCGCATCGGGGTGATCAAGGATGCTGCCTTCCAGTTCTATTATCCTGAGAACTTGGAGGCCCTTGAGGCTGCCGGGGCTGAGATCGTTACGCTGAACGCATTGGCAGATCCTGGGCTTCCTCGTCTGGACGGGCTTTACATCGGCGGCGGTTTCCCGGAAACCCAGGCCCAGGCCCTTGCAGAGAACAAAGGTTTCCGGGACGATGTGCGCTGCTTGGCTGAAAAGGGGTTTCCCATCTATGCCGAATGTGGCGGGCTCATGTATTTGGGTGAATCCCTGGTCTTGGACGGCAAGACCTATCCCATGGCGGGGGTATTCCCGGTTGTGTTCGGGTTTTCGAAACGACCGCAAGGACACGGTTACACGATCTTTGAGGTAGAAAGGCCCAACCCTTATTTTAAACCGGGTGTCCAGGTTCGTGGCCACGAGTTTCATTATTCAAAGGTGTTGAGCTGGCGAGGGAAAGCAGAAGACCTGGCCTTTCGGATGACACGGGGGATCGGGTTCGCAGGCAAACGCGACGGCCTTTGCTACAATAATATTCTGGCTACCTATTCACACGTGCATGCCCTGGGAACCCCTTCCTGGGCCGAGGCGGTTGTTGAGGCAGCCAATTCCTATCGGCAGAGAGCACAGTGAGAGACACAGGAGTTGCAGCACGCTAGGCACGAAGAATAGATAATGTCAGTTGATTGTTGTTGGTTGCAGTTCTACCATTTGCATTGTATGGCACTTTGTTGTCACTATTAGCAACGGAGACTTACAATATAAAAAAATAGGGTACAAGTTTTTTTCGACCTGTACCCTATTTTGATTTTTGCTTTTCCGTTACTTTTTCTTTGGATGGCAGTCTTTGCAGGTCGTGGGCCCGGTGGGCTTGCCCGCCTTTTTCAAGTCTTTGTGACACCCCTTGCAGTTTTCATGAATGGCTGAATAGTGGTACTTTTTAATCTTTTCTTTCTTGCTTGGCCCTTTTTCACCCTCTTTTACTCTTGGTGCCTTGGCCTCTTTGTGGCAGGCGTCGCACTTTTGAACGTGATTGCCCTCTTTCCACACATTCTTGCCGCCCTTGTAGACATGGTGGCAGTCGTTACAGGGGATCTTGTAGCCTACATTGTGCTTCTTGTGGGTAAAGGTGACCAACACCTTCTTGTGCTTTTTGTACACCTTTGAATTCATGGTGATGTTGTCGGCCGCCTTCTGAGCCGCATAAGCAACAGAGAATAGAAAGACTACCGTTGTTGCTGTAACCGCTAACATTAACAAAGATCGCTTCTTCATAAGTCGCTTTTCCCCCCTTTCCGGAAGTTATTTTATTAATTAAAATAATAAATACTTACGCCCAGTTATACTAAAAAACACCTATAATCTCTCTACCAGAATTTTCCCTAAGTGTCAAGGAGAAAACCCCTTATCCGGCACTTTCCCGGGGTTCCTTTATATCGTCTTTTGACTTCTTTTTTCCAAAAACCTTGGCACCCAGAATGCTCACTTCATAGAGGATGATCAATGGACCCGCCATCATCGCCTGGGTTATGACATCCGGTGGCGTCAGGATGGCCGCAAAGACAAAGAAAAGCAAGATCGCGTACTTGCGCTTGGCCTTGAGGAACTGGACATCCACGATGCCGAGCTTTGCCAGAAATGTCACAAAGAGCGGCAGTTCAAAAACCACACCAAAGGCAAGGAGGAGCTTGGCGGAGAAACTCAGGTATTCCTTCATGGACGGAAGAGGCCTGACATAATCGGACGCAAACCCCATGAAAAACTTGAACCCAAAGGGAAAAACGACAAAGTAGCCAAAAAGGGCTCCGCCCAAAAAGAAGAGGGAAGAAAGGAACACAACGGGCAAAGTCAAACGCTTTTCCCTGTCGTAAAGCCCTGGTGCGATAAACATCCATAGCTGGTAGAGGATGACAGGTACGGCCATAAGGAGCCCCGCAAGGAAGGCGACCTTCAGATAGGTAAAAAAGGCCTCGGGAAGCCCGGTGTAAATAAGCTTTTCTTCCGGGGGCATGGCAGCCAGGAGGGGCTTCATGAGGAGCTCAAAGAGTCTTTTTGAAAAGACGTAACTGGCAACAAAGCCGATGCCTACCGCGATAGCGCAAATAATCAGGCGTTTGCGGAGTTCCTCGAGGTGAGAGGTGAATGGGAGCTTATCACCTTCAGACATCTTTGGGAGGCTCCTCCTCATCTGCTTCTTGCCGCGGTTTATCTTCGACAGGCTCCTTGGGAGCCTCGGTCACGTCCTCGTCAAAGGTATGTTCAAGATCTTCTTCTGACACAGCTTCATCCTCGTAAGGAGCAGTGTCTTCTGTCATCGACTCTTGAACGGTTTCTTGGATATCTCCCTTGATCTCTTGTATTGCATCCCGGGCCTCCTTCAGGTCGTTGTCTACATCAAGGTTCTCCTTGAATTCCTGGGTTGCTTTCTTGAACTCGGCAATACCCCTCCCAAGGGACTTGGCGATTTCAGGAAGCTTCTTGGGGCCAAGAATGATCAGGGCTATAGCCAGAATCAAGATCATTTCCGGCATGCCAATACCAAACATTTACGACTCCTTGAGACCTTTGCATAACTCTTTTCACTCCTTTGTATGAACTTTTTGACCCATGCACGGACTTGCTCACTAAATCCTAAAAACTCTCCGCCTGAGGCGGATCAAACAGTTTAGGATTTGCCCACTGGCGTGGGCCGTTCACTTCGCCCGGATGGGTGCCCCAAAAAGTTCATAATTACCGCTCAAAGAGGTTATACAAAGGCCTCTCTTTTAAAGAAAGACTCGCTTTGCTTATATAATCAGTCTGAATTCATAACTGTATCTCAGGTTACAGTCAAGGCAAATCAGAATCGTCGATCTATAATTTCATTGACAACAAAGAGTCCCTCTCCTATGTATTAATTATAGGAAGTATCTAAAGCAATTTGGCCGGAGTGGTGAAACTGGTAGACGCAGAGGACTCAAAATCCTCCGGGCCTTGCGCCCGTGTCGGTTCGATTCCGACCTCCGGCACCAGTAAAAACAAAGGGGCGATTTTCAACAGGTTGGCCCTTTTTAAAATAATTATTGACACGCGTTGAATAGGTGGGTATAAATAAAAGAAAATTTTACAGGGTCATCTCTCTTATGGAAAAGAATTCAGACAGTCGAACGTTATTTATTTGGGGGCGCTTCTTTTTTAGCTTTAGAGGCGTCCACCCGGTTGTATGACCTAATATGGTTAAACACCCCGGGTGGACCAAGCAGGTCTGCTCGGGGTTTTAGAGATTTGAAAGGACTGAAGCCCCGAGAAGAAATTTCTCGGGGCTTTTTTGTTGGACCTGTTTTGCATACAAAGTGTAGTTTGAGAAAGGAGCCACGATCATGATTCTCATCCTAAAGAAAGAAATAACAGAGGAACAGAAAAACCACATCCTAAGCGTGCTTAGCGGGGAAGGCTATCTCGCCCGTGAAGCGTCTGATGGCGGCCGGTCTCTCATAGGTGCTGTGGGAAAGCCGGCTCAAGACCTCGATCACTTCAAGCGGCTTCCCGGCGTGGCAGAGGTGATACCTGTTTCGAGTTCTTTTAAATTAGCCAGCCGCAAGATGCATCCGGAAGACACCACAGTCAATGTAGGGGATGTGGTGATCGGAGGAGAGCGCATCGTAGTGATAGCAGGCCCTTGCGCGGTGGAAAGCAGGGAACAGGCCCTTACCATTGCAAGGGAGGTCGGAAAGTATGGTGCGGTCCTGTTTCGCGGAGGCGCCTTCAAACCAAGGACTTCGCCGTATTCCTTCCAGGGCCTTGGGGAGGATGGTCTTAAGATCCTGGCCGAGGTGAGGGATGAGCTTGGCCTTGGCATTGTTACGGAGATCACCTCGCTGGCCCAGGCGGATATGATGATGAAGTATGTGGATGTGGTCCAGGTTGGGGCGCGGAACATGCAAAACTTCGAACTCTTAAAGTGCGTCGGCCGAATGGGGAAGCCGGTACTCTTAAAGAGAGGGCTTTCAGCCACCATCGAAGAATGGCTTATGTCGGCGGAATATATCCTTTCCGAGGGAAATGATCATGTTGTCCTTTGTGAACGGGGTATTCGCACCTTTGAACCGTACACGCGCAACACCCTGGACCTTTCCGCCATTCCGGTGATCAAAAATCTGACACATCTGCCGGTGATCATCGATCCGAGCCACGCCACAGGCATGCGTGAAAAGGTGAGTCCCATGGCCCGGGCCGCCATTGCCGCTGGCGCGGATGGTTTAATGATTGAGGTGCACCATGATCCGGACAAGGCGTTTTCAGACGGCCCTCAGAGCCTCTATCCCAAGCAGTTTGGGCAGTTGATGCGCGACATTTACGTGATAGCACCGGTTATAGGAAAGCAACTCGATTTTGGCTATCTGGACAAGGCAAAAGCCGTAAAGCTCACGAGTGAGGCCAGGGGGGACGGTGTTCGACGTGCCGCATTCTTAGGTGAGTTGGGGACCTTCAGCCACAAGGCTTGCACGCAGTATTTCGGGACCGAGGTGAGCGCAGTGCCCATGTCTTCGTTCAAGCAGATCTTTGAGGCAGTCAAGGGCGGCGAGGTCGATTTCGGTGTGGTGCCGTTGGAAAACTCGCTGACCGGCAGCATACATGAAAACTATGATCATCTGCTCGAATATGACTTGAGGATTATCGGCGAAATCACGGTTCGCATTATGCATAACCTTATCGCTCATTCAGGGACAAGGGTTGAAAACATAAAACGCGTGTTCTCTCATCCTCAAGTATTCCAGCAATGCCGGCAGTTTCTGGAGCAGCATCAAGAATGGGAACTGGTTTCGGCCAGGGATACTGCAACGGCCGTAAGACGGATCAAGGAAAAAGGCATTGCCACCGATGCAGCCATTGCCGGCAAGGTGGCGGCCGAGATTCACGGTATGGAGGTGATCCAGGAAGGGATCGAGGCCAATCCGAGAAATTACACGCGATTTGTTGTAGTCTCTAAAGAGCCTCTTGAAAATGGCCCGCACCGCAGATCATCACTCATCTATTCAGCGGGTAACCAGCCCGGGGCGCTCTATGAGACATTGCAGATCTTTGCCGAAAACGGGATTAACCTGGTAAAGCTCGAGTCGCGCCCCATCCACGGGAAACCATGGGAGTACATGTTTTATGTGGACCTTGAGGCGGATATTGAATCTCCCGACTTGAAGCCAGTGCTTGATGAACTCAAGAAAAAAACCGATTATTTAAGAGTCCTCGGAAGCTATTAACTGAAGCGCGCTGTTGTAAGGCAGAATCACCGCCCTGTCCCTATGGGCGGGGAGCTTCATCCAGGATGGTCTCTACCATATCTTGTAGCTCGAGGAGATCGAATGGTTTCATGATACAGGCCGTGGCTCCGCATTTCAGGAGATCATGTACGGGTCCATAGGCAGTGATTATAAGAACGGGAATATTAGGATATTTTGCCTTTATCCTTCGTGTTAGTTCAAGCCCGTCCATCTCGGGCATCATGTAATCCGTGATAATTAAATCATACGATTTCTTTTCAATATGACTGATCGCCTCAACTCCATTTTCCGCAACATCTATTTCGTAATCATAAGGCTTCAGGGCCTCAGGGAGTAAAGTCCTCAGAAGTTCTTCGTCATCCGCGATAAGGATTCTCTTCTTTTCCATTTGTCCCTTTATCCCTCTTTATTTATCTAAATACAACCCAGAGGATAAAAATGTCAAGCAAAAAATACTACCGTCGGTTGTTAGACTTTTCCTGAGTTTTATGTGATAGAAATCTGTTAAGATTGAAAAAATGGGGATATGTTGATTGAAGGAAGGAGCAATTGATCGAAAAAAAGATTGGCCTAAAAATTAAACAGATAAGGAAAAGCTGGGGCCTCTCTCAGAGTGAATTGGCCGAAAAGATAGGTATCTCTTTTCAGCAAATTCAAAAATATGAGAAGGGCTTAACCAAGATCTCTGTCATGCGTTTGCAACAGATCTCAGAAGCCCTTGGCGTTAACATTACCGCGTTTTTTGAGGAAGGAGAAAAAATTCCTAAAGTTTCAGACCTGTCTTTAAGATACACTCCTGGAGTGGTCCCCCCTGAAACCCTTCAATCCCTTAGGAAGGAAGAAATCACTCTCTTGAAGCTCTTTCGCAAGACAAGGAATAAAAAGGTAAGAGCGGGTATCCTAAAGCAATTGCGAGGGGTTATTGAACTTGAAAATCGGAAATAGGAACCTGCCTGACTGTAGAACATCGGACAAGACCAGCGGAAAAATCAGAATTACTAATGAGAACCTTTTCTACTCGACATTGGTTTGGGCACAATGATGACTTTTCTTTCGTTCCGAGTCTCCCGGGCTGGTGTTTTTTGTGACTTATCTGCGGGGGCATTCCTTGCCCCCTCCGCATTCTCCCGCAAGCGGGAGCTGCGGTTTCCCCCACAGATAAGT
>JABXJX010000161.1 GCA_013375375.1 Desulfobacterales bacterium | reverse complement strand
ATTATTAGCCCCTTTCGCCCCTGAATCTCCTTGAAAATTTTTACAACTTCGGCTAAATCTCTAAAAGAGAGACCTTATGA
This sequence comes from Desulfobacterales bacterium, assembly GCA_013375375.1. Classification (GTDB taxonomy): domain Bacteria; phylum Desulfobacterota; class Desulfobacteria; order Desulfobacterales. The sequence goes on along the minus strand of JABXJX010000161.1, from coordinate 1,862 downwards.
AAAACCATCAAACCATTAAATACGCAATTTGTCCGGCCTTGTTTTGCCTCCTTTTGTGGGTCGCTTCGTGTGCAATAAATCCGGTGACCGGCCAACGCGAATTGATGCTGCTGAGCGAGGCGGACGAGATCAGATTGGGCCGGGAAGCCGATGCACAAGTAATTAAAACCTACGGAATACATGACCATGCCGGATTGAACGGCTACATTAATGATCTCGGCCAAAGAATGGCCAGGTTATCCCATCGCCCCAATTTACCCTTCGAGTTTAAGATCCTGGATAGCCCGGTGATCAATGCCTTTGCCGTGCCCGGTGGATATGTGTATCTCACCAGGGGTATTTTGGGTTATTTGAACAATGAAGCAGAACTGGCCTGTGTGCTCGGACACGAGATTGGCCACGTCACGGCCCGCCATATGGCCCAACAATATTCCAGGGCCCAGTTTGCCCAATTGGGATTAGAGTTAGGCACGATCATTTCGGAAAAGTCTCAATATGATAAACTGGCACAGTTTGGCGTCGGCATGTTGTTTTTGAGATTCAGCAGGGACAATGAGCGTCAAGCAGACAATCTGGGCGTGGAGTACGCCACAAGGGCGGGATTTGATGCCGGGCACATGGCCGATTTTTTTAAAACACTGGAACGGCTACGCCCGTCTGCGGATCGCAGCGGCCTGGAAGGCTGGTTTTCCACCCACCCCAATCCACCGGACCGGATAAGAGCGGTTCAAAGGAAAGCCCAGGAGTGGGCACGAAGATTGGGTACGACAAACCTGCGGACAAACCAAGATATATATTTACGGAAGATCGACGGTCTTATGTTTGGAGAGGATCCCAACCAGGGATACGTGGATAATAATGTATTTTATCATCCCGGATTGAAATTTGAGTTCCCGGCGCCTGTTGGCTGGAAAATCAACAACACGCCGACACAGGTACAGATGGTGAGCAAAAAACAGGACGCGATTATCTTATTTTCCCTTGAACCCGGCAATACTCCAAAAGGGGCTGCGAGACAATTCATTGCCGATGCCAAAGCACGTGTCATCCGTTTTGATGCCGTCACCATAAACGGGCTGTCCGCACAACGTCTGATCTCCGATATCATCACCCAAAAAGGGCTGATTCGCATGATGTCTTATTTTATTCAAAAGAACAAACGTATCTTTGTGTTCCACGGTTTTACTTCACAGGCCTTGTTTGAAATATATCGACCCACTTTTCATGCCACCATGAGCCGATTCAAGGCCCTCACCGACCCGCGAAGGATCAATGTCAAACCTGACAGTCTTCGCGTTCGCGCCACAAGGGCTGCCGGCACCTTGAAAAAGGCCCTCCGCTCACTGGGCGTTGCAGACAAAAAGCTGGAAGATATGGCTGTACTAAACGGGAAAAAATTGACGGATACGATCCCGGCAAATACCCTGCTCAAGGTGGTGGAGAGGGAAAGGGTCATCCATTAGGGCATTACCAATGAGAACATTTTGTACCCGACATTGGTTTGGGATCATGATGTTTTTTCTTTCGTTCCGAGTCTCCCGGGCTGGTGTTTTTAGTGACTTATCTGCGGGGAATCTTTGCCCCCTCCGCATTCTCCCGCAAGCGGGAGCTGCGGTTTCCCCCACAAATAAGTCACAAAAACACGGCGCCCTACCGCCAGTCACTCCAGAAAAGACATCATGACCCTATATTTACGATGTCGGGTGGTTAATGTACTTCTTAGTAAATTAATTTTCCCCTAATCAGAACTTCCTGAAAAGGATACCCGTTCCTGTTTTCTTGGGAGCTTTTTTGCTGACAGCCTTCTTCTTCGCAGGTTTCTTCTTTGCGACTTTCTTCTTCGCAGGTTTCTTCTTTGCGAC
>JABXJX010000160.1 GCA_013375375.1 Desulfobacterales bacterium | reverse complement strand
ACTCGCACTCAGAGGTTGACAATCCCGACGCTAATAAGATCCAGGTCTGCCCGTCGTCCGCGGAGTACGAGACCGCATAGGTGACGGAATGCTCCCATGTATCGCTTGTAGGTGTCCAATGGAGCGTGACCGTTCCCTGAAGCATTTCTCCGCCATTGGGATATGTAAATGTCGGTGTCGAAAGGCTATGAGCGATATTTCGGATGTTAAAGGGTGCATCCGAGCGGTCCTCTGTCGAGAGACCGTCCGCACAGGTGGCGACCACCTGAACCCGATACGCAAATCCATCCGCAACAGTGGTGGTATCCCACTCATAACTGGTGGTCGATAACCGTGAAGAGAGGGGAATCCAGGTACTTCCATTGTCTGGCGAATACGTAACTGTATAAGTAACAGGGTGTCCCAACGAATCGAGTGCACCTGCCCACTCAATCATTTCCATGCCTTGAAGCGTTTCGCCCCCTTTGGGATACTGAATTATCGGGATTAAAAGGAGATGGCGATTCAGATTTGCAGGGAACGCTAGAGGAGTCGAGTCTTTGTTGAGCCCCTCAATGAAATACGAGGCATCGGCAATCCCATCGCCGTTCTGGTCTGTATTATCATGGTCAATCCAATAGTTGCGAGCAAAGACATTACCACGGCCATTATCGCAAGCTTGCGAGCGGCCTCCAGGACGGTTGCCCAGAAAATCATTCCCCGTTACCATGTTATCCTCAGATCCAGCAAGGTCAATTCCCCAGTTATGGTTATAGGAGATGGTATTATTGGAAACGGTGTTGTTATGCCCACCGTACCCAAGGGCAATTCCCAACCCACAATGGGAGACGGTATTGTTGAAGAGGGTGCTGCCCTCAGACGCAGCAAGGTCAATTCCCCAGTAATGGTTATAGGAGACGGTATTGTGGGCAACGGTGGTCTGCGTAGACCCCCAAAGAGCAATTCCAACAGCGTTATTAGAGACGATATTGTGGTGGATGTTCAAGTTTGAACTAGCGACGGCGACCACGCCGTCGTAGACCCGGGCCAGGTCTTGCCCCGTCACTTCGACCCCCGTGCAATTGATCAGAAAGATTTGGCCGGCGCCCGGCGGGACAGTCCCCCCCCGTACCTGCTGCCAAAAGACCAAGGGGCGGCCATTGACCAAATTATCCGCCACGGTTGCTTGGTAATAGTTCTCAATTTGAGGCGGGTGATAACCACCCTCAATATAGAGGCCACCATTGACCAGACGATTCCCGACGAGGGTGTTTTGCGCTGAGTGTTGAAGACAAATTGCCGTTGCCGGGTTAGAGAGGTAGGGCGTGGAGACGGTATTGTGGGCAAGAGTGTTCTGCGCTGAGTGGTCGAGGAAAATTCCAGAGCCGGTGATTATATTGTGGGAAACGGTGTTCTGCGCTGAGCGGGCGAGGCAAATTCCAGACCTACAATTGGAGATCGTATTGCCAGAAAGAGTGTTTAACCTAGAGCCTTCGAGGTAAATTCCAGCACTTATCATCCAGTGGGGGGATCGCCAACCGTGATGGGAGAGAATGTTGTTAGAAACGGTGTTCTGCCCAGATCCTCCAAGATAAATTCCATTCGTGCAGTTGGTAATGATATTGGAGTCAATCGTTCCATGGGTCACATGTCCCAAATAGATTCCATATGGTTCGCCAGTTAAGCCATTTAAGAGATTGTTCCGGATGCAAAAATACGTCATCGTCTCTTGAATGCGGATCAAGGTTTTATATGCTGTAATATTCAAGCCTTCGATGACATAGGGGTTACTTGGGCTCCCCTCCCCAGGGAAGCCGAAGGCGGCAAAATCCGCATTTTTCGTGATATGGATGGGCTCATGCTCTACGTATTGCTGCGGGAGCGAGATGGCAGCCGTTTTTTGGAGACTGCAGGGTGCCCCCACGTCTATGGTGTGGGGGGGCTGGAGGTTGGAGGCGCGAGCTCCGGGAGTCGTTGGAGA
>JABXJX010000029.1:5513-21407 GCA_013375375.1 Desulfobacterales bacterium | reverse complement strand
GCCCCCTGTACCGCGCTTAAAATATCTTCAAACACATCAGGAATTATGGGGTGGCTCAAATATTCCCCTCCACATTCCCTGATCAAGGCACCGAGGATGGCGGAATTACTTTCAACCACCAAGCCCTGGGCAGGGGTGCCGGATTTGACATCCCCACAGGATATGAGTTCTGAACCGGTCGGGATGATGAGTACATGGGGTTTTCGTTTCACCTTCACATCGAAAACCCCGCCATTTAGGAGGGCGCCGATTTCATACGGTGTAATCAGATGATTCTGGGGGAGGATGAGTTCGGTTGCCACAATATCTTCGCCTACTTTTCTGACATGTTGCCAGGGGTAGGCAGCCGACTCAATCTGAACGGTCTCCTCATCCAAGGTCACGACATGTTCGATCATAATGACCGCATCTGTCCCCTCGGGCATAATATGACCCGTATTAACAGGAAAGGCATCCTTTCCTATGCGGAGTTGCTTTGGCCGGTCTACAGTGGTGCCGAACGTGGCCTCTGCGCGTACGGCAATTCCATCCATGGCCGCCGCATGGTAGCTGGGGGAGGAAAACCTGGCAAATATTGGTTTTGCCGTGACCCGGCCGGCCGCGTCTTGAGCGGAAATGGTTTCCGTCTGAAGATATTTGTCAAAAGAGAAACGATTAAAGAAAATCGCCCGGGCATCCTCCAGGGATTTCATTTGCAGATATATATGTCTCTTGCTTTTCATTAAAGCTTCTTGCCCACAAATATCTTTTCAAACTTTTGGTCTGCAACCTTCACAATTTGATCTTTCAACCGCTTATAGCTCTCAACGAGTCTCTTGCCGGTGGAGGTTAAAGCCGACCCGCCATTCTTTCCGCCACCTAATTTTGTGACCAGAACCTTGGCCCCTATCCGTTCCTCTGTCGATCTGATCCGTCCCCAGAGGGCACGATAGGACATGTTCAGCTCTTTGGCTGCCTTGTTCATTGAACCTAAGCGATCAATCGCCTCAAGGATACGTAGCCTGCCGCCCCCGAATATGACGTTCCCGTGATCGTCGTCTATCCAGACCTTTGTTCGAATCTTCATGGCACTCTCCTTTTACGTGTTGCGTGTTGTAAGCGGATAAAATTTCAGTGACACACATTCAATTCAGATAACGTATTAGTCTTTGGTACAGCCCTTGTTCAAAACGCCCATTGGACGTACATTTGATAATTTCGTTTCGCACAGACTTACCATAGATGTTCTTCCATGTGTAGGTGGTCGTGTACTTGCAAGAAATCTCCACAACGGTCTTCTGGGGAGCTTTTGGCTTGAGCTTTATTTTGGTCCGACGTTTTGCCAGCCCTTTCAAAGGAGTTTCGCCGATCTTGCCGCAGTCACAATAATCCTTAATCACGACCGTAACCGGTTCCACCACAATGGTGCCGGTCTTCTTTTGAGAAGACCGTATGGTGTGGCCGGGCAGGCCCGTAACGGTATGGACCATGGCATTCCACGTAGTGTTATAGTCCCGCAGGACAGTAAAAGTCATGTGGGGGGGATGGGTCTCAGGGGGGACAATTCGAGTCAAATGCTGGGCACAGGCAAGGCACACACATAACGGGATCAGCAATAAAGCCTTTTTAAAGAATGAATTCCAGGTAAACTTGTTAGGCATCATCAGGTGCCTCCGTTCTCGTAGAGCTTGACAGGATAGCCCGAGTTTTATTACTTTCTAAAATCGCAGGTCTTACGTACGAACGATCATGGCCTGCTGGTCACAACCAATGATGAAAATAACGAGCTGAAAGGTGAAAGTTCAAAGCTGAAAGCAAGAACGGGCAAATACTTGTTCGCATCTTGTTTTGCTTTGAGCTTTCAGCCTTGAGCTTTGAGCTTATTTTCATACCAAAAGTTTTAACAACTTACCAGGAGATTTTGTGGAAGATGGAACAGGTTAGAGTGGTGATTTTTGATTGCGACGGCGTTATGTTTGACTCAAGGAAGGCCAATGAGGCCTACTACAATCATATTCTGGCTCAGTTCGGAAGACCTCGGATGAACAGCGAGGAATGTAACTATGTGCACATGCACACGGCAGAGAAATCTGTGGCATATCTGTTCAGGAACGATCCAAAGGTGAAAGAGGCCCTCGCCTATTGGCGCCGTATGAGCTATCTGCCGTTTATCCCTGTAATGAAGATGGAGCCGTACCTGAAAGATTTCCTGGAATACCTGCGTCCGGCTTATAAAACCGCCATATCCACCAACCGGTCCGACACCATGGGGCCTGTGCTGGCAAACCATGGACTGGAAGGATACTTTGACATAGTGGTTTCGTGCCTGGACGTAAAACATCCCAAGCCCCATCCAGAGTCGCTCATAAAGATACTGGACCATTTTGGACTATCCCCACGGAAAGCCATCTACATCGGGGACTCAGAGATCGACGAATCAGCAGCCAAGGCCGCCGGGATTCCCTTGGTAGCATACAAAAACCCGGCGCTTTCAGCCGCCTGCCACGTAACACACTTCAAAGAGATAGAAGGTCTTCTGGAGAGAAGCAAGGCCGGCAAGTGATACAGAACTGGTGTGAGTTAGGCAGGTAGGATAGGCTGTGCCCACCCTATTGGCTGATCCCGACCCATTCTCCAGATTATTAGCCCGGCTCGGCCCAGGCCAAGATTTCATTCTATCTTGATTAATATCGTTGACCAATCGGATGATTTCATGATATTTTTTAAAGAATTCTGCAGTAAGCTGTAGGAGATCTTCGACCGTGAGGAAGTTATCCATTTTCTGGATTCGCTCTCTATTGCGGTTCAAGAAACTTCAGGACACACAATAGCCCCATGATTCAACAAAAACTGCAAATACCGAGGGACAGGCTAGCGTCATTTTGCCGTCGAAACCATATCCGTAAGATGTCCTTGTTCGGTTCTGTTCTTAGGAAAGATTTTGGGCCGGATAGCGACCTCGATGTGTTGGTGGAGTTTGAACCGGGGCAATCAGTAGGATTCATCCGCTTGGCCGGCATGGAGATCGAGCTTTCAGACATCCTGGGACGAAAGGTAGATTTGAGGACACCAGCAGACTTAAGCCGCTATTTCCGTCAAGAGGTCCTTGACTCAGCCGAGGTTCAGTATGCGGAAGGATGACCTCGTGCGTCTTCGCCACATGTTGGACGCTGCAAAGGAGGCAATCGGGTTTGTGCAAAACAGGACGAGAAGTGCCTTGGAGGGCGACCGGATGCTGGTCCTTTCAATAGTCAAATCTATCGAAATCTTGGGCGAAGCCGCTACCAGGGTAACAAAAGAATGCCATAACGAATTCCCACAGATTCCGTGGCGCAATATCATTGCCATGAGAAATCGGCTGATTCATGCTTACTTTGATATTGATCTGGACAGGGTGTGGGACACGGTAACGGACGATCTGCCTCCGCTTGTTCAAGAGCTGGAAAGAATTTTAGGCTCTGCGGAAAACCAACCATCCTTGGCATGAAATGTCATACACAATTTCCATCAGCAAAAGGACATGATCCGGGACGCCTATGATTTTATGCGAATCTCTTTATTCTGCTTTATTCCATAGATGAGAGTATTGCTGAGCAGCAACTTTCTTCACCTCGCAACATGGCCCTGGTAGACGCTCGCCGATAAATTGGCAAGCAAAGCATAACTTCATAGGCGTCCCCTATCCTCTCCCTGATTACGCCGTGACCAGAAAACACATACTTATCCAATGCTTTGATGTCTGATACCAGCTTGGCGCGTATCGGATTAAGGTGGATGTATCGTACCAGTTCCAACAGATAGGCATCTTCCTGGCACAAGATAGACTTGTAGCGGTTTTGAAAAAGATGGCCGTGACGCCGATAACGCCGGTTGTGCGAAACAGCATATCCGGTCAGCAAACGACACATCACCGTGGCGATGGGGACCCGCCCCGTCCTCAACAGCAAATGAAAATGATTGGGGATAAGCGCCCAGGCAAAGCAGACCGTACCGGTGTCGTCAATTATTCCACCAAGACGATCCAAGAAATTGTTGCGGTCCGCATCATCTCTAAAAATCTTACAACGCTCAATACCACGAGCAATAATGTGATGAAGCGCACCCGGCGCGTCTATCCTCGACCTTCGCGGCATCATTAAGCCATAGCACAATAACCATCATTTGAAAACTGTAAATGTAAAGGGCGTCCCTAAACTATACTAAACTATACCAAACCTTCCAACAACTACAAAATATGTTGGTGTCCCTAGCTTTGACAGAAGTCGAATACGAACTAATACGTAATTACTCTTGTCAGTTTCAACTATAGATAACTCATGAAGTGATTCTGATGGAGCCTCATCACTCACCTTACTTCCAATGAATGAATCACAATCAGACAATTCTGCTTTCAGAATTCCTGGCAAAAGGAATGGTTCGAAATTACCATAACCGAGTTCGCCAACAGCAAACGAGTATCCGATTTTCGCTAGCATTTGGCAGAATTCGACAACGTGCGCCTTGGCTTCTGGCATTATTGAATAAACACCTAATTCTGTGACGAGTTGCTCCAATAGTTGCTTAAACACAAAAGATGGTGAGGCACCACGAATCCAGAACCTATCAGCAACTGCGCCTCGACAAGGGGGCGCAGGGTCTTTCATTAGCAATTTTGGTTCAGTGAAATATGGAAACAAAATAAGAAATGGATACTTTTCTTGTTCTATTTCCGTATATGACCATTCCTCAGAAACTGTTTTCTTGATCTTCAGGGGTAGTTTATTAGGTCTATTTTTCTTTCGCCTGCTGGGCATCCCATATAGTAAACGAAGCGGCCCATACATGGTTCTTAAGCAGGTATGCTCAAAATTGCTAGTAATCTTTGCGCATTCACGACAACTTGCATCCGGAAACTCAATCTTTCCGCCTAGGCCAAACGGGATGACATGCTCCAGTGTTAAGTCATCAATTTTACCACAGTAGATGCACCGCCCTACCGGTGGATAGACTTTCTTTTGTTGCGCAGGAAGGAAGCGCTTTAAGCTATGAGAAATGCTTTCAACCATGCTTTTTCATAATGCTAACGATGCTCTTCAGCCGCAGCGTTTAGGGGCAGGACGGGGTAGTTTGGGGACGGGGGTAGTTTGGGGACGCCCTTTACATTTCCACATTTACAGTTTTAGGCTTAAGGATCGATGAGATTATAACCTTTTTGTTGTAGTATTGTCTCTCCTTGCTTTACCGACTGACTCACCCCGGCCAATGAGAGACTCAAGTGCCTTGCTATTTGAGCCATACCAATACCAAGGTCTCTTGCCGCCCAATAGCATAGTAAACTTCTTGCCGCAACCCGTAACCATCATTTCAGAACTGTAGGGGGAGAAAAGGGCGTCCCCAAATTCTGCACTCTTTTTCCCCCTCTTACATTGTCTTAGTGTGAAAGTTGCTCTCACCCCATAATGTACCATCCTTAAGGAGAGGTCAAAGCTGAGCTACTCTGACGTCCATAAATGGTATAAGGGGCTTTTTACACTGGCTTGTTCAAATTTCGCAAACCCCGAAGGGTTTTAAGCAGAAAAATGATTTGCAAAATAATCTGTTTCTGACCTGTTCATAACCTCAATAATAAAGTAGATTCATATAGCGGTTTCAGTACCTATTTCAAAGAACAAGTCAGTGTAATTACGTAACGATCTACAACACCGCGGATTGGTCCAAGGGTTTCAGTACCTATTTCAAAGAACAAGTCAGTTCAGCGGCTTTAAAGCTTTTGGTGTTTTTGTCTTTTCTACCCCCTCTCTGTTCGCAATTACAAGAGATTTGCCAAGCTTTTTTACTATAAATATATCACCTTTGGAATCAGCCACCTGATCGCCCCTCCTAAACACTTTATCAATGATAAATCCATCGGGAACCTGCTCTTTCTGCATGTGTTTCCTCAAATATCTATTCTTTCTTAAAATCACGTGCGTATTACCTGAATTGTCCTTCGCTACAATCACACTATCGTTCGGAGTGGCCACCTTGTAGTGGTTGTTCTTCAGTTTCGCCAACTGAGAAGGCCCTGTACCTATAACGTAACATTTTAACCGCTTACAACCCAATTCTCTTGCCTGTTTATCGTTCGGGCATTTGCCGTTTTTAATGTCGTATTTATCAAAAAGTAAAATTACCTTTTTTCTATATTCTCCGTTGACAATTCGATTCTCCTTGCCTCTCTTGATTTCCGTGACCATCTTTCGCTGGGTTATAATACCATTTTTACTGGATACTGGATTCTGATCATGGAGCTGCGATGATTTCCTGTCTTGCTTTGCACGAAACTCAATCAGATAGTCCTTCTTCTCCATCTTTTCCGGTTCTATGTCAGGCTTCAGGGTCATGTCCACCATACCCACTTCGTCTGTATCTTTGTGGGATGCCAAAATAACTGCATCGAGGGCGTGATGTACAGGGTGTCCTTTCTCCTTTACAAATCCCCACCATTTTCTGAAATGTGCCGTTACTAATCCACTCTTCCGTCTGATAGGCAGGTTGTTCCCGCTAATCTGCCTGAGCCGGTCGCTAAGATGTCTCCATCCAATACTTGCCTGCCCCATATATCTATTAAAATCTAAAGAATCGTGCTGTGTTGAATCCAAGAGGATTTTCTTCTTAAGATCGTTTTCCAACTGATTAACCACATCAATTTTAGGCATTACACCCCATTCAACAGGAGTTCGGCCTTTCTTCTTGCCATTACAGTCCTTGCAGGCCAGGACAAGGTTGGCATATATGTTCAATCCACCTTTTTTCTTCGGGTAAATGTGATCGCGTGTCATTCTGTGAACGTCATATTTATTGCCGCAGTAAACGCAATGACCCTTAAATTCTTTGTATAGGACTTCCACTAATCCCTTTTCTTTCTTTACATGACCTTTTTGATATTCATCCTTTTTGAGTCTTGATCTGCCCCTCGTCTTTGCAGATACATCGAAGTTGTTAGCCTCCATCACCACTTCCTGAAATTTGTATTTAGGAAGAATCTCAGATTCGATAATCTTAACCACATTATCGATCTTTACTTTCGTTGATGGAAGCACTCGGACTGTGGTTTTTGGAACCTTTGTAAACTTATGATGTTCCAGCATATGATCTTTACAAAAAACCGTTCTGCCGCTTAGCTTACCTTCGGCAATGTCATATGTTTGTTTTCTCAAGAACTCGTTAATATGCACTCTCCTAAAGAACGGTTTGAGTCTTTCTTTTCCATCTTCTGTCAAAGCATTATTCCGAATAAACTGCTTCTGTTCCTCAGTAACGGGTAGATCCATCAAGATATTTTCAATGAGCAGGTCACGGACATTTCTCTTGAGGGGCGTATTCTTACCGCATATCTTGCACTTGGTCAGGATACGATTCTTAAACCTCTCGGGTCTGTATTGCTTATTGATAATGTCTTCAATTCGCTTAATCTGTTCCTCTGTGGCATTCTCAGAAGATAATACAGCTCGGATGTCCTGCAAAACTTCTTCTCGATGCCTTGCCTCCAGATTTTCCTCTTGCTCTAACAGTTCTTCAGGATCATATTCCCTGTAATCATACCCCCTCTTATGGGATAAGCGATAGATTCGCTTTTTGGCAACTTCAGACAGATTAATCTCATCAAGATACTTCCGCAGATCCCTAAGTCTCCTCTTCTTGGTCTTTCTGCATCTCCGCATAGACCGCAAAGCTCGTCTCTGTTCATACTTATCAGGGATGTCAGACCTCATCCTCACGGTCTTGGCATAAAGGACATGATTATTGCGTGTGTCCACTACCCCTATGCCAGTATATTTTCCGCCGTAATCTATCCCGAGTCTTATCATCCGAAAACTTCCATTTAATGTCTCCTATCAGCTCAATTTGCCACTAACGTTTCTGAAATTCAATCAATTGTTTTGGCCTTGTGGCTGTTGGTCAGACAGTTCTTGCCAACTTCTCACGCTTAAGGTTACTTGCCACTGTACGTAACAAAATAGCAGTTGACACTTGAATGGTCAAGGATCAATATCTACCTGTTTTTTCTATTGATTTGGTAAAATCAAGAAAGTTGGCGGGGCGTGGTTTATTTCTCAAAAACGTCTGAAGGTAAATCAAACTTTTTAATAGACAACAAAAGGTTCCAGTTCTTCTCTTTGCTTCAACCCACGAAATACATCATGCGGAATATCAAGATGTATCACCGGCTCCGGTATAGGTTTCCCCATTTCCAGAAACACTTCAAAAAAACCCTCTTTAACCGCTTCCAGCTCCTTGAGGGCAATTTCCGGGGATTCGCCAAATGCTTTGCAACCTCTTAACACGGAAACAAAAGCACAAAATCCCCCATCCACCTTTTCGATTTGAACAGGATAGCTCAAAGACATGTAATATTTTTTATCCTTTTTCATATTTGCCCTCCAATCTTTGCAAAGCCCTCAAAACATCTTTCACTTAAAATGACTGTCTCTTTGTCGCCGTGGCACCGGACCAGATGGGGGAGTAACGCAACAAACCCAATAAACACAAATACGAAATACTATGTTACAGCCTTCAGAAAGGCCTCTATCCCTTTCATTCCGTCTACATTATAAACCTCATGTTCATGGGTGTCGGGAATAATTTTACGGAGTAATCCTGTTAACACCTTTTTGGGACCCACTTCGGCAAAAATCTCAATCCCATCCTCTTGCATCCTGCACATCGAATCATACCACAGAACCGGGCTACACAACTGCCTCGCCATGATCTCCTTGATCTCATTCGGGTCTGATTCAAAAGCCGCTGTTATGTTAAACAGCACGGGTAGCTTTGGCTCGCTGAATGAGATTTCCGACAGAAACGCTCTAAAGTCCTTTTCAGCCCCCCGGATCAATTCGCTGTGCCATGCACCGCTGACTCTAAGTGGAATCGCTTTTGCCCCTCGGGACTTGGCCAGTTCAGAGGCGGATTTTGCTGCATCAGGGGCTCCTGTTATCACTATCTGCTCGGCGGTATTGTGATTTGCCACGGCAACCACACCATTGCCCCGGGCATTTTCAACGATCTCTCGCACTGCATCAATATTCAGGCCAAGAATTGCATACATGGTCCCCTTGTGTTTAGTGGCCTCCCGGTGCATAAGGTGGCCCCGTTTGAAGACCAGGGCACACGTGTCCTCAGAGTTTATCACACCGGCAGCCCGCATGGCACTATATTCTCCAAGACTGTGACCGGCAGCGATGTCGGGCCGGACCCCCTCCTTATCCAAGACCGCAAGACAGGCCAGGTTCACCGCTGTAATTGCGGGCTGCAGGTTCACTGTAAGGGTGAGCTCTTCCATGGGGCCTTTAAAACAGAGCCTGGAGATGTTAATTTTGGTTATCTCGTCAACCATGTCAAAGATCTCGCGCACAAAATCATATTCCTGGTAAAGGTCGAGCCCCATACCGACCACCTGGGAACCCTGTCCGGGAAAGAGAAACGCTGCCTTTTTCTTCAAGATTGCCTCCTTGTTTGTCATTTGTTATTCGTTATTTGTTATTCGGAAATTCTTACTCGTTATTCGAGAATCGTTGTTCCATGCCGCATAGGGCAGAGCGCATGGCGCAGAGCGTTTTCTTCCTCCATGCTCTATGCGCTATGCTATTAGGCGATTCACGATTCACCATTATTATTCGGCTCATCCAGGTTAAAAAGCCTCCTGGTAATGTCCACATAAAGAGATTTCTTATCCTTATGTCCTCGCTGTTTCAAAAAGAGTGTTGGACTATGCAGGATTTTCTTGACAAGGGCCGCTGTCAGACGGTCAATGGCGGCCCGGTCCTCTTCAGATCCTGATCTCAGCGAGCCAAAGGTTTTCTTGAGTTCTGTTTGCCGGATCTCCTCAATCTTTTCTCTGAGCTCAACGATAGTCGGCACTACATCAAGAGATTGGAACCATCTTCGAAACTGGATAACAGCCCTATCCACAATACGCTCCCCCCTGCGTGCCTCGTGTTGCCGTTCCTCTATGTTTTCCTGAATGGCACTCTTGAGATCATCAATGTCGTAGGCATACACATTGGTAATCCGGTTGATCTCAGGGTCTATGTCCCTGGGGACCGCAATGTCAATTAAAAAAAGCGGGCGATTCTTCCGGGCCCGCATCACTCCTTTGAAGTCGTCATGCACCAAGACATAGTGAGGTGCCCCTGTGGAGCTGATGACGATGTCTACCTCTTTGAGATAGTCACGAACCTCTTCGAATCGGATCGCCGTTCCTTTAAATCTTTCAGCAATTTCGAGGCCTCGTTCAAAGGTGCGGTTAGCGACAAATATGGGACTCGCCCGATTCGTCACAAGGTGATCCACAGCCAGTTCCGCCATCTCTCCGGCACCGATGAGCAACACCGCTTTCCCTTCCAGCTCACCAAAGATCTTGCGGCCCAGTTCCACAGCAGCATAGCTGATGGAAACCGCGTGGTCACCAATGCCGGTTTCCGTTCGCACCCGCTTGGCGACCGAAAAGGAACGATGCATGAGCCGATTCAAAACAACACCGCAAGCTCTATGATTACAAGCCTCCTGGTATGATTCTTTGATCTGCCCGAGAATCTGCGGCTCCCCTACTACCATGGAATCAAGGCTTGATGTCACGCGAAAGATATGACGCACCGCCTCATCTCCATTATACACATAAAGGGCCTTCTCAAAAATCTCGCGAGAGGTCTTCTTGAAGTCGGCAAGAAAATTCTTAACCGTCTCCACTGCTTCGGATATATCCTCTGTGGCCAAGAGAATCTCCACACGGTTGCACGTGGAGAAAAGAACGACCTCATCCACGCGGGGTTCCCTGCGCATGGCTTCCAGTACTTGAGGATTGTCTTCACTGGAAAAAGCCAAGCGCTCCCGAACCTCCACGGGTGCTGTTTTGTGATTCAGGCCGATTAGTACTATCTCGCTCTTTTCCATCACAATGCCTAACCCGGATCCGCCGTAGGCGGAGAACCAAAAAGAAAAAATTGATCACGAAAACACGAAATGACGAAAACACGAAAGTATGAATGTTGTTTTTTCGTGCTTTCAATCTTTCGTGTTTTCGTGATTATCTTTTGCATTTCCTGCCAGAAAAAACACGAATTTTAGGACTAAGGAACAAAAAAATTTACCCCAAAAAGCGTAAGAAAAACGTAAAAAGGAGTATTAAAAATCCCGCAATGGTCATAATGGCGGCCCGCCTCCCTTGCCATCCCACAGCCAGACGTTCATGGAGCAAGACTGCATATACCAGCCAGGTGATTCCCGCAAAAATCTCTTTGGGGTCCCAACTCCAGAATCGACCATGCACCATCTGGGCATAAATAACGCCGGTAACAAGTCCAAAGGTCAGCATGGGAAATCCCGCAATAAGGCACGAATAACCCATGGAGTCAAGCAGGTTCAGCGAAGGAAGACGTTGGAAGAAAAAACCGCGCTTTTTATCCTTGATCGCCTTTTCTTGAACCAGATACAGGATACCCAATAGGAAGGCTATGGCAAGGGCCGCATTCCCTACAATCAGAGTCCCGATATGAAACGTCCGCCACAGGCCCTTAAAGAGTGGATCCAGTTCAACCAACGGCTTCGGCAGAATCGAAGCGATGATCACGGACAGGGTAGCCAATGGTGCCACAAGGGCCCCTAAAACCATCAGGTGAAATTTGATTTGAAGTATGAGAAAGACGCAGACAACGGCCCATCCGAACGTGGAAAGGGTTTCATGAAGGTTTTGTACCGGAATATGCCCATCCTCAAAGTACTGCAGGGCGATGACTCCCGTGTGACACAGGAACCCCACCCAAAGGATGATACTCGCAACCCTGTACACGGGGCGTCTTTGAAACAGCACATAACCCTGATAACCCAGTGAACTTGCAACGTAAAATACCATAGTCAAAGCAAACAAAAGATTCATCATTAGTCCTCACGAAGGTCGGTTCTCATCAGTCCTTTCCACGTCCATCCTTCACCCAACACGTCCTTGAGCAGGGCGTCCACGTCTTGGATGCGATCCCCGCGGATCATTTCCAGGAGCCCTTGATCAAGCAATTGCTCAAACATCCGTTTGTGGTCCTCCGGGCTCTTGGCCTCTGCCAAAAGCTTTTGACGGATGGTACCCATCAGGTCCAACAATATCGCATATTCCGGCCCGAATTCCTTCTCTAAGGTCTGACGTAGCCTCTTTGCCACGGCCGGACTTTTGTTTGATGTAGAAACAGCGATCAACAGGTCTCCCTGGCGGACGATAGCCGGAAGCACAAAGGTGCAGGCGGCCGGGCGGTCGGCAATGTTACACAGCAGCCCTGTCTTTGCTGCATCTTTACTGATCTTTTCATTTATCTCTTCGCTGTCGGTCGCTCCGATAACAAGAAGCTTGCCCTTCAGATCAGTGGGCTCATAGCCTCTCGTCTTTAAGTCGACGCGGCCCTCGGAGGCCAGGGCCTGAAGGCGCTCGGTTGCAAGGGTGGTTACTACGGTAACCCGCGCCCCGCATTCAAGCAAGGTCTTGACCTTGCGTTCACCCACACTACCGCCCCCCACGACAAGGCACTCCCTGTCTTGGACGTCCAGATTCACAGGATAATAGCGCATAATGATGGTTTCCCCTATAAAGGCAGATCAACCCAAATAAATCCTTATAATTTATTATAGTATGATATTCAATAATTTTATAAACTAAGCAAACCAAAAATCAACCGAAGATCAGTCCGGCCGACAGCCCCCATCCCCTCAAGAAAAGACGTTGACTGGCGTTGACTAATAAGATACAAGGTGCCATTCAACCATGTTCCATGGTTATAATCGAATTCCAAACTTAGTTTCACGCTGAAAATCCTATGATATTGAAAAAGGTTACAGGTATATTCCTGATCGTCCTCTTATTTTCCGTGTTCCCGGGAAACGCACCGGCGGATAGCCCCGCCAGGGTCGCCGTCATTCCTTTTAAGATGAATGCCGAGCGAGACCTTTCGTTCTTGCGTGACGGGATTGTTGATATGCTCACCAGCCGGCTGTCCTGGGAGAACAAGGTCGTTGTTATTCAAAGGGAATCAACCGAACGTGTATCTCGCAAAACAGCCGGCCCTATTAACGAAAAGGTCGCACGAAAGATCGGTACCGCTCTCAATGCAGACTATGTGCTGTTTGGAAGTTTGACCATTTTTGGAGAAAGCATAAGTATCGATGCCAAGATGATTGATGTAAGTGGAACCAAACCGGCGGTGACCATCTTTAATCAAAGCCGGGGCATGGACAGTGTTATCCCGAAAGTAAACGCCTTTGCGACAGAGGTCAATGAAAAGTGCTTTGGCCGTGTAATCCCGATTCGACATGAGCCCACCCGGCAAGTAGCCTCCGGGGCCCCCATTCCGGATATATATGGGCATCCTGAAAAACTCCTTGGAGGAGGAGGTGACATTGATCTCGCCGACAGGACACAAACATCAAGCCTAAATCCGGATTTTATTGTAGTATCGGGCCGGAGTAGGAGCGGCGCTTTTTGGAAGAGCCGAAATTTCAAAGAGGATATTAAGGGTATTTCCATGGGAGACGTTGATGGAGACAACAAACAGGAGACCGTCTTTATCAGCCAAAACCGCATCTTTGTGTATAGAAATGTAAAGCGCCGGTTCATTAAAGTAAAAGAGATTGCCGGTGAGCCGAATGCCAACTTCATCAGTGTCGATGTGGCGGATATCAACGGCAACGGCAAGGCCGAAGTCTTTGTCACCAATCTGAATACCTTAAGGAATACCCTTGAGTCCTTTGTCCTGGAGTGGGAAGCTGGTAATTTTGTCACTGTAAGCAAGAAGAATAATTGGTATTACCGGGTTCTGGAACTTCCCATGCAGGGTACCGCGCTTTTGGGTGAAAAACGCGGGATCAGTGATCCTTTCGTCGGTGGGGTTTATGAACTGAGCTGGCTTAATGGTAAATATAAACCTACAAATAAAGTGCGTACGCCACGGGGTCTCAATGTCTTCTCCTTTGCCGTCGGTGATGTGCTCAATAACGGTGGCGAGATGTTTTTGGCTTTCAATGAGGATGACTATCTTCAAATCTTGACCGGGTCAGGGTCAAAAGAATGGAAAAGTGATGAACATTACGGCGGCTCCGTCAATTATCTTGATATAGAATCAAGGAGTGGAGAGTCGGAAAAGGATCGCCTGTTCCTCCCTCAAAGGATCTTCATGAAGGACCTTGACCAAGACGGTAAAAAAGAGGTTATTGTTGTCCAGAACCACGCAGGGAGCAGTAGGGTATTCAAGCGATATCGGAGTTTCAACAGCAGCCAGATCGTATCCTTGTCATGGAATGGTTTAGGGCTTGCCTTAAATTGGAAGACCAGAAAGATCCACGGCTATGTCAGCGACTTTGTCATTGGTGACTTTGACAATGACGGTCAGAAAGAATTAGTGGCAGCCGTGGTAATGGAGCGCGGAGCCTCTTTTGTAGCCAAGGCAAAGAGTGCTATCATAAGTTATGATCTTGCAATCCCTAAAACCTAATTTTGACAAGATTGAGAATCGGCGGTGTAGCTCAGTTGGTTAGAGCATGCGGCTCATATCCGCAGTGTCCGGGGTTCAAGTCCCTGCACCGCCACCAATCATTTCATAAACTTATCGACAAATTCCCCCGCGCGCTCCCCTTGACAACGAGACTATTATAATAAAGGCTCTCTTCACTCAAACAGGTGCAATCAATAACATCAACCAGTCTATCTAAAAGCCCGTTCCGGCATTCACCTGGCCGCCCGTTAGTTCATGTTGCGGGCGGTAACGGCCCCTATGACAACACTTACGCAGCGCTGGCGCATGTGGATCTTTCACCAGCCCGGGGGAAACGAGTACTGCTCAAGCCCAATGTCGGCCGGGTTGCTCCTCCTGAAGCAGGCATAACCACACACCCGCAGGTCGTCGCTGCTGCTATCGACGCGTTCAGGGAAGCAGGGGCGGATGTAGCTGTCGGTGAAAGTCCTATATTGGGTGTCAAGACCGAGGAAGCCTTTGACGCCGGTGGTATTACATTGATCGCGCATGAGCGCGATTGCCTCCTGATAAACATGGATGCCCGCCGCTTCGTCGAGGTGCCGGTCCCCGATGGTGTCGCGATCAATTCTCTTAAGGTCTGCCCGGAAGTGCTTGAATACGATCTTGTCGTGTCCCTCCCGGTCATGAAGATGCACATGCACACCGGCGTGACACTGGCTGTCAAGAACATGAAAGGCTGTCTCTGGCGGCGTAGCAAGGTAGAACTGCATATGTTGCCGCCAATCGAAGGGTACGACGAAAAACCGATCGACATAGCCATCGCTGATATGTCCTCGGTGCTCCGCCCGCATCTTTCTATCATCGACGGTACGGTGGGTATGGAAGGGATGGGGCCTAGCGCCGGCCAGGCCAAGCCTCTCAATGTAATCGTCGTAAGCACTGATGTCTTTGCGGCAGACGCCGTAGCATGCAAGCTGATGGGTACGGCGGCAAAAGACATTCCGCATTTGCGCATCGGCGCGGAACGCGGCTACGGTGTGATCGACCTTGACTCTATTTCTGTCACACCGGACAACTGGCACGACTGGATCTCTCCGTTTGCTCCCCCGCCGGAACATCTCTCGATCGAGTTCCCGAATATCAATGTTTTAGACAAGAACTCATGTAGTGCGTGCGTGTCGACACTCTTTTTGTTCTTGAAGCATTACGGAGATCGTCTTTTCGATTATTTTCCTTCAGATACTAATCTATGCATTGCTATAGGCAAGGGCCACGAGAAAGTGCCGGAAGGTACGCTATGCATCGGTAATTGCATGGCCTCCCACCGCGGGAATGGAATCTTCATTCCAGGATGCCCCCCGGTCAGCAGTGAAATCCTTACCGCCATCTCAGGCAAACCGTCGGTCGACAGTAAGGACGGCCACGTTGTAACATCGGACATACC
>JABXJX010000029.1:0-5413 GCA_013375375.1 Desulfobacterales bacterium | reverse complement strand
AGTGAAATCCTTACCGCCATCTCAGGCAAACCGTCGGTCGACAGTAAGGACGGCCACGTTGTAACATCGGACATACCAGACGAACCAAAAGAATAGTACAGTGGCAAGAAGGAAGTTAGGGGACATTGGAGGGAGTCGGATTTCAGCGGGCTGTTGTCTGAAACCGGACAGTCCTTTGCCTCAACAAATGATCCACAATAACCAGCCTCACCATGGCTTCGCAAACAGGAACAATCCTGGGTACGGCCGACACATCGTGTCTCCCTTTAACCGAGATAGTCGTCGGTTTCATATTGATATCTATTGTGCGTTGCTCTTTTTCAATGGATGAAATCGGCTTTACAGCAGCCCTAACCACAATGTCATCACCATTGGAGATACCAGCGAGGATGCCACCTGAGCGGTTTGTTACAAACCCTTCGGGCGTTATCTCGTCATTGCATTCGGAACCGAGCATCCGTGCCGCGGCCAGGCCAACACCGATTTCAACAGCCTTTACGGCCCCTATGCTCATAACCCCCTTTGCGAGTTCGGCATCGAGTTTGTCGAATACAGGTTCTCCTAATCCAACAGGACAGCCCTGAACAATCACCTCTACGACTCCTCCTGCCGAATCTCCGTCTTTCTTGATCTCTTCAATCCGTTCACGCATACGGTCGGCCGCGTCCGGGTCCGGGACAAGAAACGGATTTTTATCTATCACGTCCAGGTCCACCTGTTTCGCCCTGATCCCTGCGAGCTCAAGGGTATAAGCCTTTACCCCGATCCCCTCCCGGTCTAGCACCTTTCCGGCAACAGCGCCTGCCGCGACCCTTGCTACAGTTTCCCTGCCCGAGGCCCTTCCTCCACCCCTGTAATCGCGTATCCCGTATTTCTTTTGATAAGTAAAGTCACCGTGCCCCGGCCTGAAGACGTCCTTGATCCCCTCGTATGCTTTACTATCCGCGTCCCTGTTATAAATAATGAGGGAGATAGGGGTTCCGGTAGTCATCCCTTCAAACGTGCCGGAAAGGATCTCAACTTGATCCGGTTCCTTTCTGGGCGTACTTGAAGGCGCGTCCTGCGG
Organism: Desulfobacterales bacterium; assembly: GCA_013375375.1. Lineage (GTDB taxonomy): Bacteria > Desulfobacterota > Desulfobacteria > Desulfobacterales. Next base: position 4,347 of record JABXJX010000029.1, on the reverse strand, counting down.
CTTTCTTATGTCAAGGTTTTGCTGGATGTCGGACTCGCCAAGGGGCAAGCCGGGGGGACATCCGTCGATAGTCACCCCCAGTGCCTTTCCATGGGACTCACCCCAGGTAGTAACCCTGAAAATCTGTCCGAATGTATTTCCCGCCATTTAACCCTCCTCATACTTTTGCAGTTTCCGAACAATCTCATCAAGGACCTGATCAATACTTTTAGATGTGGTATCCACAGAGAAATCCATGGCTCTTTGATAAATAGGCATTCTGAATTCCAAAACCTCTTCTATCTCTTCATACGGGTCTTTATCAGTCAGGCTCGGTCTCTGCTGTTCGGTCTTCTTGTCAAAACGCATTCGTTCAACGATGGTTTGAGTTGTGGCCTCAAGCAAGACAACGACTCCGTTTTTTTTCAGGTTCTTAACGTTTTCATCGTCCAAGACCGCGCCGCCGCCCGCGGCAATCACGCAATCTTCAAAGGATGATACCTCGCGGATCGCATCTTTTTCTTTTTCCCGAAAAAAGGCCCAACCTTTCGTTGCCACCAAATCGCTGATCGGCATCTTGACTTTTTTTCCAATGTAGTCATCCGTATCGCAAAAATCCTTTCCGAGCCTTTTGGAAAGGGCCGTTCCCACGGACGTCTTGCCGGTACCCCTGTATCCAATCAGGACGATGTTCATAGCGATTCAAGCTTTTCCCAAAAATCGGGAAACGATTTTTTGACACAATCCGGATCTTTAATGGAAATACCATCTATTGCCAGCCCTGCTACGGCAAAACTCATGGCGATCCGGTGGTCGCTGTAGCAGTCTATGTCGGCCCCGCTGGTTGCAATCCCCTGAACGATCATTGCGTCTTCCTTCTCTTCAACCTTCGCACCGATCTTTATGAGCTCGTTTGTCAGGGCGGCAACCCTGTCAGATTCCTTCACCCGCAGATGTGAAATGTTCTTTAATGCTGTCTTGCCTTTTCTAAAGGCAGCGACCACGGCGAGTGCCGGAACCATATCCGGCACGTCATTCAAGTCAAAAGCAAGATCCTCGTGGTTGGATAACGGCCCGGTTATCCCAACCCCGCCTCCGGATGTAGAGACCTTGCACCCCATCGTCTCCAGGATCTCCATGAAACGCAGATCTCCCTGAAGAGAGTCCGGGTTGACATTCGATATCTTTATGCTCCGGCCGATTATCGCGGCAACGGCCATAAAATAGGTGGCGCTTGAGACATCCCCCTCTATCACGTATTCTCTTGGCTGATAGGCTTGCGGGGCCTTAATACGGAAAACTCTTTCTTCAAGGACCGATACCTTTACGCCAAAGCGCTCCATCACGTCTAAGGTCAACCTTATATACGGCCAAGACGGCATGGCGCCGCGAATCTCGATCTCAATATCTTTTTCAGCATACGGGGCGGCCAAAAGGAGCGATGATACATACTGGCTGCTGAGTCCCGTACTCAGGAATGTCTTGCCGCCCGCAAGCCCGCTTGCACGGACCTCCACAGGGGGACACCCGTTTCCTTCAACACACCAAGCATTAACCCCAATCCGGTTTAGTGCGTCAACAAGCGGTTGAATCGGCCTTTGGCGCATGCGGCTGTTGCCGTCAAGCACAAAAATGCCGTGTCCCAAAGAGACCGTACCAATGAGAAAGCGGAGCCCGGTTCCGTTGTTTCCAAGATAAAGGGCCGAAGAAGATGTTACCAGGTTGCCGCCGGTCCCCTCCACCACAAGATCGTTGCGCTCCTTGGCAATGTTTGCGCCCAGCGAACAAAGGGCCTTAATCAAGTGCTCGGTATCTTCCGAGATTAACGCGTCTTTTATGATGGATTTATCGCCGGCAAGCGCAGAGGTGATCAATGCCCTTTGGGTATAGCTCTTTGAACCCGGGACACGGACTATTGCATCAATCTTTTTGATTGGTCTAATCAGCCTCATTTACTTAGTCATTAGTCACTGGTCATTTGTCATTTGTTTTAGTGGCACCTGCAGGATGCTTGATCCTTGATGCCTGATATATTCCAGCCCTTGAGGGTAAATTGCATATGATGAGGGATAGAGACCGGGCATCGGGTATCTGATATCGAGCATCGGTCATTAGTCACTGATTATAGGTAGTTACCAAATGACCAATGACTAATGACCACTGACCAACAGCCGGTGGTAAACCACCTCTTTCATCTCCTTTACCGGAGCTTCCCTCCCCGTCCATATCCTAAACTGCTCGGCACCCTGAAAAACAAACATGTCAATGCCGTTCTTAGTCATGCATCCTGCGGCTTCCGCCTCTGTCAAAAGCCTGGTCTTAAACGGGTTGTATATAATATCCACCACAGCCTTGTAACGGCTCAACACCCCTTTTGGTATTGGCATCTCCGCCACATCAGGGTACATCCCAACAGGTGTGGTATTGATCAAACAGTCTCCACTTATGTCCTCGATCTCGCCAAGGGGTACAAAAGGCAAGCCAAATGCCTCGGCCAGAGCGAGCCCGTTGTCTCTTGTCCTGTTGACAAGAGTGACCTTTCCCCCTTCACGGGTAATGCCGAAAACCACGGCCCTTGCCGCACCACCGGCGCCGACCACCACAAAATGATTCCCCTTGACCGGGAGTAATCCTTCTATGCATCTTACGGCCCCTGTCCAGTCCGTGTTTATTCCGCGAATCGAGTCGCCATCAAGGATAAGGGTATTTACAGCCCCGACCTCTTTGGCCGTGACATCTATCTCATCTATTAACCCGATAATCTTTGTCTTAAACGGATGGGTAATGCTTGCTCCTCGTAGTTGCAGCACCCTCATCCCGGCCACGGCGCCCTGCAGATCTTTCACCTCAAACGGCAGGTAGATCGCGTCTATACCAAGGAGCCTGAACGCGGCATTGTGGATAAGAGGGCTCATGCTGTGAGCCACCGGGTTTCCGAAAATACCGTAAACCGAAGTGTTCTTGCTCGGCGTGCTTGTATCAACGGCGGCAATCGATTTCACCTGAGACTCGGTATCGTCGCCGACCACAGCGGACTGCAGCTTTCTCGAAACCGAGATAATCTCGGAAAATATTCTGTTGATCTCCGAAGTTTTCAGCGGCCCCTTGTTGTGTCGTGCCAGATATTCGTATATCGACTCCTCACGGTCACGGTCATAGATACCCAGACCGTCTTTGGCCTTGAGTTTGCCGATCCGGCGAGAGACCCCTGCCCGCTCGTTCAAAAGTTTCAGGAGGGCCGTATCAAGATCTTCAATCTTGCACCTTAGCGTATCTAAAGAATCTTTACTCATCGAAGTTCCTCAATGACCTCCTCTATAACATCTGAAGGAACATCAGGCGTTACAAAAGGAGTACCTATTTTTCTCACCAGCACAAAGTGCAGCCGTCCCCCAACGGCCTTTTTATCGGTTGCCATGAAGTCCATGATTTGTGCTGTCTCCATGCCTGTTGGAATCTTCGCGGGCAGGTGGTATTCTTTAATCAAATCGACTATTCTTTTGTAAGAGGTCCCATCCAGATAATCGAGCCTATGCGAAATCTTCGCGGCACCCACCATCCCTGTGGAGATAGCCTCTCCATGAGAGAGGGTATAGCCGGACGCAGCCTCCAGTGCATGCCCCAGGGTATGACCAAAATTGAGGACGCGCCTCAACCCGAGTTCTTTTTCATCCATTTCTACAATATCTGCTTTTATCTTACAAGAACGCCCAACCAGGCTTTCCATCAGAGAAGGATTGCGGTCTTTGATCCCTTTACTTTCGCTTTCCAGCAATTCGAAGAAATTATGATCACCTATGATCCCGTATTTGATTATCTCAGCCATCCCGTTCGCGAAATCCTTATCCGAAAGCGTCTTTAGGAACGACAGGTCTATATAAACAGCCTTTGGCTGATAGAATGTCCCCAGAAGATTCTTTCCCTCCGGAACATCCACCCCGGTCTTGCCGCCCACGCTGCTGTCCACCTGAGCAAGTAGCGTTGTGGGAATCTGGACATACGGGATCGACCTCATGTATATTGATGCGATAAAGCCGGCCACATCACCAACCACGCCGCCGCCCAGGGCAATAAGGAGCGATTTGCGGCCGGCCTTCAGTCTTACGAGTTGTCTTGCCACATCAAGCACAATATTGAGCGATTTTGAGTGCTCACCAGCAGGTATTTCAATGAGGTCAACAGGCATGGCGGTCTCTGCCAGCTTTTGCCTCACCATCTCCCCGTATAGGGGGTTGACGTTTGAGTCTGTAACGATCACGTACCGATCCGCATGATTCTTGATCTTGATAATCGATCCCACACTGTCCACAATATCCTGGCCGATGAGAATCTCATAAGAGTCTTTGCGAGACTTTTCCAGATTCACTA
>JABXJX010000028.1 GCA_013375375.1 Desulfobacterales bacterium | reverse complement strand
ATGTGGATCATTACACGCGTGTCAGATGTTACCTATCAATCTTGAAACATTATCCGCACAACACCGCGATGATAAGTGTGCTACCCCTTGCCATGCGACTGGCGGGACCACGAGAGGCACTATGGCATGCGATTATCCGTAAGAACTACGGATGTACCCACTTGATTGTTGGCAGAGATCACGCTGGACCGGGCTCTGACTCCAGTGGTCAGCCGTTCTATGGGCCATATGATGCGCAAGAACTGTTCCAACGCCATCAAGACGAGCTTGGCATACAGATGGTTCCCTTCAAAATGATGGTGTACATGGAGGACCGAGACGAGTACATGCCTGAAGACGAGGTTCCAGAAGACGCACCGGTGAAAACGCTTTCAGGAACTGAACTCAGACAGCGTCTGGCCACAGGCCGCGAGATCCCTCCCTGGTTTTCTTTCCGAGAAGTTGTTGAGGAACTCAGACGCACGTATCCGTCACGAAGCAAGCGGGGGTTCACCATCTTCTTTACGGGTTTATCAGCTGCTGGAAAATCAACTTTGGCAAATGTGTTGATGGTAAAATTACTGGAGGCCGGTGGCCGACCAGTAACGCTGCTGGACGGCGATATCGTTCGAAAGAACCTATCCTCGGAATTGGGATTCTCGAAAGAACACCGAGATCTTAATATCTGCCGCATCGGCTTTGTTGCTTCGGAAATCACGAAAAACGGTGGCATCGCCATTTGTGCTCCCATCGCGCCTTATGACAGCGTACGTAAGCAAGTCAGGCAAATGATCGAACCCATAGGCGGAAGCGGTTTTATTCTCGTGCATGTTGCAACACCTTTGGAGATTTGCGAACAACGCGACCCCAAAGGCGTTTATGCAAAAGCACGTGCTGGAATTATCAAGGAGTTTACAGGAATATCCGACCCGTATGAGGAGCCGACCGATGCTGAGTTAACTATCGATACTACCTCGATGTCGCCGGAGGAGTGCGTACAGCAAATCATCCTACACCTTGAGAAAGAAGGCTACATAGGTCCCTATGGTTAGTTTCAGAGAGCGTAACCCTGTGGTGGCAGACGTCTGGCGCTAACAGCCTGAAGACTGTTCTTTACGTTACGGGAGCACAGATGAAAGACGCGAATCATTATCCGATGGCCGAGGCCGTACGGGCGGCCTACAGGTCAGGGCAAGAAGATGGGGCCCTTGAGCCGCTGGTTCGGGTCGACGACACCAGTCAGCCCGTGGGCCGCATCGGCGAGGGTGATTATGTGATCTTCTACGATATCCGAGGCGAGCGAGAGATCGAACTAACCAGCGCTTTCGTGACGTCCGACTTCCCCCATTTCTCTCGCCAGCCCATCAAGGTGCACTTTGTCACCATGATCGAGTACGCCCGGAGCCTGTCTGTGAGAGTTGCTTTTCCACCTGTCCGTGAGATCCGCCATACAATGGGTGGAGTTGTCAGCGCACATGGTCTGCGGCAGGTCAAGATTGCTGAATCAGAAAAGGCTATCCATGTGCGGTATTTCCTTAACGGCAAGCGAGAGAAGTGTTTCCCTGGAGAAACCTACGTTGTCATCCCTTCCCCACAGGTGCGGGACTACGCTGAGGTGCCGCAGATGAATGCCAAGGCCGTGTCCGAAGCCGCCATTGAGGCTATGGACGACCAACAAGCCGCCTTTATTGTGGTCAATTTTTGCAATGTGGACGTGATCGGGCATATTGAGGACCGCCCAGCCATCCTGCAGGCTGTGACCGAAGTGGACCGGCGCATTGGCAAGGTTTTCGAGGCGGCCCGGGCGCGCGGTATCACAGTAGTGGTCACCGCCGACCATGGCACGGTCGAGCGCTGGCTCTACCCTGAGGGAGCGATTGACACAGGCCATACCGACAGCCCCGTGCCTTTCACTATTGTTGACCCGGAGCTGCAGGGTGCAGCCCTGCGCCGCGGAGGTGTGCTGACCGACGTTGCACCAACGGTGCTGCACCTGTTAGGCTTACCGCAGCCTGCTGAGATGACCGGGGCGAACCTCCTGACAAACGGTGAGTCCAAGCCGCGGCGGGTCCTTATGGTCATAGCCGACGGCTGGGGATCCCGCAATGATCCAGAGGGAAACCTAATCTTAGAAGCCGAGACGCCAGTGATGGATGGTCTGCAGCAAGCCTGGCCGACGACACGCCTGCAGGCTGCAGGCGAAGCTGTCGGGATGCCTGCCGGCACCGTGGGTAATTCCGAGGCAGGGCACCTGCATATTGGGGCTGGCCGGCGTATCCTATCCGACCGCATGCGTATCGACAAAGCAATCGCTAATGGCTCCTTCTTCGCCAACGAGGCCTTCCGTTGGGCAATGCAGGGAGCAAAGCGTGATGGTACTCGCCTACACTTGCTGGGGATTGTCTCTTTTTACAGTTCGCATGGTTCGGTTAATCACCTCAAAGCACTACTCGAGATGACCAGCAGGGAGAAGGTACCGGAGGTATATGTTCACGCTATGCTCGGCCGCAGGGGAGAGCGTCCCGAAAGCGGGGCACACTACATCGAGGACGTGGAGCGGGAGACTGAGCGTTTGCGTACAGGCCTGGTCGCCTCGGTGGTCGGGCGTTTCTGGAGCCTGGACCGGGAAGAGAACTGGGACCGCATCGAAAAGACGTATCGCTGGCTGGTGGAAGGCCGGGGCCAAGGGGTACCGGCATCCGAGCGGGATGGATGAATGGTACGAGAGCAAATTGTGATAGAGCCGGATGGCGTAATAGAAGCACCAGAAAAAATTGGATTGGTGGTGCACCTTCAGAAAATCATATTCTCACAGAAGGTCCATCTTCAGAATCTTTCGGTTTTGGTTTTTGTTAATTTCCTTGTGGCTGGACTTGGTTTCCTCACAAGAGTAAAAATTGCAAATACGCTAGGAAAGGAAGGTTTCGGGTTGTTGGCTTATGGGCTTGTCCTTGGTAGATATGCTGGGACCTTAGTACGTTTTGGTCTGGACAGAACACTCGTCCGCGACTTGGTTCATTATCCTAAGAGATTTGGTGAACTTGTCACAGCAAGTCTTATTCTTCGAGGGTCTATGTTTATTCTGGTTCTAATAGGACTGCTCATCTGGAAGTTTCTGGAAGGTCCCGAAACTGAACTTACATGGGCCTTGTTCATTGTGATAATTGCTCATTTCGTGGTTTCACTTGACTTACAAGCGACTTATGATAGTTGGCACAAAATGAGTCGCCACGCTGTTTATAGGCTTATCCAACGGCTTTGTTATCTTGGATGTGTATGGGGTCTTGTATTATTTGTCCCGGGAAAGCTCAACATTCTGTGGATAGGAGCTTTGATGCTTGGTTCAGTCGTCCTATACCTTTCCTTGCAATACAACTGGGCGTTCAAGCGGATAGACTTCAAGAATATCAGTGTATCTTTAATAAAAACAGCTTGTCGTATGGGTAGGGGAAATCTGTGGATATGGCTGGCCGCAATGGGATGTCTTTCGTTTGGTTCGTTGAACCAGTTAATATTGAAGCATTATTCTGGCACCGCAGAACTTGGAGGGTATGCTGCTGCTTGGCAGATTGTCGCTATAGCCATGTTGTTACTGACTCAAATTTCAAGGGTTGGAAATCCTGCTACGGCAAGAATAACCCGCAAAGATAGCAACCAATCGGCGCGTATTCGGTTTTTAACCAAGTATTCGGTCGTGATGTTTGTGGTAGCTGCACCTGTCGGTATTGCAGCGTTGATCTGCCCGGAATTGATTATTACACTCCTTTTCCGTCCTGAATATGCTTCTGCCGCAAGTGTCATGCGAATAATGGGAATCTATATCATGGTATTTTCCCTCGGTTTGATTGCTTCGCAGTATGTAGTTTCGGCTCACCTGGAAAAGATATATTTTACCACCGTTATTGTGGGTGGAATACTGAGCATTACCTTATGCTTAGTGTTGATTCCAAGGATGGCGGGCTACGGTTCAGCCTTGGCATTATTGATTGCTCACGGGGCTTCGATGGGTCTTTATTGGGTGGTAATGATTCAACATGTCCGAAAACAGCGATAAAAAGATGGCCAAGAATAATGTCTATTCTGAAGTTGTCGCCAACAATCTTTGTATCGGGTGTGGCATATGTGTGCTGATCTGTCCAGAGAAAGCACTCGATATGGTTGTTTGCAATGGCACCTACACCCCAAGGGTGGCGATTCTGGGTGCCTGCATAAGCTGTGGAACCTGCATTTCATCGTGTCCTGGTATTGGCTTTGATGGGGGAATTGACAACCTGGAAGTTGCTTTGAAGAAATTCTCTGGAGACGATTGTCATGAGGCATGGGTCGCGTCTGCTAAAGATAGGAAAATACGCGCTGCCGCATCAGCGGGAGGTGTTATCACTGCTATCTCGACGTTTGCTATTGATAAGGGGATTGTTGACGGGATCGTTTTGACAAGAATGAGCCGTGAGGATCCACTGCGGGGAGAGATGTTCTTCGCTAGAACTGCGGACGAATGTAGGGACTCAATCGGCTCGAAGTACTGCCCCGTTTCACTAGCCGCTGTTGAGGAGTTGCTGGATCCCGAGTTGAGGGTACTTGTTGTGGGGTTACCCTGCCACATTCAAGCAGCCAGGTTCGTCAGAGGCAGACTTGGTGCAGAGAAAAACACGTTATATCTTGGGCTTGTTTGCGGTGGCCACATGGTGCGGTTTGAAGGTACCGACTATTGGCTCAGGCGTTTTGGGATAGCCCAGGACCGGCTCGGATCGATCATATATAGAACAGGTACTCTGCCTGGCACAATGTACTTCTTACTGCGTGATGGCTCCAAAATAGCACTGTCGCATCTGGCTTTTTGGCGACATTTATTCCGTGGCCTTTTCTGGTTTTCACCGTTCCGATGCCGCCTCTGCATCGATTGCGTTAGCATGTTCGCCGATATATCATGTGGCACTAACTGGGGCGAGAGACTTGGCGCCACCGGGTCGACTCTTGTAGTGGCGCGAACAGCTAAGGGAAACAATCTATTTCGGGACATTATCAATTCTGGGGTGGTTGAGGCTCAGCCGATATCCAAGCAGTATGTCCGAGAGAGCTACAAACCTTACCTACGCAATGTTATGGCGAATTCTAAAATCCGAGGTGAGTTTGCAAGAAGGCTGGGCAGGTCATTCTTCCATTGGCCTGGAGACTCGGCCATCATTAGCAATCTCGACAGGGTTGCGTTCTACATGCAGCGACGTCGGTCAGAGCTTGTTGCATGCAAATGGCTTTGGCCGCTTAACCCCCCCTTTTTGACTACAAAGGCAGCAATAACCTGTGCTTTACGCGTCGCTGGTGGGCTGCTTAGAAAGCTACGAGGATTGATCCGTGCCCGGCCATAGTCTATTCCTGTCTGTTGGTAACGGTCCATATCTACACCGGGGCTGTGAGGCCGTAGTCTATTTGTCAGAAGGAATGGACACAATATGGTGTCACCGCTACTTTACTCCTAACGCTTGCAATTTTTGCGACGATGTATTTGCCGAATGCGCCGACGTCGTCTTTATGAATGCATGGCTGCCTGAGTATTTCAGTGATTATCGTGGCTATAATATAGTCCTCATTCGTGACCTGCAGATACTCGAAGTGCTTGCCGGCGCAGCGAAGAAAAAAGAAGTTTTCTTAAAGAAGTTGGATGTCTCTAAGGCAATCTCCAGCCAGCAAGGTGTATTGACTTCCAAGCAAGGCGACATTCTTGAAAGACTTCACCTGACAAAAGTAAATAACCACAAGTTTGTACCAAGAAGAATTCACCTGCTTACAAAATGTGCATCATTCACACACAAGCATTGGATTAGAGCAACGTTGCTTATCTCGAGGCGGAGTTCAGTTAAGTGGGGCCAGTGCGATAAAGATTTGCATCGATTCAAGCGGGCTATGACGTTCTTAAATCTTTATGTAACTATATCAAACTTCCTTGATAAATTTGATAGCAGATTTCGGTGGATATTTAGATCGTGTCTAAGAAACCAATTGAGGCGTGAAAGGCAGTAATACATGAATTGCAAAAATATTATTATGGTTGGACACGGTGGATTTACTAATCGTGGCTGCGCAGCGATTGTCCAATGCACTTCGCGGACGCTCCGAGATCTTTTCCCAAGCGCTACATTGTCTCTTGTTTCCCATTTCTATAGAGCAGACAAGCGGGTAGCAAGAAAGATGAGTATTAAGCTGTTCAATGAATATCCTTTCCCTCTTTCTTTACTGCCGCGAAAGGCTTGCTGCCGTATATATCGCTTCGTTCAGTTCTATCACTTGCGTTCACAACACAAACGGAGATTGTTTAGGGCAAATGATGCGGTTTTGAGCATTGGGGGGGACAATATCACCCCAGAGTTTCCGATTCGGAGCATCAAGCCATTTATTGATGAGCTGCATGTTGCTCTGGAGATGGGTTTGGTCACCGTTCTTTGGGGAGCAACGTTGGGGCCTTTTAATAAGCCGGAATACCGCTCTCTTGTACTCCCTGTTTTGCGTGATTTGGACTTGATTGTAGTGAGAGACTATGAGTCTCGAGGCGATCTACATTCTGAAGGTATCTCCGACAATGTGGTTTTTGCGCCCGACCCTGCATTTCTGCTAGAGCCGTTCGTGTCCAAACGTGTTCAGTGCTATGTCAACTGGGCGTCGCAGAAGTTCTGCCTCGGAGTTTCGATTAGCGGATTTTTGGCAAGTTTATCTCAAGTAGATGAGCGAGCTATCCTTTATGCAGAGTGCTTGAGAAAATGGATTGACTTAACAGGTGGGAGAGTTCTTCTAGTTCCTCACGTTGTCATAGGAAGCGCAAGTTGCAACGACTACAGATTTTCAAAGATCGTGGGAAGGCTTATGGATCGATGGAACTGCGTTCGCATCTTACCTCCAACACTTAGTGCGTCCGAATACAAAGCTGCTGTTGGGGCTTGTCAACTTTTCATGGGATCGAGAATGCACGCGACTATTGCTGCTCTTTCGCAATGCATACCAACCCTATCATTGTCCTACAGCAGAAAAGCAGGGGCACTCCAGCAGCTAATGGTTGGAAATCATAGATTTGTGTGTGAAATATCACGGTGTACGAGCGACGACATATTGGAGAAGCTGTTCCAACTCCGGTCTGTCAGTGAACAAATAAGAAACTGCACTCGGGACAGAATGTACCAACTAAACGAAGACTATGAGAGGGCGACCCAACACCTTGCAAGGGTCCTGTGCTCAGCCCAGCGCCGACGCGACTGCGGGAAGATGCGGTGAGAATCCTTCAGATAAACCGGGATCGGGGGACTTCTCTTGTGGATATGACCAGTGTTTCTCTTCGCAATTAGGTGGAAACATTGACCGCATAATATCCGGCGTTGCTTCTGCTATTGAACATCTGTAGTGGGATGAACAACGCCGCCGGAAATTGGCAGCAGTATGATGCAGCGTGCGGCCAAGAGCTTGTGGCCCCCGTATGTGGGTGTCGGCTGCAGCAAACTTACAATCATATCTAAGTGGATGTGGACTCCCACAGCCACCTGAGGTTATGGGTTGCTGACGATGGACGTTCGGTGGATGAACCAAGCTGTTAACCATCAGGATGGCCTCGTTTCTTGGCAATTTTGGTGACTTGGATCATCTCACAGCTGCACTGGGGACAACAGAAGCCTCTTACTCTGAGGGGGATGGGCATGTGAATAGGCGAAATAGATCCATGCTGCTCGTTCCGACTTAAAACGGTGCGCAGCTGATAGGTCGAGGTGCTAAATACGTGTTAAATTGCCCGTAACGAGCTTTTGAATCTTGGTTTGATTACAAATAAAGGAAAACAGCCTGTATGAGAATCACATTTATATTGCCAACAATTGGGCTTTGTGGGGGTGTAAGGTGCACCTTTGAGTTGGCAAATCGGTTGCAAGATAGAGGGCATGATGTTTCCATAGTGTATCCTTTGGTACCCATGCGAGCGGGAGCAAAGTGGTATCATCTTAAAAAATCGGCATACAGAGCTTTGACAACTGTTAGAAACCTTAAGCGTGCCGAGCAGCCAAACTGGTTCGACTTAAAAGCAAATCTAATAAGAGTACCAACGCTTACGGAGCGATGGATTCCCAAGGGAGATGTTATAGTAGCTACACTGTGGGCAACTGCTTACTATGTGAATAGCTATAAAAGAGACAAAGGTGAGAAGTTCCATTTCGTCCGAGGTTATGAAACCTGGAGTGGAGCCGTGGATTCAGTCAATAAAAGCTATTCACTCCCTCTTCGTAAAATTGTTAGTTCTAGTTGGCTGAAGGATCTTATTGAAAGGAAATTTAGTTGCTCTGTTCTTGAGCCCTTGCCAGATGGTGTAAATTTTGACCTTTTTTACAAGGAGAGGGACGGTTTTGAATGCCACAGTCCTAAGCGATTGGGAATCCTTTACAGACAACTTGAGTTGAAAGGTATGCAGGATGGACTCGAGGCTTTTGTGATGGCAAAGAAAAAGTATCCAAACATCCAATTGGTCTTATTCGGTGAGGAGCCCCTGCGCAAGCATATGGAAATTGTAAAAAATATAGACGATATCGAATTTAACAGACTGCTTTATAAAGAAAAGTTAAGACAATTATACAATTCGCTGGATATTTTTATCTTTCCAAGCCATCATGAAGGATTCGGCGACCCCCCTATGGAAGCGATGGCTTGTGGAACCGCTGTAGTTACTACGAATGTAGGAGCTGTATCAGACTACACGGTGCCGGGAAAAACTGCTTTAGTTTCACCACCCAAAGACCCGAAAGCGCTGGGTCAGAATATAATTAGATTGCTCCAAGATGAAAAAGAACGGAGACGAATAGCAGAGAGCGGTTACAACTACATTAAGCAGTTCACCTGGGATAAAACTACTGATAACTTAGAGAAAATCTTCATGAAAACAAGCAAGCGGCAATGAATGACGTATCAAACGGTGCTATCATACTCTTCAAGTGTAACTACTGTTAAGATACTGCTATAAAGTTTTTAGACAATGAAAAGTCAAAGATATCAATTTCTACTGCAGTAGCCACAAATGCTGATCCAACTGAGGCCTGAATGTCTAAAAACTTACTACAGGTAACTTAGATGGGTATAAATTGTAGAGTTGCAGGTTGCTGAGCGGTTGATAGGGGCAAAGCACAATGAATAATTCACAAAAATCGACGTGGTCGCAGATACCGACCGAGGCCGAAAAATCCTGCATCGAAGAAAATAAGTGCCACAGGATTTGTGCGGATAGAGCCGGATATCACTTTCGTTGGTTTGCGGGGGCCAGCGGACCCCGTGGTGATTATGCGATGGTCCGACAAGGAGACTCAGCGAGAACTGAAAACTGTCGTGGAGTTCACTAAATGAAGACTATGTTAGAAAAGGAGCCTGGATTTCGAAGTGCTTGGTTGGACTACGTGATTGTTGGGGCGTTGATGTTAATGTCTGGTACTCCGGTCATAATGGGGCTAGTCCGAGAGGAGATCTCCTACGTACTTACGTCGTTTTTCTTTCTTACAGTCCTTCTGTTCCGCAAAGAGCCCCCTTTCACAGCGAGATTTCTTGTGGTGGTGCCGGTACTTTCAGCCATTCTTGTAATACAATGCATTACTTTCAACTTTTGGCCATTTCATACGATGATCGGATTTATGCTACGGGTGTTTATCGGCTATGCGGCTGTTCGCCTGGTTAGTGAGTTTCCCAGACGATATGTTAGGGTGATCTACTACCTGTGCATAATTAGCTTTTTCTTTCATTCATTCACGGTCTTGCGCTTAACTACAGGACTAGATCTCGTACAGTACTTCAAACCGATAAGCAAAATCGTCAATCCCTTGTGGGGGACCAACGTTGTTGTGCACCAGTTTCACGCCTACGGCAGAACTCCAGACTACGGAAGAATGCAGCCGTTGCTGCCTTTTAGGAACTGTTCATGTTTTTGGGAGCCTGGGGTCTTCTCAGCATATATCTTGCTGGCCTTTGTATTTCTTGGTCTGACAAGAGACAAGTTCGATAAGCGGCAGTACAAACGTAACTTTGCTGTTTTGGTCACAGCCCTTTTTACAACGATATCTACGACAGGGTATGCTCTGCTGCCTTTGTCTTGGCTTTTTCACGTAAGAGATCTATCACCGACTCGCAGACAGCTACCCAAACTGCTGGCATTTGCCTTAGTCGTGGCTCTTTTCTACGTCGTTGCTTATCAACTAAGTTTTGTTGGTGGAAAAATAAAGAAACACCTTGATAGCGTAGCTTATAGCGAACCCAGCTGGAGAGCGACAAGGCTCGGAACTCTCGTGTATGATGTTGAAGAATACATAAGCAAATATCCACTCTTTGGATGTGGCCTAAATTTTCAAACCCGCTACGCGTTGAGCTCAGAAGAAGATTCCGTGCACAAGCAAGGAAACGGCTTGTCCGATTTTACAGTTAAGTTTGGACTACTCGGGGTGGCTACTGTTCTGATATCTATTTGGACGGGCGTGCATAAGCTAACAGGCCGGCAGTGGAAGAGAAGTGCTCTCTTTGTCTTTTTCGTAGTGATGGTATTGAACGGCGAGCGCTTATTGAATTTTTCTGTGTACTTGGGGCTTATGTTCCTCGAACCTATGTCCAAAAGCAGACAGAGTATATTGGGGTTCGAGAACTCTACAATTACAGGATATAAAAGAAATTTGAGTACTCGGTTTTAACACGTTGAAATGAGTTACGCTTTTTATGAGGGCATTTCAGAACTTTTGAATGGTAGGAGCGTATCGTGGGCATGATAAAGCATTTCGCAGGACGGCTGGCAAACACCGTTCTACACAGTATAGGCTGCGAAGTCATAAAACACTCCGCATCGGTGTCTTGGCGAAGCACCTTCGCTAGGATCAGAGGGCGAAGAATTGAAATTCAAACGGTCATCGATGTTGGTGCATCGGACGGGCGGTGGTCAAAAACGTTAATGCTTTTTTACCCTTATGCATTTTACTTCCTGATAGAGGCGAATCAGGTGCATGAATCCAAACTAAAGAGGTTTAAGAAAAAGCACGAAAACGTTGACTACATTCTAGCTGCAGCAGGCGATACCGTCGGTGAGGTCTACTTTGATGCCAGCGATGCTGCTGGAGGATTAGCTTCCCATAAGCCTATGAACAGCGACAACATGATCAAGGTTGCCGTCGTAACCGTCGATACCCAAGTCAAACAACAGAACCTAACAGGGCCTTACCTTCTGAAGTTAGACACACACGGCTTTGAAGTCCCAATCTTTGAAGGCGCCACGGCGACACTTAAGGAAACCTCGATCATTGTGGTCGAAGCTTATAACTTTGTGCTTTCTGAAGGCAGCTTGCGCTTCCACGAAATGTGTCTTTTCCTCGAGGAAAAAGGCTTTCGGCCACTTGGTCTTTGTAATCCCATGTTCAGACCCAAGGATGGATTACTGTGGCAAATGGACCTGATTTTTGCGAGATCTGATCGCAAGGAGTTCTTGTCTAATGCGTACAATTGATCGGCTTCCCAGTATCGCCATGTTAAGAGAATCGAAAGAGTTTGTTTGAAACAAGGAATCAAATTCCTCGTTATGTGCATGTTAACAAAAGGTTCTATGTAAGAAACTTCTTGAGAAGTCATAGGCTTACCAGTGTGCATTTCAGAGCGCTGTCTCGAAGGGAAGTCATAGATTATTACAGGAGGGCAAAGGTAATAATTGACTTGCCTCATCACTTGCAAGCCGGTCTGACGATGAGGGTATTCGAGGCTCTTGGTGCCGGGAGGAAATTGATAACTATGAACAGCCACATTGCCGAGGAGCCTTTTTATGACAAGAGGATCATGTTTCCGGTGCAGGTTAGCGTAAGAGCCGCTCAGAAAGTTCGAGAAAGGTAGATCGGTGAGTCCAGGGGACTGGAGTGGGTAAAATAAAGTCCTATGTGAAACAGGAATCAGTGTCTGCCAATTTGAGGCCAGTATTTATAATCGGCTGCCCGAGAACAGGGTCAAAAATGTGCATGTATGTGCTTAATCAGTGCAGTAATATCGATATAATGCACGAAATACATTTCTTAGATCCTCCATGGCTGCATAAAGACTTTGTGTGTACCGTAAAGAAAGAAGTGGGAGACCTAAGAAAAGACTCAAACATTGCTAAACTAATCGACCTGATGTACTCAGGCAAGCTTTTCGGTGCTTTCTGGAAAAGGATCGATTTGAATAAAAAAAAATTAGAAAACGCTATTATGAACTCCGATCGGTCATTTCGGGCTATCTTTGAGGTTCTCTTAAAAGAACACGCCCTTTCTCGTGGTAAGACTATCCCTGGAGCCAAGTTTCCCGTTCATTTTTCCTACCTTCCGATAATATTGGAATGGTTCCCAGAATGTAAGGTCATACACCTTATTCGCGACCCAAGAGCAATCTACTCCTCCCAAGTAAAAGCACGTGCCAAAGACCGGAATTCACTACCGCAAAATATTCTCATTAGGTTGAAGATGCTTGTATATGTAAACATTATTTACCGGTGGGCTGTGCGTATCCACAAGAGATTCGAGCATCTTGATAATTACTACCTCTCTCGATACGAAGACATAGTTGCCGAACCCGGGAAATACGTAAAGAAGCTATGTGAATTCTTGGAAATAGATTTCCAAGAAGAGATGCTCTGGCCCCCGCTTATAAACTCTTCCTACGTCATAAGGGATCAAACAAAGGGATTTGATAAGGAAGCAATAAACAGATGGATGCAGTACACCTCCTCATTTTCAGCAAAACTAATATGTATATTGAACTACAAAACCATGAAAGAAATGGGGTACTTATACCGATTTTAGTTATTTATTGCCGATTCAATCCAAGGAAAAAGACATAAGGAGCGGACGGTTTCAGGCTTGCAAGTAACAGCACACCAAGCCTTACCCACGTCCCTGTCCAACTAATTGGCTGTCTTGAACACTTGATTCGAAAGATGCTTGTCCCGCATCTGCCACCAAAGCAACCTCACCGGATTCAATTCCGGACTATACGCCAGCAACAATAGTAAAGTCAGATTCTCGGCAATAAGAAGGGCCTTCGAACGATGCCACCCCGCACGATCCAGAGTCATCAAGACGTGTTCATCGGCAGGAACCTGTTTAAACAACCACCCTTAGTAGGGACATAGTGCAGGACTTAGCTGGGAGCTAGTGATGATAGTAACGAGGGGCACATTTTTCTTATAAGGCTACTTATGAAGAAAAACATTTTGATTACCGGAGGAGCTGGATTTATAGGTTCCAATCTTGCACTAAGGTTGCTAGAAAGAGGTTATAACGTTAGTGTTTTAGACAATCTCTCGTCTCAGGTTCACGGCGGAGGTAAGTCCTCTCATACGTACCTGTCCATAAAGGACGAGGTTGACTTTATCAAGGATGACGTTCGAAATATGTCGGCCTGGGAGAAGGCCCTGCAAAAGCAGCATGTTGTTGTCCACTTGGCGGCAGAGACTGGCACCGGTCAATCCATGTACGAAATCTCGCGATATGTCGCAGTCAACATTCAAGGTACTGCAAACATGCTTCATTACCTTACAAACTGGCAGTATAGGATAGAGAAGGTAGTTGTGGCTTCATCGAGAGCAGTTTATGGTGAGGGAAAATACTTCTGTGAGAAACACGGAGTTGTATATCCTAGTAGTCGCAGGGAAATCGATTTACAAAAGGGTCAGTTCGATTGTATGTGTCCGGTTTGTCACACCGTTGTTGAATCGCAAGCGACTGACGAAAACTCGGCGCTGCTTCCAACTTCGGTTTATGGAATAACAAAGGAAACGCAAGAGCAGATGGTACTGACTGTCTGTAGGTCACTAAACATCCCGGCGATAGCTTTTCGATACCAGAACGTTTACGGCCCTGGGCAATCTTTGTCCAATCCATACACTGGCATCCTGTCCATATTCTCTGCTCAGATCAAGAATAACAAACGGCTAAACGTTTTTGAGGACGGCAAGGAAAGTCGCGATTTTGTGTATATCGACGATGCTGTTGACGCCACCATTTTGGGCATTGAAAACAATGATATTACTAATGATGTTTTCAATGTTGGAACGGGCAAGCCTATTAGTGTGTTGACTGTGGCCCAAATGCTGATAGAAGCATATGAGTCTTCCATTGAAGCTGTGATCACTGGCAATTTCCGACTTGGAGACATTCGACACAACTACGCAGATTTGAGCAGAATCAGAAGGGTATTGCGATTTGATCCCCGGTACGATTTCAAGGCAGGAATCGCAAAGTTTGTGGAATGGGTGAATGGGCAGGAGGTTGGGGAAGACTGTTTCAGCAGAAGCATTGAGCAGTTGAGGAAGCGGGGGTTGTTCAAGTAGGTCGAGTCAGGTTATGAGCGAAGACAGGTTCCTAGACGGCAAGCGGGTATTGTTCCTCGGCTATGAGTATTACGATTATCATACCCAAATAAAGGAGACTATCAAGGCGGCCGGGGCCGTTGTTGACTTCTTTCCTGTGATGAAATACGATCTGGGGTATACGATTCTACGAAACCTCAACACTAGGGGTTTCCTATACTACAACAGGAGCTACAGTCGCAGCATTCTCAAGATGATTAGCGGGAAGAAATACGATTACGTTTTCGCTATTCAGGGCTTTCAACTACCTGATGAGTTCTACATCGAACTGAGGAAGCTTAATCCCAGAGCGCGATTCTTGAATTATCATTGGGATTCAGTAAGGAAAACCGTGTACGGCAATACACTTCTTGATCTTATCCCCTTCTTTGACAAACTCTATTCCTTCGACAGGAGGGATTGTGAAACCTACGAGGCTCTGCATTATTTACCTTTGTTCTACACCGAGGAGTACGAGGAGCTACGAAAGGAGCCCTCAAGTGCGCCACGCGATATTGATTTGCTGTTTATTGGTTCTTGTTGCCAGCACAGGCGATATCGCCATGTTAAGAGAATCGAAAGAATTTGTTTGAAACAAGGAATCAAATTCGCTCGTTACGTGCATGTTAACAAAAGGTTCTATATAAGAAACTTCTTGAGAGGTCGTAGGCTTACCAGTGTGCATTTCAGAGCGCTGTCTCGAAGGGAGATCATAGATTATTACAGGAGGTCAAAGGTAATAATTGACTTGCCTCATCACTCACAAGCCGGTCTGACGATGAGGGTATTCGAGACTCTTGGTGCCGGGAGGAAATTGATAACTACGAACAGCTGCATTGCCGAGGAGCCTTTCTATGACAAGAGGATCATATCAATAATTGATCCCGACATACTTTCGATCAACACGGAGTTCGTCAAAGACGGCACTTACGAGTGGAACAGCGTTTTGGAAGATTATTCCATATCAAACTGGATATGGAAGATATTTAATGAGACCGAGAGACCGAGCAAGCAGGAGTTCTTACTGCAAGCATCGCCCATAAACCTCTGATCGTGGAAGCTCTAAGGGTGGCCCACTTGGTTGGTTCTTCGGTCTGACGAGTCTGATCGTCAGATCTGAAATGAGAGTCCTTATTCTATCCTCGTGTTGCGATCCCCGCCTTTGTGCATATCGCATTTTCGTGCGGACCGCGAGGCTGATGGCATCGCGGGGTCACAAGGTTACCGTTGTTTTCCCTCGTTCTGCTTCTGTTCCGGTGATCTCAGGAGCTGACAACGTTCGAGTTTGCTTTACACCGGACGTGTTTCCGAGCATGTTTCGTTCAGGTGGTTTCGGCTTCTTTGATACTGTTGTGAAGGTATTCACAGTGTTACAGAGAAAATATGATGTCATCCACGTTTGTCCCGGTCATAGGCCGGCCGGGTTTTTGCCAGCTCTCTTTGGGAAGTATTTCAGGGGAAGCATCGTGGTGGACGAGTGGTGGGAATGGTTTGGTGATGAAGGGATTGCTACAGACCGTAAGGGATTCATCGGTAAGTTAATTGCTGGTTATGATTCCGTACTGGAGATTCCTGCTAAGGCTGTTTTTGACGGTGTGATAGCAATCTCAAATACTCTGAAGAGCAGACTGAACTCAGCTAGTAATGTCATTGTGCTGAATGGTGGTGCCGAATGTGACAAGTTTATAGCGTATGACCGCAATGTGGCTCGACAGAAAGTAAATCTCCCTTCAGATATTTTCATAGTAGGCATGAGTAATGTTTCTAAAGATGATCATGACGACAACTTACCGTTTTTTGAGGCACTTGGCAAATTGTCGAAAAGCTATTCACATTTAAGATTGCTTGTGACCGGCGACCCAAAATATGTCCAGAGTGCGCTTAAACCATTATTCCCCCCTAATCTCTTGATTGATTGCGGCTGGCCCGATTTTGAATCTTACAATAGATTCCTTAGTGCCTGCGATATCTTTGGCCTGCCGTATCCAGACAGACCCAGAAATGCCGGACGCTGGCCAAATAAAATTGGAGATTATCTTAGTCTTAACAGACCTGTAATTACCAATCCGACAGGTGACGTTGGAGTTCTCTTTAATGATTATGTTCTCGGCTTTCTCTGTGGGAACACCACTGAAGATTATACGCGGTTGGTTTCAGATATTGTGCAAAATAGAGATAAGATGGCCGCTGCCGACTTTGAATCTCGTAAGGTGGCAAAAGAACTTTTATCGTTTCCCAAAAGAGTGAACCGCATTTTGTCCTTTTACGAGTCTATCTTAGCAAGTTCCCGCACCGGATGGTCGGTGGAATAAAGGATCTCTTTGAAGATGGCAAAATGGGATTCTTTACGGAAAGCAAAAACCTGGGAGTCTTCGCAGAGTTATTGGAGAAATTAATAGTGGACGCTGACCTGAGATATAAAATCGGACGATTCAACCACGAATATACGGAAGAGCATTTCATGGCGTCACACATCGCGACAAGAATAGAAAGCATCTATCGAAAGTTATTGTCGGATGCAACGGATTATTGAACACTTCTGCGCTAGAGATGATTTATCTACTTATGACCCATATGACATATGGAAAACAAAGCCGGGATTGTATGTGAAGGATCTCTTCAATCACAATAGATACATTGGCCTATTCCCGGCTGCAGTGTTGGCGCTTTTCGACACCTTCTTAAACAACCGCTTTCGCCTTTTCTATTCCCGACAAGAATATCCCATCGTTCGCGCAATTGCAGCACTATCGCTACTAAATCTTTATTGCAAGAGCAGGGAACAGAGGCATCTGGATTTCGCGAAAAAGCACCTGCAATGGCTCGCTGACCATTCTTGCAATGGCTACAACGGCTACTGCTGGGGACTGGGCTTTGACTACCCAGTCACCAGTAAAGTACGTTATGATAGGAACACGCCCTTTTCGACAGTCACCCCATATGCGCTTGAGGCATTTGTCCAATACTCCCAAATTATGCGAGATAAGGAGTACAATAACGTTATCAAAGGCATCTACAATTTTCTTGAAAATGATATTCAGGTCATGGAGCAATCTGATGACCATCTCGCACTTTCCTACGGACCTATGAGAGACCGAATTGCGATTAATGCCGTCTCGTACGCCATGTATTCCTATGCTCTGCTCCTTCCCTATATACCTCTGAAAGAAAGGGAACATGTCACGAATAAAATTAGGAAACTCTATACGTATATCCGGAAAAATCAAAGTTCTGATGGATCTTGGCTTTATTCGCCGGAGGGGCATTCATTCACTGACTGTTTTCATTCCTGCTTCGTGATGAAAAACTTGCTTAAGACAAATAGCCTAATGCAACTGAATAGATGCCCAAAGGTAATCGCGAAAGGATATACCTATGTGAAAAAGAGACTTCTAGACGAACGTTATTGGTTGTTCAAAAGATTTTCTTTAAGCAACAAGCCTGGGATAACCAAGTTTGACCTCTACGACAACGCTGAAATGCTTAACTTGGCAATATTACTCAAAGATACTTCGTTGATTGGAAGGCTCGTGGATTCAATAAGGCGACATTTTTGTGACGGCCTTGATGTTTATTCTCAAATTGATGCACTTGGGTTCCGGAGGAACAAAAACACACTCAGGTGGGCTGTTATGCCTTATTTGTACGCATTATCAAAGTTGCTTTTAAGTGATGTCCTTTAAACCTAATTCTCGATCATATCTACATATTGAAGCTTGGCACACTAAGGATTTATGTGATAAATGTGTCCAATAACTTTTTAGCCCAATGTAATTTGCTTATCTCAGCACACAGCTAAAGCGCCACTAATCAAAGGGAAATCCTGTCAGACAATGAAAAGTAATAGTAAGATTCCCCATCCATTATCAGTTATGGGAACTAATGTTACGCCGTTTGAGTCTTTTGAGGACACTGTTCGTTGTATTTCAGCAAGGATAGCAAACAAACAGAAAACATTTTGCGTTGCCATTAACCCTGAGAAGGTCTACCATGCTATGCATGATCCAAGCCTCGCGAGTGCATTAGCAAAGTGTAATATTGGTCTATGTGATGGAGTCGGGGTGGTATTGGCTGCAAAAATACTACACGGCAGGATTCTAAGACGGTGTACTGATGGGCTTCTCGAGATACTTATTAGCCTGGCTGCGATGAATAGCTGGAGAGTTTTCTTTTTGGGGGCCTCCGAAGAGTCGAACAAAAGAGCCTGTGCAAACTTCCTTAGAATATACCCGGAATTACAGATCGTCGGCCGCAAGGACGGGTACTTCCGGGATTCACAAAAGGTAGTACATCAGATCAATGAGAGCCAAGCGGACTTGCTTTTTGTTGCCATGGGGTCACCAGAACAGGAACTGTGGATTGCCCAGCACATTCAGGAAATAACGGCCTTTTTCTGCATGGGGATAGGCGGGGCTTTAGACGTGGTTAGTGGCAAGGTCAAGAGAGCACCAAAGGTCTTCCGAAAAATTGGTACAGAGTTTTTATACCGGTTGATTATGCAACCGAAAAGATTCAGAAGGCAACTCGTCCTGTCTGTGTTTGCCGTGATGATTCTTAAGGAAAAGTTAGCAAGCAGCACTAGATAAGTACAATGTTGACAGGTCATATTGATTGCTATAGGTAAAGTTATATGAAGGTCATCAATGTTGCGGGAGTCCGTCCTAATTTCATGAAGGTTGCTCCACTTATGGAGGCATACAAGAAGTCTAATCAGATCGAACCTGTTTTGGTGCACACAGGCCAGCATTATGATGAAAGCATGAGTGGCCTGTTTTTCCATGAACTGGACATACCTGAGCCCGATATCAACTTGGAAGTTGGGTCTGCTAGTCACGCTGTTCAAACCGCTGAAATCATGAAGGCCTTTGAACCAGTTGTGCTCGAGCATAAACCCGATGTTGTCCTTGTTGTTGGAGATGTCAATAGTACTATTGCTTGTGGTCTCGTGGCAGTAAAACTAGGTATAAAGCTTGCTCACGTTGAAGCAGGGCTCCGGAGTTTCGATCGCTCAATGCCAGAAGAAATTAACCGTATATTAACCGATTCAATAAGTGATCTTCTTCTTTGCACCGAGCAAAGCGGTGTTGTTAATCTTATTAGCGAAGGTGTTCCTGAAGAGGATATATTCCTTGTTGGCAACATTATGATTGACTCGCTGCTAAAGTACATAGATAAAGCCAAACAGTCAAATATACTTGACCGCTTAAATCTCAATCATAGTGACTTTGCTATTCTGACGTTGCATCGTCCCGCTAATGTCGACGACCCTATTACATTTAGCCGTATCCTCGACGCATTAGAGGTTATTCAGCGTCATATACCTATTATCTTTCCTATTCACCCCCGCACACGTAAAAATTTATTTGCTTCGTACCTAGACCGGCGCGTCAAAAGGCTACCCCACCTGCGGCTAACTCATCCGTTAGGCTACCTTGATTTCCTGAAACTCATGTCTTCCGCCCGGTTCGTGATGACAGACTCCGGTGGAATTCAAGAGGAGACTACTGTTTTGAGGATTCCTTGTTTGACATTGCGTGAAAACACTGAACAGCCAGTGACCGTAGAAATAGGCTCTAACAGAATTGTAGGCACGGAGACAGAGAAGATTATCGAAGCTTGCAAGCAGGTCACTAACGGTCACTCGCGGAACTTCCAAATACCACCTCTTTGGGATGGCCATGCTGCCGAGCGCATTGTAAAAATACTTTTGGATAGACTGTAAATAGGGGGCAGTTTTGTGTAAACAAAGCAAAGTACAAGATGAAGGACTTCTTTAATATCAAGTGGCTGATGGTAGCAGTTATTTTCACTGCGACTGTGGTTTTCCTTACCCATCTTCCCGAGGAGGCGATGCCATCCCGATTACAGGTAAGCGGCCCCGACAAGCTCGCACACGCCTTGGCATATGGAGAAATTACGATCCTTTTCATCCTCTCAGTTCGGACGTCCCTTATACTACTCTCATCTTCGCTCCTTTTCTTTGTAATTTTAGGCATTGGCGCTATTGATGAGCTTACCCAGCCGCTTGTACACCGAACCGCGAGCTTGACCGATTGGCTGGCCAACGTTATGGGCATCGTCATCGTTCTACTCTGTCTCGTTTGGTTTAAAAACTCAAAACGTTAAGCTTCAATGAATACAGATATCTGAAATGTGATAATTTACCTCTGCTATCTTAAAGCTGACACCTAACAGCTAATCCCTGAAGGATACTGAAAAACTGACATCGTTGGGCGGCTCGGTTCTTTCACGAAGTTCCGCCAAGCTTGCCCCATCCTTAACGATGTCAGCCCAGGAGGGTCGCAAACTGCGGCCCTCCTATTTTTTTTATCGGCGTTTCTCAATAGTCAACTTGACTTTGCCAACAAATGAGCTTAAGCTGCCAAAGCCTGCAGCAACTGATAACGCGCGTTCAAGGAGGAACCCTATCATTGTAAAAAATAACGTCCACACAACGGTATTGTCAAGTACTATTACCCCTTTGCTTGATCGCCTGACGCATTATTGTCACATCTTCGAGACGAACGGCGAGAGCTACAGGCTTAAACAATCCATAAAGAAGCGTAAAACTAAGGAAAAGTAAAATCACACTTGTAATGCCTCCACATGGAGGCTTATTATATGGCTTGTGTGTGGCCGACTTGCGTGCGACCCCTGCCTGTTTTATATGCTGATTACCAAATTGTCGCGCTCCCTCAATTGGGGTGTATGAAAAGGACGATATACACCAATCGCAGCAACGAAAAAAGAGAAACCATCGAATTGAAACAACTTCCACGAAAACCCTACGACGGAACGGTCTTGTCCAATAGCTGGTTTTAACGCGCCTACCGACACACTTTTAGAAAACGGCGCTTGACTTATGGTGTTAGTTTGATTTCAGGATTCTACTGATTAGGACAAATTCTCAACCACAATATCATCGAAGTAACTGCCAGCATTACCCCAACTGTACAACGCTATAGTCCCCGAAGACAGGCTGCTATCATTTACCAAGAAAACTGGGCTACCATCAATAGAGACCTGCAATGTGGTGCCGTGGGCAACAATCTCAAGTTGATAATTCTGACCAGTAACATAGGGAACTGAATCTTCAGCCAAAAGCGTGAATTGGCCGTTTTGGCATTTGACCAGACGACGGTAG
>JABXJX010000159.1 GCA_013375375.1 Desulfobacterales bacterium | reverse complement strand
AAACCCTTTGCGATCCTGGAGGTCCTGGACAGTGAAGGGCGATCCATCCGGCGGGCAAGGCCCCAGATGCGCACCGTAGTCAGTCCTGAGACCTCAGCCGTTATGACCGACATGTTGCAGGCAGTCGTGCAGGCAGGGACCGGCAGAGCGGCAAAATCTATTGGCCGGCCCTTAGCCGGCAAGACCGGAACGACCGATAGTTACAGGGATGCCCTTTTTATGGGGTTTTCTCCGGCTGTTGTTGCCGGGGTGTGGGTTGGTCTGGACAACTATGGGATATTAGGCGACAAGGAAACAGGTGCCAGGGCGGCCCTTCCAATATGGATCGACTTTATGGAGAAGGTGCTGGCAGGCAGACCTTTTTATGATTTCTCTCTGCCGGAAGGGGTGGTGAAGGTCGGAATCGATGTTGAATCCGGGCTTCTTGCGTCAGAGGATTGCCCGAATGCAACGGCCGCGGTCTTCAAGAAAGGGACTGAACCCAAACAATACTGCAAGCATGCGTCCGGCACACGTTTGGGAGGGTTATAAAAGAGGCATCTATGGCCCCTCTATTCTGCCTCCGTGGCCTCAGGTTCTTTTTTTTGAAGACGGACTTTCCCTGCTGCAACTTCTCGCAGGGCGACTACGATATCCTCGTTTTTGGGCGAGTGCACCAGATACTGGGCACCTTCCCGCGTTTGTCGAACCCGTTTTGCGACAACGTGAACCAACAAGTAGCGGTTCGGAACCCGTGTTAAGCAATCTTCCACAGTTATACGAGCCATGTCTTAACCTCCTTTGATTACAATGCAAGTCGAATAGTGTATATATTCCCGGTCTCTATCACCAGCAGCTGGAGCCTTAGCTCACCCGCACCCTTTGCTTCACCCGGGAAGAAGATAAATCCGTGAGCAATACTGCGTGACTCTATCGGTCTGTTTTCCAGGGACTTTTCTATCAGATCTTCAGCAATCTCAGCCAATGGAATGGGGTCAAGTCTGCTCTTGACTCTTGCTCACCCTATCAGCCACCCTATCCACATGCCTCTTAATGTCGGACCAAGCCACCCTTGATATACCACGATGAAGATTCCCAAAACAGGTCTTTGATGCATTAAGCGGCTATTTTCATTTGACAGGATTAACAGGATTTTCTTCTTTGAGGCCCCTTTTGAGTAGATCCTGTCTAATCTCCACCCCGAAAAGCAAAAAACCCCGCTCTCTTTTTGAGAAGCGGGGTCTTGGGTATCACTGCATGGCACCCTCTATAATTCGGGTTAATGGATCATTGGCAATCTCAGGGATTGGGTATCAGCAAGCTGTTGTTTTGTCAAGGATTTGCGGGGGTGATGTTTTGTTTTTACCAGGGGCTGGCCAGCTCCGAGGACCAGCTGTAACGAAATGTTACAATTCGGGGGAAAATGGATGGGAAAAAGTGTGTAAATTTTACACAATCGGCAAGATTGGGAGTAAAGGAAAGGCGAGAAATTACATCCAGTGTGAGATAGGAACATCCTATAGTTCCCCGCAGGGCGACAAATATGTATCAAGGCCAGTGGGAAAGGTCAAGATTTCCTGTCATGTGTTTGATAAATTTGATATATTGAATAATTATGACGACTTCACAAAGACGTATCACCTATATCATCCTTGCGCTGGCAGCGGCAGTGATCAGCGGTGCTGTCGGCGGTCTGTTTTTGGCCCTCACACATGACCTCCCGCAGATTCAGGCCTTAGAGACCTTTAAACCCGCGGCCGTCACCCGCATCTATTCGGCAGACAAGGAATTGCTGGCCGAACTTTTCACCCAAAAGCGGGTGCCTGTGCCGTTGCACATGATCCCTAGCTATCTCAAGAAGGCGATCATTGCGACAGAAGACCGCCAGTTCTACGAGCATGCAGGGGTCGATCTGAGAGGAATCCTTCGGGCTATTATCAGGGATATAAGGGCCGGCGAATTCGTAGAAGGTGCCAGCACCATTACACAGCAGCTTGCAAGAACACTGTTCCTCAGCCCCAGAAAGAGTATCATGAGGAAGCTCAAGGAAGCCTTTCTGG
>JABXJX010000002.1 GCA_013375375.1 Desulfobacterales bacterium | reverse complement strand
TGTGTATAATACATTACAGTGAAATACTCAAAAAGGTAGCTTATGAATCCTTTTAAATACGGGACCATAGTTTCAGGCAAGGATTTCTGTGGAAGGAAAACTTTGCTTAAGCAGATTATCGGATATATCGAATCATCGCAACACATTGTGGTCCTGGGTGAAAGGCGGGTTGGGAAATCATCCGCGGTCTATGAGGCTGTCCTAAAATGTAAAATAGGGCGGCTTTTCTATGTGGACCTGTTAGGTATCAAATCCATCGATAGTCTGTGCAGAAGGATTCTCCGTGCAATTGTTGTTCTGGAGCAAAAAACGGGATGGTTCGACAAAATAGTCAAAACCCTCTCATATCTCAAGCCCACAATTTCAGTGGACCCCATAACGTCCATGCCAACCATTTCTTTTGATGCTTCCGTCGAGATGAAGGCCAATTCAATTCCTGAGGTTTTGACCTTAATTGAATCTCTTGGCAAAAAGAGACCTCTCGTCGTGGTCTTTGATGAATTTCAGGATATTTTGAACCTTCAAGAAGATGCCCACGAAGCTCTTGCGCTTCTGAGGAGTAAAATACAGTTTCAAAGCGATATCCCCTACATATTTGTTGGGAGCATACGGCACAAGATGGATGAGATATTTACCCATCACGATTCACCCTTCTTTAAGTCGGCTATCCCCTTGACGGTAGATCCGTTACCTTATGAAGAATTTTCACGATTCCTGAAAAAGAAATTCGCTACGGGACAGCGTAAGATTGACGATGAGGCTTTGGAAAAGGTGTTTAAAATTGCCAATAACATTCCCGGAGATATACAACAGCTCTGTGAGGTTCTCTGGGAAGTAACCTCAGAAAAAGAGATGATAAGCCTGGACAAACTGAAAAACGCCCTTGAATTGATATTTGCCAGGGAACAAAAATCGTACGAAAACTATGTCAGCCTTTTGACTAACATTCAGCTCAGGTGCCTCATGGCAATAGCAAAGGAAGGCGGAAAAAGTGTCTTTTCCGTGTCCTTCATGAAATCCGCAGGGTTTAATAATCCATCATCTGTTCAAAGGGCAATAACACGACTGACCAAACTCAATATTCTGTTTGAAAGCGGCGGTGAATACAGGTTTATAAATCCTTTTTTCAGGGCATGGCTTTCTTACAAAGGATAATACTCAGAGAAAAAATGCGATCAAATTTTCCGACCTTGTCGTTTTCTCCCCCTTACCGAGTCTTAATAAGCTCCTGCAAACTATTCACAACTCTCAGTTGTTCTTCTTTGGTTATCCCATAATATAGTGGAAGGGTTATGGATAGTCGGTCTGCAATATAGGACATGGGGTAATCATAGTCATTAAGTCCGTATTTTTTCTTGTAATAGCCCAAAGTATGGACAGCGTGTGTTCCCTGCCTCACAGAGATGCCCTTCTTTTCCAGGCGGGCCATGAGGCGGTTGCGCTCACGGTTCCAGACATCAACATCGGACCAGTGAATATCCGCTTTATCTTTCAGCTTGGAACTATCCGCCTTATACAAACAAACATAAGACTGGTAAGCATGTGTATAGCTTTCCGGTACAAACGGTGTTGTTATCTCAGCTACCCCTTGCAAAAGCTCATCGTATCTTGCAGCGGCCTTCCGTCGCCCCTCTATTATCATGTCAGCCTTGTCCATTTGGGCTACGCCCAATGCCCCTTGTAAGTCCGTCATCCGGTAGTTAAAACCCAGCATATTATATTCGGGAAGCATAGAACCGCCATTCTGTAAATGTCTTTCCAGGTCTGTCTTTGACCCGCCATGATCCCTCATCTTTCGGACTTTGTCAGCCAAATGGTCATCGTTAGTCACGACCATTCCCCCTTCCCCAGTAGTAATCGCCTTGCGGGGATGAAGACTGAAACATCCTGCCAAAGCCTCTGTTCCAGCGAAGCGCCCATTTCGTTTGGCGCCAAACCCGCAGGCCGCGTCTTCAATCACTATGAGTCCGTTTTCAGATGCAATCCTGTTAATTGATTCCATATTCGCGCAAAGGCCAAAAAGAGAGACAGGGAGGATGCACTTAGCATGGCGTTTGTAAATCGCTTTTTGATTGTCCAGGTACTCCAATATCTTTTCAGAATCAATGTTGTAGGTGGCAAGATCAATATCTATAAATACAGGCTTGGCCCCTGTGTACTCAACAGCATTGGCGGTCGCAATGAAAGTAAAGGAAGGCAGTAACACCTCATCGCTCGGGCCGATCCCTGCAGCCAGTAGAGCAAGATGAAGCGCTGTGGTACAAGAGGTTGTTGCAATGGCATGCTTGACACCGAGAAATGTCTTAAACTTATCTTCAAAATCCGCAACCCGGGGGCCCTGAACCAACCATCCGGATCTTATCACTTCCGGGATAGCACGTTCTTCCTCCTCATCAAAAACAGGTCGTGTTATGGGAATTATCTCATCAGGCATTTGTATACACCTCTGAATTACCGACATATACCTCCCCTATAAGACTTTCTTTACGATAATAAGTCCTCCAGTGGTCGCATTCCTTGCAAACCTCATCGAGTTCGCCGTTACCCAGGTGCGCTTCTCTGATTTTGCGATAAGTCTCATTATGCCAAATTTCTGAAATGGCACTTTGGTTAACGTCGCCTATGACATATTTTTTATCCCAATCATGGTTACACAGAACAACACAGCCATTCCAATAAATAACCATGTCAGTAAAAGGCTTCAAACAAGGCCGCCGTTTTTCACAAACCGCATCATCATCTCCGGCTTTGTCCAAAGAGCCAAAATTACCATCCTTAGAATGCTCTTCATATACTCGAACTCGATCAACCCTTTGTTGCCAAAAGTTAACAAAATCTTCTATCCCATTGTAGGTATTTTTTGTTTTCACAACGGAAACCTGGATGTCAGGTTTTGATATTCCTCTTGTCTTCTTTAGATTACATAAGAATTCGATGTTTTTTAGTACGGTTTTAAGGTCAGCCCCTTTTCTGATTTGTCGATAATCCTTTGGATCAATGGAATCAACACTAAAAGAAACAAAGTCCACCTCTATATCAATTAAATCCCGAGCAATATTTTCAGTCATAAGAGTGCCGTTCGTAGCGAACTGAATAGGGCCAACTCCATTCTCTTTAGCATATGCCAGCATGTCGATACATCTGGGATGAAGTAACGATTCCCCTCTGAAGAAAGGAACAAGAGCGATGTTTTCGCGTTCTGCGATTTCGTCTATTATTTCAGTAAAAAGAGAAAATGATAAATACCCCTTGGGGCCTGTCATGTACTTCCTCGGACACATTACACAATTCAAATTGCAGTAATTTGTTAATTCTAAGGTGACACGACCCGGAAATTCGAGGAGTTTGGGGTTATTGAAGCTATTTTGATTAACTTTAGGCATTTTAGTCACCTTAGATCACTTTAGGCGCTTACCTCACACTATTCAACTCCCTCTCCATCAATAAAAATTCTGTTCCACCACTCAAAACTAAGAAGCGACCAGATCAGAAGACGATGATTAGCCTTACCCTTTACATGTTCATTAAGGATTCTCTCCAGATATACCTTTTGAAAAAAACCTCGTTCCAGGCTACGCTCTGAGAGAATGATGCTCTTAATATACTGGACAAGCTGCTGCATATACCATGATTGCTCCGGCGGACTAAAACCCTGTTTACGATTTTCGATAATATCTTTCGGCAACATACCTTCCATTGCACGTCGTAAAACGTACTTTCCAGAGAGATTAATATCGGTCTTGGCCGTCGGGATCCATGAATCGTTGAGGAGATATTTACATGGCATTTTAGTTGTAAAGTCCACAAGTTCATTATCTAAAAAAGGTACTCTTGACTCTAAAGAATGAGCCATACTTAATTTATCCTCGACAAGCAGAATCCCATGCAAGAACGTTTTGGCATCGAAATATAGCGCTTTTTTGGCAAAGTTACTGTTCGAATCGTTGCTTAGAACGCCTTGTAAAGATTCAAATGGCAAGTGATTTCCTATTCTTTCCAATGTATTTGGGCTGAAGAATTCTTTCTTGTCCTGATCTTTAACAAGCCTCGACCAGTATTGGTAGGTAACCTCTTCGAATTCCCGACAGGATTTACAATTTTTTACCAAATCGTATCTCCAGGGATAACCGGCCAAGGTTTCATCACCACCTGGTCCGGCAAGTACGACCTTGACGAACTTACTCGCTAATTGCGACAGATAATAATGGGGATAAGACATGCCTACACGCAGATCCTCGCTATGCCGGATTACTCTTGGCAGGGCCCATTCCAGATCACCCGCATGAATGACCATTTGGTAATGTTCTGTGCCGAATTCGCGCGATATCAATTCAGCCTTATCACGCTCATCAAAGAAGTTTTCGATACTCACAGCAGTGGCAACATCAAAACCGCCGGTAAAAGTCATCAACCGAGGAATAAACTTCGAGGCAAATGCAGTAATACTACCGGAATCAAGCCCCCCGCTCAGGTAACTTCCCACAGGAACATCCGAAATCAATTGACGTTCGATCACCTGCTCAAAAATCTCTCTAAGCCGTTTGATGTAGAATGCTTCCCCTTGATCATCACCATCATCAAAGTCAAAATCCCAGTATTTCTTCTTAGTTATATTTTTCCCCTCTATCACCAGAAGATGGCCGGGTTCCAGCAGTTTTATTCCGTCAAACAGGGTGGCGTCGCCAAAGGTATTTTGAAAGGTAAAATATTCTGACAATGCCTGGTAGTTAAGTTTGGCATTTATGCCATCTACCTGGAGGAGGGCTTTTACTTCTGAAGCAAAGCTCAATATATTATTTTGAATAGTATAGTATAAAGGTTTGGCCCCATATCGATCACGAGCCAGTAGTAAACGATTCTTCCTCCCATCCCAAAGGGCAAATGCGAATATCCCGTTTAACCTGGTTATGCCATCGTCACCATACTCTTCGTACAGGTGTATTATCACCTCAGTATCCGAGCGAGAAAAGAAGTGGTGACCCTTGCTTTCAAGCTCACGCCGCAGCTCTCTAAAATTATATATCTCGCCGTTGTAGCTTATCCAGATACCATTGGCCCGATTCGACATGGGTTGATGTGCGGCAGAAGTCAGATCAATAACAGCTAAGCGCCTGTGCCCCAACGCCAGGTTGAAGTCGTCATTCCCACCAAATAGATTTCTCCATTCCTCAACTCCTTGGACTGCTGGCATATCAGCGCCTTTTTCGACCCAATATCCCTCATCCCTAAACGGCTCGTTTCTGACATGAAAAAACACATAGCCCTCATCGTCGGGACCGCGGTGTTTCATCACGTCACACATACCCTGCAGGCAGTGTGCCGGAATAGGCTTTCGTTCAAGATGATATATGCCGGCAATCCCACACATCTTTACGACTAAAGCACTCCTTTGTTTTGAATCGGAATCGGCACATGCAGCTTGGTCAAGATTTTTGATGTTTTCGAAAGACGCGTTAACTTCAGACCATTTCGTGAGTCTTTACATTAACACAGCCCGTATAATCAGACCGACGTCCGATATCGGTTTCCTGGTGAAACCGTTTAATGTAGTTTTTCTCATTACCTTTTCGATTCAAGTTCTCTTTGACAAAATCAAGGTGATAAACAAGATATTCGGGGTCATGCTCTTTAATCTCCGCTTCGAGAGCAGATAGCTCGTTAGGGTCCTCGCTAGAAAAATTTATTACGTGGGTGATGGTTTGGATGATGCGGAAGGATTTCAACCGCTCTTCTTCCGTAAAATCATCTGTCCAGAATGCAACTTTTTCTACGTCACGAGTCTGAAGCCATGAAAAATCAGCGTTGAAATGACCGTGCCGGGTTACCCAGTTATGCAGTTCGGTGCCGGGAAAAGGTATCGCATGATTGTACATGACGTAAGATGGTCTCAATGCCTGTAATTTGCGGGCGTAGCTTATCGATCTTTCGTAGCTATCCCCGGGTAAGCCGTGAATCATATAACATGCCACTTCAATGTCATATTTGTGACCCAGGTTTATTGCACGCATAATGTCAGCAATGGTTTCTCCTTTGTTAATCCGACGAAATACCACGGGGTCGAGACTCTCCACACCCACGGCCAACATTTCACAACCAGCATCTTTAAGCGCAGCAACAGACTTCTCCGTGAGACGATCAGCCCTTATTCCGCTTACCATCCACGGCAGTTCGTTTTTTGACTCTTTTGCCTGTTGACAAAACTGGATAACACGATGTTCGTTTATATTAAAAGACGCGTCGATAATTCTAAAACTTTTGATGGCAAGCTTTTCTTTGGCTATGCGTATTTCTTCTATACACTCGGCCAACGATCGAGGTCGCCAAACGTTCCCCGTATTGCGACAGCAAAACGTACAGCGGTACGGACACCCCCGTGAGGTCAGCAGCATGTAGCCAGAAACATGTTCAATACCCAAATGGCTGTAATCTGGGAAAGGCAGTTCATCAAGCGATGAAATGAAGTTTTGATTAACCTGTTTGATTGTTTTTCCGTTCCGGTAAAGTAAACCGGGGACCCCGCTTCCGTCACCGCCAGCCTCAATGAAGTCAAGGAAGTTGACAATGGACTCCTCACATTCGCCAGCAAATGCGTAGTCAATTTCCGCGTTGTCCGTTAGAACAGATTCTTTTAGACTGTTGACTTGCGGTCCACCGACAACGACAGTGATTGCTCTTTTCTTTTTCAATTGCCTTATAAGATCTACGGACCATTGGTAATTGACATCACAAACCGATATCCCAATAATGGCTATTTCATGGGAATCGATGAGTTGCATGACCCTCGTCGCCGGATCATCGATGGGCTTGCCATTAAAATCCAGCAACAAAGCCTCATGACGACTCTGTGAAATAGCGTTACTGAGGAACAAAAGCCCCAAATTGGGGGCCTTGTAGTTCGATTCAGGTTCAATTAGCAATATTCTCATCTTTTTCGACCCAAACACCGTTGTTTAGAACCCAATAGTTCGGATAATTGATCGGCTTGGTGCATTTTAGGCACTCCGGCAGGAGAGAATAATCATTTCTTAAGTGCATCTCCTGCATCCTTTTTAAGTTTTCCGAGTTGATCAAATCAACAATGGACGATTCTTCAAGCAAGCCAAGCTGTAAAAGACTGCTGTCATCCCTGAATGTGTAGGCTTCGCAGCAAGAAAAAACGCGGCCCAGGGTATCAATTGCAATGTGGCACCAAAGGGCATAGCAGGGCCACCGCATCTTTATGCGGCCTGGAGAGCTACCCTTTGAAAGACGTACGGAGTCAATAGTCCCGCCTCGATTTTCCATCAGGCGATAGGTTATAAAATCATCGCCAGTAAGAAGGTCTTCCCACCTCTTTTTGTATTCAGGGTATTTTTGCCTATTTATCGTTGTATCCAGGATCTGGATGCCTACCTTAATCCGGCTCCTTATTGACTGCTTCTTGCGAAGAAAACGCTCGATATTTGATACAACCATGTCGAACCTGTCGCTATTCATAAGTCTCAGGTATTCTTCAGCACACGTAGCGTTAAGGCTCACGCGTACGTAATCCAGCGGTGAAACCATCAATTTATCGATCAAAGAACTTGTCAGCAGATGACCATTAGTCGTTATAGTTAGATTACTATGTGGGAATGTGGTTTTAACTGTCTCAATTGCCTCAAACAAGTGCGGGTACAAAAGTGGCTCCCCATAGCCCCCGAAACTAAAATTGATCTGGTTCGAGCTGTAAAAAGTCTTCAAATCGCTCAGCACACGCTCCAGTGAGGCGAAATCTAGGTCTGAAGGCTTGTTTTTCAGGAACTGTCGCGAACACATGGCACAACTGAGGTTACATCTAAGAGTCAACTCAAAAACTATATCCTTAATTATATCCATTAAGTACCCCCTTTTTGATCATGACCATTTTGTGCTTTTATTATTTGAACGTAGGGGCTTTCTTTTTGAATAGGTAGCAAATTGTATTGGCGAAGAGGAAAGGGTCGACCCGCGCCGAAATCCGGGCCACATAGTTACCCAAAGGAGTAAGTAGGCTTCGATCCTTGTTGACCAGGTAGTATTCATGCAAGGAATACGGTTGGCCATTGGTGTTGTTTATCCGTCTTTTGCGGTTTTCTTTCACGTTTTTTGGCACAAAGATCCCATAGAAAAATCGAAACACCCCACGTCGTATACTGCAAGGCCATTCTTCAACTAAGCGTAGCCCGTGACGCAAAAACAATGTGTGAACATCTTTGCGCTCATAACGCCAAACAAAGAACTTTAGTTGAGAGCTCTTGACAAAGGCAGAAATTGTCTGAGTAATGGTAAATATCCGCTCACCAAAGTTGTATGGTGAATTATTAATGAAAACAACTCGTCCACCAGGACGCAATACTCTCCGAATCTCGGTTATGACCTGATCATGTAAGGAAACATTCGCAATCTCATACACGACCCCTACCATAAGGATTGCTTCAAATGTATTGTCATCAAACGGCAATTTGGTGGCATCGGCAACCTGAGCTTTGATCTCAGGGCGGCGGATAGTCAAATTCCTGATGCCATGAGGACTTAGATCCACACCAAAAAGATTGGTAAAGCCCATATTGCTGAGGTGAACCAGATGGCGACCAGAACCACAGCCGATATCCAAGATGAAGCTTTCTTTGGGTAATGGGCCAAGGTGTTCGTCGATGAAGAGGGTGGCTTCATCATACTCCAATATCCGCAGATACGACTCAATGTCAAAGCTGCTGTAATAGGCATTCCAACGGGAATCCTTACTTTTGTAATCGCTGACGGGAAACTTGCGATCTTTCATTCTTGATCCAATACTTTTGGAGATAAGCTCTATAACTATTGCAACTCATTTTCGACGACCTCAACCCTTCCTTTCTAATTCACGTGGCAGCTTGAACTCACTTATTGCCAAAAGCTATCCATAACTTTTAAAATATTTTTTGGATTGACAAACCTTTTTGCTGTCAAACTCATACCATTCCAACACAAACCGCCTAAACCGTCAGTACACTAATTTCTTTGCCTGTGTGAACAATATGACTATCGTTCTCACCAATTGGGGCGTATCCTGTGGCATACGTGCCCTCTAGATGAACATTTTCTTGTTATCAAAGAAATTAATCTCTTCTCTTTTGGTCCTCTAAAAGACAGTACACACCCCAGCATCGGGCACACCCCTGATATGCTCCATGCTCTAACAGTAGCCTTCTCTGTCTTCTAAAATTGTCTCCGTTCCATATATCCATAATCGACTGCTCATTGATATCTCCCACAACCGGAAGAAGGCAATGATGGAAAGACTTCACCTCACCTGCAGGATTGATGTTCATGTTATACCATAGGACCCTGCATCGTGGATCTTCCACAGAGAATTCTTCGGTCTCTCTGTACCTGACGAGATCTTCATACTCAAAAGACGGTCTAAAATGAATACGGTATCCTTTTTCTGCAGGATATTTTCTCTGGACAATCTTAGCTTGTTCACTCATAACTTTTAGATCCATCTTATAAATGTCTACTGCGTGGACCGTTGACTCCTGTATATATCCTTCACAAACTTTTCCGTGGGTTTCATTATGTTCTTTGGCCATTTTCTTCGTCGTATACAACAGCCATTGAAAATTGAAGAACACATCTTTTAAGACTCCCTCATTGTCCAAAACCTCCACAGTTTCTAAAATTCTGTCATAATTCTGATCGTTAAGAGTGAAATAAAAACCGATTTGCATACATGAGTCTGTGTTTCTCCTTTTATCAATAAGAATTTTTACCCCTTCCATCATCCGGCTGTAAGCATTCTTTACGCCCCTAATCGTATCATGTATATCTTTTGGACCATCCAGAGATAATCTGACAGAATCTACCTCAAGCCCGACCAGATCTTCAGCAAACCTAGCCAGATTGAATCCATTCGTTAACAGCCAGAAAGGTAGGTTGTTCTTTTTTGTGTATTCGATAAATGGCAGGATATTCTTGTAAAGCAGTGGTTCCCGAAATGAAGCTCTGATTATAGGATTGAACCACTTCACCTGATCTACTACAGACTTGCATGTCTCCAAAGGTAGTTCAATCTTCCTTGTCCGGTCAACAACGTTGTATTGATGGTAAAACGTTTCATCATGCTTTTGGCCGAAGTCACAATACCTGCACCGCAGATTACATATATTGTTCACACAAACATTTACCGTGTGCGGTGGGAGGGCGTAACCACCAGGTAATGTCCAATAGTTAGCGCGCTGAAGGAAATATTTCGTTCTTGCCACCTTAAAAGATGGCATTCCCAACGCGGCCAGATACTTGCAATAGCTCTTGTATTCTTCCCGCGCGACATTTCCAGCTTCTGTTAACTTGCTGTCAGTCAGCCACTCCCGCGGACGTATTTCACGATGTTTCATCGCATTAATTTTCTCCAAGAGAATAATACTTGCAGGATTTTTTATGCGAGTCGAACCCCTCTTCTTCCATCATCTCCCGCCACAAGGCAAGATATCTATATTTCCTTAACACGTTCTTGCATTTTTGGTTCATTTCTTTAGACGCATTGAAAAGCCCTTCGTCGCAGCCGCTTGATAGAACCAAACCAAAATAACCCATTGCCCGGTGAATCTCTCCTTTCAAGTATAACTCTATGCCGATCTCAAAGATTTGTTCAATCGGCAAATCCAACAGCTCACCGAATGACGGGTACTGGAAGCTGCTTCTCAAATCTCCAGAATACCCATAGTTCAGATTACGGGGCGACTGAGACTGCATGCTCCAAAGCCAAGAACATCTATGACAATAAATCCCATCATCGGCCATTTCGCCAAAACGGCCTTTGGCCATCCTTTTCCTAAACATCCTATATTCATTTCCGTTCCAGATTTCCTCAAAAGTTTGGATGGTAATATCTCCTAGAAATCGGTTTTCTCGCGGTTCGACGAAACAATAGCTCACCTTCCCGTCATGGAGGAACGTTATTGAAGACCAGGGAAAAACACAGCAAGGAAATTTATCGTACGGTACCTTGTGGTAAACTTCCATGTTCCCCTCCTCTATTTCTCCTTGGAAATTATAAACCCAGTGTAAGTCAACCGATGACAGTCCTGGAAATTGTGATTCAAAAAAGTTAACAATGTCTCGCTTTTCTTCATGTGCATTATTCTTTTGGGAAACATAGTCGATAAAAACGTGTGGCTTCTTTTTGCTCTCCATTCGTAACAGTATTTCAGAGATATCTTTCAAATTTCTTTTCACCAATTCAAATTTATTAACTCCGTGAACCTTCTTGTACGTTTCCGTTGATATCGCGCTAATTGAAATTCCCATCGAATTGATCTCTGGAAGAATCTTTTCCACGCGCTCTTTTTTAGCCAAAATTCCGTTCGTGTGTAATGCAATATGGACATGTGGTTTTTGCTTTCTGATATAACTTACAAAACGTTCCAAATTTCTACTTAAAAAGGGCTCACCTTGTTTCATGAGGTAAATCTTTCTTACGTCGTTTGGCAACTCTCCAATTATCCGTTTCAAAATACTAAATGTTAGGGCGCCCTTATCACGCCTCATTGCCTTTCCATGTGCACATACAGTACATCTGCTATTGCAGATATTAGTTACGCTAATGTAACAAAGCCAGGGACATTTCTCGAGTTTAGTATGATTGTTCGCCCATTGAGTTATGACAGACCTATTGCATTTGTCTAATTCAGCTAAGTAATTCATTTTGGATTCTCCAAAAAAATCTCCATAGAACTGAACATTAACGATCTAACCACGGCAACCCTAAATCTTATTCGGTTCCTTCCTTTTACAACGATATGTAGATATGATTCTATGTGCCACTTTCCAACGTGTTGCAAACTGCTTTCGGTCACAATCCTTAGTTGTAGGGACGATGGAATTCCTCTGCATGTGTCTCATGTGTTAGTAAAGCTCGCAGGATTCGCTTTTGACTCAATTTCAAAAATTACAGTCTGCTCAACCGCGTTAGCTATTTCTACAGCCTCATCCCTGGTTTCAGCCCCTGTAACGATGTAGCCCGGCCGATGGTGTTGTCCTATAGTGTCTCCAATTATGGCGCCTGGCTGCACCTGAATACCCAACGCTAGCACCCCTGACAATTCGCCTGCCTTTTCCAGGCCTAGAACCGTTTTCAACCTACCCTTGGGCGGATCAAAAAACCTGTAAACTGCTCCTTTTTGGTACTTAGGTTTTATCTCCGGTTCTATCCCTG
Source organism: Desulfobacterales bacterium (assembly GCA_013375375.1). Taxonomy (GTDB): domain Bacteria; phylum Desulfobacterota; class Desulfobacteria; order Desulfobacterales. The sequence continues at coordinate 54,302 of JABXJX010000002.1, read as the reverse complement.
TAAGGATTTTCGCAAATTCCTGCGGCATGTTAACTCCAGATACATATGGTACAATGGTGTGAAAAATGTGACCTCCCCCCGGTCGAGCTGCCATCTCAACCATCCAAACTCGACCGTCCGGCCGCATCACGAGTTCGATATGGGCAGCACCTTGTTCAATTCCAAGAGCACGTATCGCCTTTGGCACCACATCATGTATCTGGGCCATTACCTCGTCTGGGAAGAACGAGGTATAGTTCAGGCTAGTCGCTACACGGTACTTAGTATCTATAGGCTTGACTTTGTCCGAGACTGCGAGAATTTCCACATGGCCATTCCAAATTAAACATTCAGCGGTAGCCTCAATTCCTTCAATATAGTTTTCCAAAATGATCTCACCAGTCCGCGCGTAACGCCCTGCAAAATCTATTGCCCATTCAAGTTCTGATATACGTTTGACTACTGAGATTCCTCTACTTGCTCCCCCAGAATCAGTTGGTTTTATAACCAGCGGATATCCAACTTGCTCCGCTGCAACAGTTGCTGATTCAAGGTCTGTTATAATTTCAAAAACAGGCTGTGGCACTTCCACCTCGCGCCACCTCTCCCGTTGTTTCCCTTTGTCACATGACGCAATAGCACTCTCCATGTCAATTCCAACCAATTCCAGTTCATTTGCTATATAAGAGGCTGTCCTGACACCAAAATCGTTTATAGCCATAATGCCGTCAATACGGTATTTACGAGCTACTTCCAGCGACTTCTCAAAGTCCGTAATATCGACAACTTCACAACAATCCGCATAACGAAAGCCTTCTGCCTCAGGATCCCTGTCGGTAACAACGACCTTTGTTCCCAGTTTTTGTATTTCTCTAATAATGGGGGCATAAAAATGGCTTGCGCCCAAAAGCATCAGGATTTTGTTCATATTACTTTTACCCCCATTTCTGCGATCTTCTCATCCAGGGATAAAATTTCTAAAGTGGTCTGTCCTTCGTCTAGCTTTTTAAACCAATCCTCCTCCTTAGTCATCTCTGCCTCCGCTTTCTTTAATATCTCTGTTGCTTGACCTCCAGGGACAACTATTACGCCATCATCATCACCGACAATGATATCGCCTGGGCTGACAGGCACACCGCCACATTGGATCGGAACGTTAACGCTATCTCCCCACCCTTTGTGTGGCCCCGCAGGCGTGATTCCCCGACAAAATACCGGAAGCCCTGATTGCCTGATTTCCAAACTATCTCTGACGCTGCCGTCAATCACAATCCCTGTAATTCCTCTAAGCACACAAGCCTTCGTCTGAAGAAATCCCCACACCGATGTATCCGTATGCCCTCTCGCATCAAACACTATCACATCTCCAGGTTCGGCCACATATATAGCTTTGTGGCTCATTATGTTGCAACCAACCATTCCTTTGACTGTCACGGCTGTTCCAACCATTTTGATATTCGAATTAAGGCATTTGATCTCTGCATGCATGGCATTCGATCTGTTCATCGCATCGGAGATTATACTAGTAGGTAATTCTTTAAACCGTTCCACCACCTCGGCGGAAGGTCTCTCTATTTTTGTATTAACTACACCGTTTGGCATCTCAAACCTCCGTCTGTGTTCGGACCGCTAAATGATCAGAGCTTGCCGCCGTACAATCTCTCGCTCAACCGCCTCTATCTGATCGGTGAATTCTGTAGGAACGTATAGAACCCGTCCACATCCATCAGCTACACCTACTACTCGGGAGGGATTCGATACGGAATCTACAACAATATCTCCGTACTTGCCCACCAAACCGCCTGCTACCACCTGGACGCCCGCTATTTCTCCTCGCCCCATCAATTCATTAACCGTACGATCTGTCCCAAGTAATGATGCCAGCTCACATGCCAATACAGCACGCATATCCGGTCGGATAATCCGCATACCGCATTCGTTGCAGTATGCGATTACCTCAGGCGGCACAGAACCGATTCCCCCGTCAAATATAATGCCGTGGGCAGCCATCACTTCTACCATCGCTCGGCTGACCAGAAGTTCCCTCCGTGAAAAAGACACCATCACCTCGGCCGCCCGGGCCGCCTCAACAGGATCCGCTTCAATCCCCAGAAACCCTGTACAGAGAGCCATTCGTTTCAGGGAGTCACCGAAGACTTCAAGCTTATCGGAGGTGGCTCCTGTAAGTGTGACCCTTGCTCCCTGTTCGAGCATGGATAAGACAAGTTTCAATGACAGATTGTCCGTACCGCATACCGTGATCTGCCGACCTCGAATATCCTTCAACATCATGCGGATATCTTGGTCAACGCTACGTACCCAGACATCGTAGTCTTTGTAGCCCACCACCCGGCTTTGCTTTGCAAGAGAACGTCCCTTTGTAAACAAAGGCTCATTGAGGTACGGTTTAAGTTCGGCATCCACAAGCAAGATGTCCACCACGCCATCAGCAACTGCGATGATTTCTTCCAGTGGCAAGGGGCTGCCAACCTCTACACTGCCAATGACATAGTCAAACTCTTCCTGCACGAATCGTGAAACGATAGTTTGTTCTGCGGCCTGCGGAGCTGCAACAATATTAAGAACGCTCTGTTTGCCTCGTCTCTTGGCTGTAGTCCTGGCCTTTGTCACAACCCTTTCAACCGCTCCGGCAAGAGAATCATCCGATGCCTCCATCTCTTTCCCGTCAGCAAAAGCAAAATGCGGTAATGAAATGATATGCAGACCCGCTCTACCAGCTTCTTGCTGTTGCAGCCGTGAAGCGATGTCTTCGACAAGTTCCTCATGAGCATAAACTTGATCTGCCCGGCATACCTCAACAATCAGGTCACGTGGATCAACTTTATAGCGGTCGGCATATTTGAGAATCGTCTTGAGATAACCGGAATGGAATCCGGCATAGCCCGAAGTGATGTTGATTGAATCAAAACCTTTTTCCTGTAACATTGGTTTTATGAGTCGCTCGCTGACGTCCATTAAACGGTTGAGATCAATGTTTAGGTCAATTCCTTGTTTCTTCAAAACACTGACTAAGACTTCAGTGGCTGGATTGCCACCCCCTCGTCCCATTCCCTGTAGAGTGCTATCAATTCGCTGAACTCCACAATCGATCGCTGCCAAGACATTTGCTATACCCAGTGCAAGATTGTCATGGCAATGAAGTCCTATTGGTATATTAAGAACATCTTGCATCGTTCGCACATAGTTTTGAATATCCTCGGGCAACATAGTCCCCGCAGAATCTACCAGACACACCAGATCAACACCGAACCTTTCCGAAAGCTTTGCCCGTATAGAGAGTTCTTTGGGCGGCAAGGCGTAAGATTTCATTAAGTTGGCCGAAACGAACATGCCCAACTTCTTGGCATGCTCAATATATTCTTTGGATTGTTCGACCTCTGTAACATTAGTGCCAATTCGGACGAAATCCATCCCGTAATCAGCGGCTAATTTCAGATCTTCATGTTGACCTATGCCTGGGATGAAGAACATTCCCCACTGAGCCCGTTTGAGTGTGCTTGCAGCGGCCTTCATGTATTCTTCGTCCGTTGCTGCTGCCTGTCCTTTGCCTGAACTTGATGCGTTTAAGCCTAATCCATGTCCCACTTCGATAAGATTAAAGCCGGCATTCTCAAGGGCGGCGGCGATGACGTATGTGTCGCGAGGGGTAAATTGGAAGTCAATAGTATAGCTGCCGTCGCGTAAGGTGCATTCAAGGATTTCAAGGTTATGACGATTCATTGATTGGGCTCCTGCAAGACTATCTTGCAGAAATTATTCCCCAAAACTGATTGTCTTGCTTCGGGTTTGGCATCTTTGACAAGTATGTCGAAAGCATTCCTTGCTTGAGAGAGGCTGACCTCCGGGAAATCGGAACCAAAGACCAAACGTTGTTCGAACGTTCTCAGTAGATAGCGAATATCCATCTCAACAGAACTGCCCAAATACCGCGTCAAAGTAAGAGAAAGCTCCAAATAAGTGTTTGGGCAACTACGAACAGCTTGGGAGAGTCTCAGTATGTCCGGCCCCCCGGCGTGCGACAGAAAGAATGTGATCCCTGGATAAGAGCCGACCATTTCGTGGATCGTTTCAACCGGTGGTTTTTTGAGAACCCCGCCTGGATAATAAAAAAGGGTGTCTATCCAGACGGGTAAGGGTTTGGGCCAACTTGCTATTTCATCCAGCAAGGCAAACACGCGAGCATCCAATGGATCATAATGGTTTAACCGCGGATGTAGTTTTACTCCAATAAACCCCTCATCTTTGAGCTGTTTTCTAATTTCCCTGGAAACTTCTTGTGAATTTGCATAATCTGCCGGGTTAAAAGATGCAACAGGTAGCAATCGGCCACTATGACGTTCGCACAGGTCATTTATGGATTCGTTGGAAATATAGCCCGGTAAGCCGATCACAACAGCTTTTTCTACACCCTCTTCATCCATCTGGCGCAGTAAGCATGTTTCGCTGGCGTCAAAGCTGGTTGAAAACCACTGTCCGTCAGTAGTAACGTGAGTGTGGGCATCCACTATCATGTCAATTGCCCCATTCCTGAGAATCTGCCCAATCTAATAGTCCCTGAATTCCAGCTTCTATAACTTCTTCAGATGTCGCAGTCGTCACTCTCAGGAATCCCTCTCCACACACACCGTATACTGAGCCAGGCACGGTAGAGATCAGTGCTTCGTCAAGCAGTCGCTTCGCAAAGGTATTGGACGGCATTCCCAGTTTGCGGATATCGAGAAAAAGATAGAAGGCTCCTTTTGATTTCACAACATCAATCCCCACACGGGAACGTTCTTTAAGGATTTTCAGTGCCATGTCACGCCGTTGCTGATAACGGGCAACCATTTTGCTCACTGCAGCAGCAACGTCGGCATCGTTTAAAGCACACAAAGCCGCCTTCTGCACGAAAGGCGAAACGTTTGTGATGGTGTGTTGACTGGCTTTGAGTGCCTGTGAAACGATCGCGGCCGGAGCCGCCAAGTACCCAATGCGCCACCCTGTCATAGCGTAAGTTTTGGAAAAGCTGTTGACCAATAAAATACGATCACGAGCTTCAGGAAAAGATGCCATACACACATGCCGCTGGCTATCAAAAAGGATGGCGTTGTAAACCTCATCAGAGATGATGTGCAGATCGTGGCGATTGGCAAAGTCCACAACTTTGCGCAGGTAATCCTCAGTAGCAACCGACCCAGTCGGATTATTGGGAGAGTTGATCACCAGAGCCACGGTCTTGGGGGAAACTGACTCCTCCCAGGCGTCCACTTTTGGCCAAAAATCGTTCTCCGGTTCCGAAGGAACATGTTTCGCTTTTCCTCCTAGAAGAGTAATAACGTTGGAGTGTGTCATCCAGGCGGGGTCTGGAACAAGCACCTCTTCACCCAAGCTAAGAATGGCATTCAACGCGCAGAAGTAAGCGTGTACACCACCGCTGGTGACCAGGATTTCGGCACCTGGGTCGTAATGCACGCCATGCTCCTGAAAAAGCTTCTGTGAAATAGCCTCTCTCAATTCCGGCAAACCACGGCTGTTCGAATAATGCGTCAGCCCATCCTTTAAAGCCTGATAGGCAGCTTCAACAATTGGCTCTGGTGTTGGAAAGTCAGGGTCTCCTGTCTGCAACGCAATGACATGCTTACCCTCTGCCTTTAGTTCGCGAACACGGTCCGCCAGAGCGACTGTAGCAGACTCCCAAACCGCTTGTAATTTCTGATTAAGTCGCATGAATCTTTGCCCAAAAAGTGTGATGATTACTGCGAACTAACCCTCGTTCAGTCAAACCAGTACCCAATCAAGTGTACAACCTTCTATCGTAGTCTGGTGCTTGCATCTGCAACTCATCAAACACATTCTCTTCAATCATATATCTATAAAACTTTGACTTTACCCCACTCTGAAGTCGGTATTCCTGTTCGTACCAAGACCTGTTCACGTATTGCTTGATCTGCTTTCCTTCAACCAAGTTTCTATATATTCTCAAATATTCCGGTAAACCAAGGGATATATCTACATTCTCAATTGCCCATTTCTGTCCCTTTTTTCCCAACTCAACTATCTCACCACTTTCTTTCATCTCAATACACTTGGCAATTTGGCTTTTAAAATTGTCTTTTGTTATTCTTATGATAGGAGGGGAGTTTCGGATTCTGTCAAATAGATCTATATGATAAACGAGTACAGGAGTTTGCCAGCATAGCATTTCAACTCCAAATAATCCGAATGTGCCAACCCCAACATGGTCAATACCATAATCTGCATAAGCATATATCTGCTTCGCCCTTTCTGGTGGAACCTGGCTGACAAACAAGATTTCAATTGGCATTCCATCTTTTTTACATTCCTCAAGTAACTTAAGAATAATTTGAGACCCTTTCTTCCAATGTGATGTTGGTGCATGAACAAAATAAGTCTTTCCAGAATCCTTTTCGATTATTCTCCTTCTGAGCATTCTCTCTTTTTCCACAAGATTCCATTCAGAAGTGTCTGCATAACCTGGAATAAATATTCCTCTCGGGATACATGTTGTTCCAAACATCACATCTGCATAGCGGTTAATTAACTTATGGGTATGATATTGCTGTAACGTATTGAAGAACGGCTTTGGAGGATTGTAACCGAGAAATTTAGCTTGGTGATAAAGTATCCACTCCGGGCTTCTCTGATCACTGCCCCAAAATGAAAAGAGAATTTTCTTGCCTTTTTGTTTTAGTTCTTCCAAATCCCTGAAGTCTGGATATAGTGAATGGGTGAAGTGAAAATGAAAAATATCGTATTTGTCTATGGCCTCTTTGGCAAAATCGTCAATCGTTTTATGACGCTCGCTTTCAGGAAGGTTGTTGATATTTAGATTAATATCACATTTGTATTTCAGCCATGAATCATAATAATTCGCACTAATCGCATCCACGTTTTGGGCTCTTAGAAATCGACTGATTCTAGCCATATTGCCTGCAATTTCAAACGGGGCATGTAGTATTTTCTTGCCTGACAGTGGATCTTCGTTCGTTCCGCTGAATTTCTTTTCGGGAGAGGAGTTAATTAATTCCTTTGATTTAAGATGTGTTTTGTGGTTTAGGCTATCAGTTAAAGGTGTAGAATTATACTGAGCTTCATAAGCATCCTGTAAAAGCTGATTAACCTCTTTATCGTCAGAATATTTCTCAATGCCTTTTTCTAAAATGGGAATAGCTGCATGAAGTCGGCCTAACGCCCTAAGCACCTCGGAATAGTTTAAAACTGCGTATTTGTAAAAAGGAGCTATTTCCAATGCCTTTGTAAAATATGCAAAAGCTTGTTCAATATTCTGCCGTTGAAGGGCAATGACGCCAAGATTGTTATATGCCTCCTCATTTTCAGGGTTCTCTTCCAAAAGACCCAAAAAGCACTTCTCAGCCTCTTCAACTTTACCTTCAGCAAAAAGAGTTTCGCCTTGTTTTAACTTGTCTTCCATCAAAAAATCCTCTTTAGTCTTTTTAGTTTATCCATGTTTGGAAAGCATTACAGAGAGACAATGAACGTCTGGATTATGCACTAGTTTCTGCATGCAACGTCCCTTGATCTTCAAAAAGCCTTACACCCTCTTCTGTCTTTATGTATTCTTTCCCGCATTCTGAACAAGCAGTCATATCGCCTTGGAAATTAAGCTGGTGCCCGCACTCGCACATCCAGCCCTCAATCGTCGCCGGGTTGCCCAGCACAAGGGCGTGATCCGGCACATCTTTGGTTACCACGGCACCTGCGCCGACAAAGGCGTATCTGCCGATGGTATGCCCGCATACAATCGTGGCATTGGCACCGATGGTTGCGCCCTTTTTGACCAGGGTTTGTTTGAATTTATGTTTTCTGGAGATATGACTGCGTGGATTGATGACATTGGTGAAGACCATTGAGGGACCGCAGAAAACATCATCTTCAAGGACTACGCCTTCATAGATTGATACATTATTCTGGATCTTGACGTTGCTGCCGATCTTGACACCATGAGAGATGACCACGTTTTGCCCGATGTTGCACCGCTCCCCTATTTCAGCGCCCGACATGATGTGGCTGAAATGCCAGACCTTGCTCCCTTTTCCTATCTTGCAGGCTGTGTCAATTACTGCTGTTTCATGTGCAAAGAACGATTCCGAACGGCAAGCGCCATTCATGTCAATAACAGTGCCGTGGTGCTCCAGAGAATCCTGGCAAGCGTTCAAAATCTTTAGAACCTGTATTCCATTGTTTCCGTCTGTTTTCGGTGCCCTGTCGGATTCAATGCACTCTAAGAAGTGGGCGCATTCCGCCTTAAGTGGTTCATTGGATTCTATGGGGACGATTTTCGCGTCGTTTTTTCGCGGCACCGGCTGGCGGTTCACCCATTCAACCCCCTTATCATGGATCTGCAATTTTCCTTCGGCCAATGTGTCGTCAAAGACCACCATTTTTTTGTCGCCAACGACCACAAGTTTTTGTTCTTTGTTAGGATGCAGCCAACTGACAAAGATATGCCCCTTGACGCCACTCTTAAAGGAAAGCACGCTCATGGTTACGTCGGCAATGTCATTGTTTAAATAATTGCCCCCCTGGGCCACGACCTGCGTGGGCATCTCTTCCAATAGATAAAGGATGGCGGAGATATCATGCGGGGCAAAACTCCACAGGATATTCTCTTCAGTACGGAACTTGCCAAGATTCAGGCGGTTTGAATAGATGTAGTTGATCTTTCCTAATTCACCGGAGCTTATGATCTCTTTGAGCTTTACAATGGCCGGATGATAAAGCAGGATATGCCCGACCATCAGTTTGAGATTTCTGCGGAACGCAATTTCGCAAAGGGTCTCTGCTTCACTGACTACCAAGGCCAGCGGCTTTTCCACAAACACATGCTTGCCCGCCAATAATCCCTTTTTAGCCAGCTCAAAGTGGGTCTCTGCCGGCGTGGCGATCACCACGGCGTCAATTGCGGGGTTTTTCAACACTAATTCATAGGACGTTTGAAATTTTTTCTCAGGATATTTTTCCTGAAAGGATCGAAGGGTTGCGATGTTCTTATCACAGATCGTATGAAGCGCGCCTAATTCGTCAAAATTGCGCACAAGATTTTTCCCCCAGTACCCCGATCCAATCACTGCAATATTATTCATAGCACATACACCCCGCAACTTGTTATTCCATAACAGTTCAATAGTTGATCTTTTTCTTTCCTAAGTTAGACAGGATTTACAGGATTTGATGGATTTTTTTCTCATCACTTTCCTGATGAAAGTGATGAAATACAATCCGCCTTGCGGCGGAAAAGCCCTGAGTTGCTTTAGTCGACCGGCTTGGGCAGCAGGTGCTGAATTGTGCTAAGTTTTGTTTCATTTTAGGCAAGCATAGAAGCCGGGATTCATTCCGCTTCCCCTTCAAGAAACCTATAAACCTCTGCCTTGACGACCTCTGTAATTTTGTCTGCCAAAAGATCAATTCGGTCTGAATTTGAATTATTGCTATCACCGAGTTTCCTCTTGATCTCGGCCAGACTCATCCCTCTTTTTCTTAGTCTTTTTATCTCTTCGATTATGGCGATGGCCTTAAGGCCGTACCGCCTCTGTCCGCCGTTGGTTCTGTGAGGAACTATAATGCCGTCCAGTTCCTTTTCCCAGAACCGCAAGGTGTGTTTTGGGACCTTGAGCCGGTCACTGACTTCTTGAATGGTTAAGAGCTGGTCTTGCATGACTTTTAGACAGGATTATCCCTGCGGGATGCTTCGCGCTACCCCAGTACGGTCGTTCCTCCCTACGGGGCGGGCTGGATTTGAGCGATCCTCCAACATGAAGACGTGCTTCGCCCCCCTGGGTTACATGGCTGGGAACATGCTAACCTATTGAGTTTTATGATGGTTTCACCACAGAGACACAGAGATCATAGATGTGCCTGTGTTTCTACTTCTATCGGATGGGGCCTGTTGAACTTTAACTTTCACTTGAATCTAAGCAACTATCATGCCAGTAGGCAGAGGGGAATTTTATTCAATGATTTTAGAGAGATGGGGCGAGAAGGAATGGAAGCCAGGCAAAAAATGCCGCTTTGTAATAATTAAAGTTGAAGAATTTGCCGGTGAGACGGAGAAGAACGGAGTGGGTTCTTGGGTGCAGGCACTTTGTAAAAGCGTTACCTTTTGATATCTTAAGGCAAAAATGGTCAAAATCTTGACGTATGGGGCAGGCAAGAAAGGTTTCTTTGAAAGATTTAATGTGTTATATGGATGTCTCCGGACAATTTGGTGCCGGTGGCTTTATCCTAACTAAAAAGTACATTAACTACCCGACATCAATAGATAGGGGGGCGCTGTAGTCCGGGAGACTCGGAACAAAAGAAAAGACGTCATGACCCCAAACCAATGTCGAGCACAAAAGTTTCTTGTTAGTAAATATTATATGATCACTAATAGACAATATTCGAATATGAAGATCGGGCTTGCCCTGGCAACTCTCCTTTTTTTGGCGCTCGCATGCCCGGTCGTAAGTCATACCGCCGATGTGTTTCCAAAGCCGCGTGGACTCGTCAACGATTTTGCCAATGTCATTCCACCTCATTATCAAGAGAAGTTGTTGCGAGTAACCGGTGAACTTTTGAGAAAAACAGGTGTGCCTGTGGTGGTGGTCACTATGCCGGAGATCGGTGGTGAGGATTACAACGAGTACGCCAACCGCTTGTACGCGGCATGGGGGATCGGGAAAAAAGGCGAAGATAGAGGAGTCCTGATCTTTGTCACCATCAAAGAGCGCAAGATGCGGATCGAGACCGGCTATGGAATAGAAGGCATCATCCCTGACGGCCTGGCCGGCGAGATACGCGACCAGTATATTGTCCCCTATTTGAAGCAAAATCAATTTGGAGAAGGACTCTTGAACGGCACCCTCGCCATAGCCGGCCTCATTGCCAAAGACGCGGGAGTCAGTCTGAGCGGAGAGGTTCCTGTTAGACGGCCCGTCAAAAAGGGCGCCGGCTTATCGTCCCTGCTGTTCATGCTTTTCTTTCTGTTGCTCCTCTTTTCCATGGGCAGGAGGAGAGGCGGTCTCTTCCCCCTCCTGCTCCTTATGTTCATGGGAAGAGGAATCGGATATGGAGGAGGCTACGGCCGGGGCGGATTCGGCGGCAGCTTCGGTAGCTTTGGCGGGGGTTTTGGCGGCTTTGGCGGCGGCTTTAGCGGTGGCGGAGGGGCCGGTGGAGGCTTTTAGACCGGCTGAGCCTGTTGGGTTTATTGGGTTCGTAGAGTTATTAAAAAGGACATTAACCACTCGACATCATAGATATGGGATCATGATGTCTTTTCTGGAGTGACTGGCGGGAGGGCGCCGTGTTTTTGTTACTTATCTGTGGGGGAAACCGCAGCTCCCGCTTGCGGGAGAATGCGGAGGGGGTAAAGCTCCCCCGCAGATAAGTTGCAAAAAACACCAGCCCGGGAGACTCGGAACGAAAGAAAAGACGTCATGATCCCAAACCAATAACGAACAGCGGAGGACAGTTTATGTCGAAAGTCCCGAAAGATCCGAAGGAGATATTTCCCGGGATCGTTGATGACTACAAGGGTCTGTTTGGCGAGGATTTGGTTTCCGTAATACTCTACGGTAGCGCGGCAAGCAATGACTACATTCCTGGCAAATCAGACATCAACTTCATGATTGTGCTTTCTGAAGATGGCATCGATTCCCTTGACCGGGCCTTTGAAGTCATAGGAAAGTGGAAAAAGCGCAATGTGGCGACCCCCTTGTTTCTAACCGAGACGTATGTCAAGACATCATTGGATGTCTTTCCGATTGAATATCTGAATTTCCGGAACAATCACGAACTCGTTTACGGCAAGGATATCCTGAAGGATCTCTCCTTTGACCAAGAGTTCTTGAGACTCCAATGCGAAAGGGAGGTAAAGGGAAAGTTACTCGTCTTGAGGGAAGCCTTCTTGGAAACACGGGGCAAGGGGAAATATCTGCAACAGCTCGCAACCCAGTCTCTTGGTACATTTGTCGCCATATTCAACGCGCTCCTTCATCTGAGAGGAAACGAGCTTCCACGCCACAAACGCGAGGTCATCAGAGAGGTTTGCCTGGCCTTTGACATGGATGCCACCCTCTTTGAAAAGCTCCTTGACATCAAAGAAAAAAGGCTTAAGCTATCTGACTCTGAAATGGCCGACCTTTTCAAATCATACCTAAGGCAGGTACACCAACTGTGGAAGATCGTGGACACGCTGTAGAATTTTGGAACGAAAGCGCCAGGAGCAGAGGGCAAAGCGCAGAGCGTAAAAGAAAAAACGCCACACGCTATGCACCATGCGCTATGTGCTGCTTAACGCGCAACCCGTAACGTGCAACTCGTTTTTAGGAGGTTAAATGACACAAGGACAAAAAACCACGCTCATCATAGTAGGAATTATCCTGTTGGCTGTCTTGATTCCTTTGCTATATCTGAAAGGGACGTACAATAGCCTTGTCCGTATGGACGAAGGGATAAAGGGGGCCTGGGCACAGGTTGAAAATCAGCTCCAGCGCCGCTACGACCTGATCCCAAATTACGTGGAAACCGTAAAGGGATATGCCAGGCACGAAAAGGAGGTCTTCCTGAAAGTGACCAAGGCACGCTCAATGGTAGCCGGAGCCGGCAATATCAGTGAGAAGATTGCGGCCAATAACCAATTATCCTCTGCCCTAGCCCGACTCTTAGTGGTGGTGGAACGGTATCCCGATCTGAAGGCGAACACTAATTTTATCCGGCTTCAAGACGAACTGGCAGGGACTGAAAACAGGATCGCAGTGGAACGGCGCCGGTTCAACGAAGCGGTAAAGGTATACAATATGAATATTAGGAGCTTTCCGACCAACTTGATAGCGGGTATGTTCGGATTTGAAAAAGCCACCTTCTTTGAAGTGCCAAAGGAGAAACAAGAGGTGCCGAAGATAAAATTTTGATTTTGGATAAATTAGCCGCAGACACACCCCGGTACGATAGTGTCTACCTACGGGGCAGGCGCAGACCGACACAGACACGCTTTAGGGAGATAGGCATGACAAGAGAAGATAGTATTTTGTTGGATCACGGCAGCGGAGGCCGGGCCTCACACGAACTGGTCAGGCGCGTGTTTCTACCTCAGTTCAAGAACTCGCTCCTTGATGGGCTGGATGACAGCACGGTATTTGAGATAGGAGATCGAAAACTCGCCTTTTCTACAGACTCTTACACGGTAGATCCCATCTTTTTCCCGGGCGGCGATATCGGTTGCCTGGCGGTCAACGGCACGGTGAACGACCTGTCCATGCGGGGCGCGGTGCCGCTCTATCTCAGCGCGGGTTTCATTATCGAGGAAGGATTCCCTATAGCCGATCTAAAGCGGATTGTGGAGTCGATGAAGGGTGCGGCCGAAACAGCGGGAGTACAGATTATTGCCGGCGACACCAAGGTGGTGAATCGCGGCGGGGCCGACAAGATCTTTATTAACACCTCAGGGGTCGGTATCATAAAGAATAATACCAATATCTCAGGGAAAAATGCTCAGGTTGAAGATCTCGTACTGATCAGCGGAACTATTGGGGACCACGGAATAACCGTCCTCTCCAAGCGGGGAGGCCTTTCCTTTGAGACCTCCATCCAGAGCGATTCCGCTCCTTTGAATAAATTGGTGGCAGAAATGATGTCGGTCAGCGACAGTATCCATACCATGCGTGATCCTACACGCGGCGGACTTGCCACCACCCTGAACGAGATCGCCCTTCAGTCGAATGTAGGAATTGAACTCTTTGAAGAAAAGATCCCTGTGCGTGAAAGCGTAGTCGGGGCCTGTGAACTCCTCGGAATCGACCCACTCTATGTGGCCAACGAGGGAAAGCTGATAGCCTTTGTATCACCTGAAGATGCAGACAAGGTCTTGAACTGTATGAAGTCCCACCCTTATGGGCGTGAAGCGGCTATCATCGGAAAGGTGATCTCAGAGAACCAGGGGCGAGTCTTTATGAAGACCAGTATCGGAGGCACCAGGATCATTGATATGCTGGCGGGGGAGCAGTTACCTCGAATCTGCTGACGGCTTCGCAAGAAGTCCATCTGCGGCGTTGCGCTTCATCTTTCGTCATTGCGACGTACGATAAGTACGCCTCATTCCTCAAGACTCGCGCGCCTTGCATCTGGAGCTTCTTGCTGTGCCGTCCATTTGATGACTTTCTGCGAAATCATCATCCCGAACATTTTGTCACACGCTTTTTCTCAATAGACTATCAACTTCTTTTACCCTTTGGGCTATATGAAATTCATTGCCGACCTTCACATCCATTCCTATCTTTCACGGGCAACAGCCAAAAATCTTAATCTGGAACACCTGAACCTCTGGGCCCAGCTAAAAGGGATTACCGTTGTCGGAACAGGGGATTTTACCCACCCTCAGTGGTTTTCAGAGTTACGCGAAAAGCTGGAGCCGGCAGAAGACGGACTCTATAAGTTAAAGCCGGAGATTGCAGTCCAAACAGACCATCTGGTTCCACCCGGCTGCAAAAGGCCTGTACGCTTCATCCTCGGTGTAGAAATCAGCAGCATATATAAAAAGGATGGGAAGACCCGCAAGGTCCACAATGTCGTCTTTATGCCCGGACTTGAGCCGGCAAAAAAATTCAACCAACGACTGGCCCGGATCGGCAATATCAAGTCTGACGGGAGGCCGATCCTCGGGCTGGACTGCAGGTCACTCCTTGAAATCGCGCTTGAAGCTTCAGAAGATGCATTCCTGATCCCCGCCCATATCTGGACCCCGTGGTTCTCGGTACTCGGTTCCAGGTCCGGTTTTGACTCCATTGAGGAATGCTTTGATGACCTGACAACACACATCTTTGCCGTGGAGACCGGTCTTTCCTCCGATCCTGCCATGAACTGGAGGGTTTCGTCATTAGACGGCCTCACCCTGGTCTCCAATTCCGATGCCCATTCCCCGGCCAATCTGGGAAGGGAGGCAAACCTTTTTGATACAGAGCTTTCCTATTCTACTATCAGAGATTCACTGAAAACCGGTGATCCAAAACATTTTCTGGGCACACTTGAATACTTTGCCGAGGAGGGAAAGTACCATTTTGACGGCCACCGGAAATGCGGTGTCAGGCTTTCACCCGAGGAGACAAGGCGTTACAACGGACTCTGCCCGGTCTGCGGCAGGCCGGTCACCATAGGGGTCATGTGCCGGGTAGAAGAACTGGCCGACCGCAAAACCAATGCAAAACGAAAAAAGGCTCATCCCTATACAAGCCTCCTTCCCCTGACCGATGTCTTGTCACAGGTTCTTCAGGTGGGGCCCAAGAGCAAGAAGGTGGCCGGGGCCTACCGGACACTTCTCGAAAACATCGGCCCGGAATTTGATATCCTTAGAAAGACCCCCATAGAGGCCCTTGAACGGCACGGGCCGCCCCTGCTCGCCGAGGCAATCAACAGGATGCGAAACAACCGGGTCCGTATCGCTCCTGGATATGACGGCGAGTTCGGCACTATCTCGCTCTTTGATGATGAGGAACGCACCCGGCTCCTCGGCCAAAAGACGCTCTTCAGGGCTTTGCCAAAAAAAAGTACAAAGAGTGGGAGAGGGTCGGCCCAAACAGTTCAAGAGATAAGGGCAACCTTTGTCCCACCGGAGCAAGCGCATCTTGTAGGGGAGGACAAAAAAGGTCTGTTGGAGCGCCTGAACAAGACCCAGCAGGAGGCAATCGAACACACCGGAGGGCCTCTCTTGATTGTTGCCGGTCCCGGAACCGGCAAAACCTTCACCCTTACACATCGCATTGCCCGTTTGCTTCAAAGAGGGATTGCCGGGCCTGAACAGATACTTGCTGTTACCTTTACAAACAAGGCCGCCCGTGAGATGGCGGAGCGTTTGAGCAGGATTCTTGAAGACCCTGAGATCATGAATAGGGTCACCATCAAGACTTTTCACGCCCTGTGTCTTGATATCATCCGTTTTGAAGCAAAGGTGTTGGAACTAAGACAGGCTGTATCCGTATTGAATGAAACCGACCGTACCCGGCTGGTAAAGGCGGCCATGGAGAGGGCGCACGGCGAGCTTTTTGTTTCAAGGCTTGACACAGGTGAAATCGCAGACCTTATCTCTAAGGTGAAACAGCTCTTGATCTCCCCGAAGGACGATTTGGCCGGGAATGTCCCGGAACCACTCCAGGATAAGTTTCCTTCCATATATAAGGCATATCAGGAGATCCTTAATGAGAACCATCTCCTTGACTTTGATGACCTTGTTTTTAACACAGTCAGACTTCTTGAAACTCATCATGATATCCAGAGAAAGTACCAAAAAAGGTTTTCTTTCATATCCGTGGACGAATATCAGGACATCAATTATGCCCAGTACCATCTCATCCGCCTCCTTGCCCCGGAAGGCCACGACATCTGTGTCATCGGCGACCCGGATCAGGCCATATACGGATTCAGGGGGGCAGACGTCCGATATTTTCACAGGTTTTGCGAGGATTATCCAAGTGCAAAAACGATTCTGCTTAAACAGAACTATCGCTCCACAGAAACAATTTTAAGGGCCTCAGGACAGCTTATCGGTACGGATGATAAGAAGAGTATCTGGTCGGGGATCCACGGCGCCAAGGCCCTGACCGTCACCGAGCTTCCCACTGAAAGGGCAGAGGCGGAGTACATAGTCAAGACCATCGAGCAGGAGGTTGGAGGAATCAGCCACTTTTCCATGGACAGCGGGCGGATTGACCGGCTTCAAGCCAAAAGGGAACGGGGGTTTTCGGATTTTGCCGTGCTTTACCGCATCAAGGAACAGGGGAAGGCCATGGAGGAGGCATTTGCACGGTCCGGTATCCCGTTTCAGATGGTCGGATATGAAAAGCTCCAAGATCGCACTGGAATAACGGAGCTTATTTCCTACCTGAAGGCGGGATGGTCGATTGCAAGCGATCTTGATGTGGAAAGGACCCTAAACTTCCCTTCACGTGGGATCGGACGCAGTACTCTTCGCACATTAAAGCAATGGTCCAAAATGAGCGGGTGTTCTCTTATGACCGCTGCCAACCGCTCAGACGAGATCCCCGAACTCAAACCGGGTCCGAGAAGCAAGCTCAGTATATTTTTAAAGGATTTGAATCAACTCAAAGAGACACTAAACAAAATGAGCCTGCATGAGCAAATCCACCATGTCCTGAATCGATTCAGCATCATGGATGCCATGGATGGTAATAAGGCGTTTGAAGAAGACCTGACACTCTTTTTGGATATTGCCGGATCCTTTGAGGACCGTGGCATGGACTTTCTGGCTCACCTCGCGCTCGAAGATTGGCAGGACCGCTATGACCCCGGTGCAGAAAAGGTTTCGCTGCTTACCATGCATGCAGCCAAGGGTCTGGAGTTTCCTGTGGTCTTCATCGCAGGTTGTGAAGATGGGGTGATTCCTTACCAAAGGGAAAAAGGTGAACAGGGGGATCTCACTGAAGAAAGAAGGTTATTTTATGTGGCCTTGACCCGGGCGCAGGAAAAAATCTATCTGACCCACGCCAAGAAGAGGCTATTGTTCGGACGGAGGACCTTTCAGCATCCCTCCCCTTTTCTTGCGGCCGTTGAAGAAGATCTAAAAGAATACAAAAAGCCCTTTTTATCACGGCCGGCTCCCAAGAAACAGGATGCACAATTGAGTCTTTTTGAGGTTTGATATATACTTTCAAAAGAAGGTTTTGGGAATGACTATTGACCAGACCATGGAAGAAAAACTGATTGACAAAATAGAGCTTGAAAACGGACTGACCCTCGAACTTTATGATTGCTCAAGACGTGTGGCAGGAGACCGGTGGCTGATCTCTCTTGTCGCCCGCATAGAGGTTGATGTGACGCCGGAATACTTTGAAGACAAAGAATTCGAAGATTTCCCTTTTGATGAGATAAAAAAGACCATAGGCGACACGGCCACGTACCAGCATGAGAAGCAAAGAAACTTTGTTTCTGAAACAAAAAAAGACGATGTCTTTAAGGAACTCAAGGACCGGTTCCTGAGCGTGAACCTTGGCTACTTATCGAGCCCCGATTTTGCCCGCAAACTGATTCTCATGAAGTATCAAGAGGCTTGGGGGCGTCGAGTGAGCTGGAAAAGCCAATAGCCAGGCTTTTTTATGTGGAAAGGCGGGCCAGAGTCTCTGAGAAAATCTCGCAACTCGACTCCCCGTGCAGGCAAAAGACCACCCTTTTAAGCCTTGTATCTCCTTTTAAGTAATCGATCACCGTGCGAAGCATTATCTCGGCGCAGCGCTCCTTTGGAAATCCAAAGACACCCGTACTGATGGCCGGGAACGTGATGCTGGTAAGCTTGTTCTCGTCAGCCACCTTCAGGCTATTTAGGGTGGCGTTCTTCAACTTCTCGTCCTCGTTTCCCTCCCCCATGCGCGGGCCCACTGCATGGATCACATGCCTTACCTCCAGGTTGCCACCGGTTGTGATCACGGCCCCTCCTACAAAGGTGCCGCCGATGGCATTGCACTCCTCCTGGATCTTAGGCCCTCCCTTCGTCCTGATGGCTCCGGCTACGCCGGCACCCAGGATGAGCTGTGCGTTGGCCGCATTAACTATTGCATCCGTTTCCATCTCGGTAATATCACACTGGCTTACCTGGAGCACTGCCAGGCCCACTTTTTTCTCCATAAAGACACCCCCTTTTGGTTTTCGATTTGAGATTGTGGATCGCAGAATTACTAATGAGAACGTTTTGTACCAACATTGGTTTGGGATCATGATGTCTTTTCCTCTATTCCGAGTCTCCCTGGCTGGTGTTTAGGCGCCCTCCCGCCAGTCATTCCGGAAAAGACATCATTGTGCCCTGTCTGTGATGTTGGGTAGTTAATGTACTTTGCGCTAAATTCGCAATCTGGTCAATAATTAGCCTTAGATAGACCAGCCGGCACAATCGGTCAAGAAAAAGCCTGATGGGATCATGTGAAGCGGGCAACATCAGTAGGCTGATACCCATCCGCCGACATCTGTATTGGGGATGACTGGGTAACAGCTTGACAAGTTTAATGATTCAGTCAGGCTCTAAAAAGGGGAAACAAGGAGGTTGAGGTTTTTGTGTACTTATGATAACCCAGCCTTCTGAAAGAGGTATTCATGTCTAATGTACCCAAAATCCTGATAGTAGATGACGAGCCCCGCATGCGCGATAGCCTGAAGACTTTGTTGGGCAATGAAGGATTCGAGGTTCAAGCAGGCTGTGGTGGTCAGGAAGCTATACAATGTCTTGGCAAAAATGATTTTGACCTTGTGTTGCTGGACTTGGTCATGCCTGATTCTGATGGTAACGAGATTATGGATCAGATAAAAAGGCAAAGTCCGGAGACCCTGGTCGTCATTATCACCGGACATGCTTCTGTAGAATCATCGATATTAGCACTGACGAATGGAGCCTGCGATTATCTCACAAAACCGTTTGAACATGATGAACTGTTAAAGAGGGTGCGAAACGCCCTTGATCAAAGAAGGCTGAAAAACGAACGCAAGAAAACTGAAGAAGCGCTACGGGAAAGTAATCGCCGCCTGCAACTTGCCTACGAGCAATCGATCGTTTACGCACAGGAACTCAGACAAAAAGTCGCCGAGCGTAAGCAAGCAGAGGAGGCGCTGAGAAAAGCCCGCGATGAACTGGAAGAGCGGGTTCAGAAGCGAACCGCCGAGCTTTCAAATGCCATTGCGGTTTTAAACAATGAGATACTTGAACGAAGGCGAGTCGAAGAGGCGTTGAGAAAGAGCGAAGAAGAAAAAAAGGCTGTTCTAAACAGCATAACCGGGGTTGTGACGTATCAGGACACTGAACATAGGATAATATGGGCAAACAGGGCAACGGGCGAATCGCTTGGGATGAATACTGAGGAAATGGCGGGACGCTATTGCTATGAGGTAAGACACGGACGTAGCAAACCGTGTCCGGGCTGCCCTGTTACACAGGTTCGTAAAACAGGTCGACCAGAGGAATCAGAAGTGAGTTGCCCGGATGGTCGAGTATGGTTCGTACGAAGCTACCCGGTTCGAGACGGAAATGACAACCTTGCGGGTGTGGTAGAGGTCGCACTGGACATTACAGAACAAAAGCGGGCAGAGGAAGAAAAGAAGAAACTGGAAGCACAACTCCAACAAGCCCATAAGATGGAAGCCATAGGCGCCCTCGCGGGTACTATAGCTCATGAATTTAACAACATCCTTTGGATCATTATCGGTAATACTGAACTGGCGCTGTATCAGGTACGCGACTTGCGTGAACCGCGGCAGACTTTGGAGGAGGTGCTCAAGGCTTGCATGCGAGCGGAAAACGTGGTGGAGCAAATCCTAACATATTGCCGTCAAAGCAAAGTGGAAAAAAGGCCGCTGCAGCTCGGTCTCGTTGTTGAAGAAGCCCTCAAACTGCTCCGAGCATCGTTGCCCGCAACCATTGAAATCCGCCAAAAAATCCAGTGTTCTTCATGCATGGTAATAGCCGATTCCACGCAAATCCATCAGGTGCTGATCGATCTTTGCACAAATGCGGCCCATGCCATGCGAGAAGAAGGGGGCATACTGGAAGTGAGTCTTATAGATGCGGATCTCGACGCAGATACTGCGGCTGAATATCCGGATCTGACACCCGGACCGTATGTTACATTGAGCGTGAGCGATACGGGCCATGGTATAGATCCTGAGATTATAGACCGAATTTTCGATCCTTATTTCACCACCAAGGGCTTAGCTGAAGGAACCGGAATGGGCCTCGCGGTAGTCCGGAAAATCGTCAAGAGCCACAGGGGGACGATCAGCGTCCAAAGTGAGCCTGGAAAAGGGACTACTTTCCACGTATTCATTCCAAGGGCTGAGATCGAGGTTACACAAAAAAATGAAGTCACTTCACCTCTTCGCACAGGCAACGAACGGATTCTTTTTCTCGATGACGAAAAAGCGATTGTAACCATGGTAAAACGGATATTGGAGAGCCTTGGTTACGAGGTTGTTGCCACAACAAGCAGCACCGATGCCCTGGAGGTCTTTAAGGCACAGCCGGACAAATTCGACCTGGTCATCACAGATCAAACCATGCCTACTATGACAGGTGGAGAACTATCCGAAGAGCTCATACGGATCCGGCCGGATATCCCCATTATTCTTTGTACAGGATATAGTGAACTGATAGACGAAAACAAGGCCAAGTCAATGGGTATTCAGGAGCTTGTCATGAAGCCTCTATTGATGCGCGACCTATCCGAGACCATCCGGAAGGTGCTGAACAAAAACTAAGGTGTTTGCAACTATACTGCATTTCTGCTATATATATTTTTTCAAGCAGCCGTACATCCGGTAAACACCAACGAAAGGATAATTACTATGCCTATATATGAGTTTCGCTGTTTAAAGTGCAATGAGGTCTTTGAGATCCTCACGGTAAGTACTGAGAAAGAGGTTGAGATGAAATGCCCCCACTGTAAGTCCGAAGACTTTGAGCGCATACTGAGTACAACCAGCCATACCATGGGTCCTGGCAAGGGAGAATCGCGAAGCCCAAAGGTACAATCGAGGGAATGCGCCTCTGGAACCTGTTCCACTATAGACCTTCCCGGCCACTCCAAGAACTAGCAAGCTGTTGAAAAACTCTTGAATGAGCGACTTTGATCATTTTTGCGAAAGTTTCTTAGTGAAGCGGAGCGTCAAAAATTGCAACTGTCTGAGGCGTATGCCGAGTTTTGCAATTTTAGCGGAGCGAACTTAGAAACTTCAAAAATGGGCAATCGGAGCGAAAAGAAGAGTTTTTCAACAGCCTGCTAGGGAACCATATCCTTACTCCTTAGGGAAATCTCAAAAAAAAATTTGACAAGCTTGCCGCTTTGTGTTATTGTAACTCAATAACAATAAGAAGGGGAACAAATGGAACCGATCCACCATAAGGAAAAAGAACAGTTTAAGCGCCTTTTTGAAGATGAGGGTATCGACCGGATTGAGGATAGGTTAGCCATCCTGGAGGTCTTTCTCGGCACTGAGAAACACATAAGCTTTCAAGAATTTATCGCTGCTTTACAAAATAACGGCTATGACTTTGAGCCGGACTTCGTAAAAAAGACGCTAAACCTCCTATGCCGATACGGCTTTGCCGCAAAAAAGGGATTTGAAGGCCGACCTACTCTGTATGAACACCGACATCTCGGCTCTCACCACGACCATCTCATTTGCACTAAGTGTGGGAAGATAGCCGAGTTTGAAAACCGTCAGATGGAAGATCTCCAGGTTAAAATAGCCGCCCTGCACGGCTTCCACGTACTCCAGCACAAGATGGAGATATACGGCCTGTGCTCAGACTGCCTAAAGGAGCGCATCCGTTTGATCCCCCTTTCATTTGCCCAAGAAGGCGAATTAGGCATTGTGGCGGAATTCATGGGAGGGTCCGGCGCGCAACTCCGATTGGCCACTATAGGGCTGAGGAAGGGTGATGAGGTCGAGGTCATAACCAACAGCGGCGCGGGCCAGCTTGTTGTCGCTGTCAACGGTATGCGACTGGCCCTTGGCCGGGGTATTGCCAAGAAAATCATGGTGAAACCCAATGGGAAAAGAAAGGGATAGCAATGAACCTGAGTGAGTTGAAGCAAGGCCAGACAGCTACCATAGCGCATGTAGGCGGTAACGGATCTTTTCGCAGAAGGCTCCTTGAAATGGGCTTTTTGCGTGGTACTGAGGTCTACGTTGAAAAATATGCCCCTCTGAAAGACCCTATCGAACTTATTCTAAAGGGGTACCATGTCTCCCTCCGCGTCGACGAAGCTGCCCACATTCAAGTCGAAAACGTCAGGAGTTGAAAATAGCATATGCCTTTGAAACCAATAACCATTGCCCTTGCCGGCAACCCTAATGCGGGCAAGAGCACCATTTTCAACAATTTAACAGGTACCCGCCAAAAGGTTGGAAACTGGCCCGGTGTTACTGTTGAGAAAAAAGAGGGGCACATAGAGGCCAATGGTTACGATATTACCGTGGTTGACCTGCCCGGCACATACAGCCTCACTGCTTACTCCATCGAAGAAATTGTGGCACGCAATTTCATCCTGGATGAAAAACCGGACGTAGTGGTCGATATTATTGACGCCTCCAATCTGGAACGCAATCTTTACTTGGCCACGCAGCTTCGCGAACTCGACACAAAGGTGATTTTTGTCCTCAATATGGCCGATCTTGCCGCAGACCGGGGTATCAAGGTCGATGCAGATAAGCTGTCCGAACTTCTTGATGTGCCCGTGGTCTTTACGGTCGGAAACAGGAATAAAGGGACCCCAGAGCTTCTTAAGACGATCCTCTCTGTGGCAGAGGCCGAGATAGATCTGCCTCGCACCCGCCGGGTCTATTACGGCAAAGATATTGAAAAGGCCATCAGTGAACTATCAAAATTTATAAGAGAGAAGACCGATGCAGAGCTTCCCTATCACATCCGGTGGGTTGCAATAAAACTCCTTGAAAACGATAAAATCGTCAAGGAACGAGTAATCCGGTCCGCAA
Source organism: Desulfobacterales bacterium (assembly GCA_013375375.1). Lineage (GTDB taxonomy): Bacteria > Desulfobacterota > Desulfobacteria > Desulfobacterales. Next base: position 30,821 of record JABXJX010000002.1, on the reverse strand, counting down.
GTCCAAATGGAGGGGCCATACTTCAGGAAACAGAAATAAAACGTCAGGGGCTCCGTGAATTTTTTGATGAGGAGCCGGAAATTGTCATGACCGATCACCGCTACGGTTTTATTGCGGGAATTGTCAAAGAAGTTCTGAAGACGGTCTCAAAACAACGGGTAGATGTTTCCCGGCAAATAGACCAGGTATTGACCAACCGCCTCCTCGGGCTTCCCATCTTTATCTTTTTTATATGGGCCATGTTTCAACTCACCTTTTCATTTGGGGCCTATCCCATGGACTGGATCGACACGGGTGTGGGGTGGCTGGGCCAGGCCGCAGGCCAAATCTTGCCGGAGGGTTTATTCAGGGAATTGATTGTGGACGGCGTGATAGCCGGCGTGGGAAGTGTCGCAATATTCCTGCCAAATATTCTCATTCTCTTTTTCTGCATTGCCCTGTTTGAGGATACCGGATATATGGCCCGCGCTGCCTTTTTAATGGATAAAGTTATGCACCTTATAGGGCTTCACGGCAAATCGTTTATTCCCATGCTCATGGGTTTTGGCTGCAATGCCCCGGCCATCATGGCTACTCGGACCCTTGAGAGTGAAAAGGACCGCATCTTGACGATTTTGATCAATCCCCTGATGTCGTGTGCAGCCAGGCTGCCGGTGTACATCCTGCTGGCCGGCGCGTTCTTTGGAGCCACGGCCGGTAATGCTATCTTCTCCATCTATGCCCTGGGTATTGTACTGGCCATTTCCGTGGGCCGCCTATTTCGATCGACTCTGCTCAGGGGCAAGGTTGCCCCCTTTGTGATGGAACTCCCACCGTACCGTGCCCCTATGCTCAAGGGTCTGTTGATCCACATGTGGGATCGCAGCAAGATCTTTCTTAAAAAAATAGGGGGCGTGATTCTGGTCGGCTCGGTCATTGTCTGGTTCTTGAGCGCCTTCCCCCGAGAGGTTCAATTTTCAAGGGATTATCAAGCCGAGATCGCCCGGATCAGTGCACACTATGGGGCCGGCATAAATACAGCACAGGGGGATGTTGATGAAGCTATTTCGGCCCTGGAAACCCTTCAGGCAAAAGAAAAGATTGAAAGATCGTATATAGGCCGGATAGGCAAAGTATTGGCCCCTGTGTTTGCCCCAATCGGCATGGACTGGCGCGGCAGTGTGGCAGTGCTCACCGGTTTTGTGGCCAAGGAGATTGTGGTAAGCACCATGGGCGTACTGTATGCCGCAGGGGCTGATGAGGACGAAAAGAGCGAGGCCCTGAAAACGGCCTTGAAAGAATCCGGTATGACGCCACTTTCCGCATATGCCATGATGGCCTTTGTGCTGATTTATGTGCCCTGCCTTGCCACCGTGGGGGTCATCAGGCGGGAGACCAATTCCTGGAAGTGGACCCTCTTCAGTATCACTTACAGCACTATCTTGGCCTGGCTCGTTGCCTTCTTGATCTATCAGGGCGGCAAGGTCATGGGGCTGGCATAATCCTCGCCGGGTATAACCCTTGTTTTTCCATTGACTTGTTCATTTCTTACGAGTATTATTTTTAGCGAAGTGGCTGGATTCAGTCATAAAAATAGTTTAAAGTGCTCTAATTGTATCTATCTAAAAAAATGAAGTTCGGTCTTTCCGTTTTGGCTTTTGTCATTGTGTCCTTTCTTCACGCAGATTCATTCTCTCATCCCCATGTTTTTATAGATAATTCCCTGAAGATTGTTTTCAATGAAAAGGGATTGACAGGCATTAACCTGAAATGGATCTTTGATGAAATGTTCAGTGGCATGATTATCTATGAGTTCGATAAAAACAAAAATAGAAAATTTGAAGCTCCGGAAATAGAAAAAATCAAGAAAGGGGCCTTTGAGCACTTAAAGAATTTTGACTATTTCACCTACATAAAGATAAACGGTCAACAATTCAAGGTGAGATACGTCCAAGGCTTCTCGGCCAGTATCTGCAAGAACAAAGTTATCTATAATTTTTTTGTCCCATGCCATGTGACGGCCATTTCCACCTTTAAGGAGGTCAGAATATCCATTTATGATAAAGAGAACTACTGCAACATTTCTTTAGCCCAGAACAACTCTGTTCAATTTGAAAATATATCTTCGATTGATTTTCATCATCAAATAGCAAAAAATACCGAAGAACCGTATTACTTTGGCATGCTATTTCCTGAAGAAATCATTTTGAAGTTCCGAGGAAAAAATGGGTAAGATATTCCTTCTCGTTTTTGCGATATCTCTATTGTTGTTTCCGGTAACCAGTCTGGCCACGGATAGTCCTTTCGTTTCGAAAGAACCATCAAAGAAGGCCATAAAATCCCCGAGCTGCTTGTCGAAGTTCTACGGCAAAATCTCCCTTTGGCAGCATCAACTTAATAAAAAGTTTGCAAGATTATCCCGGGAAATAAAAACCTCAAACTCCAAGAAGCCTCTCATCGCTTTGATCCTGATCTCCTTCCTTTATGGTATCTTACACGCAGCCGGGCCGGGGCACGGCAAAGCAGTGACCTTTTCTTACTTTCTATCCCGAAGGGAACATATCAAAAAAGGCATTCTTTTGGGCAATCTAATCTCCTTTTTTCACGCCCTTTCGGCCGTGGTCATTGTTCTGACCATCTATTTCATTCTCAAACAATCCTGTTTAGCATCCTTTGAAAACCTTTCAAGAAAAATAAAACTGATCAGTTACAGCCTTATTACCTTAACCGGTGCGGTCTTGTTGATTAAAAGCATTCTTGATTTGCGGAAAGACAATCCACAGGGGGAAGAAAAGGATTTATCCGCTCATCCTTTAGATCATAAGAGCATTCTTCCAGTCGCCCTTGCGGTTGGAATGGTCCCCTGTCCGGGGGTCGTGATTATCATGTTATTTTCCCTCTCCTTAAATATGCTGGGGATTGGCCTTGTTTCATCGTTTTTCATGGCCCTGGGGATGGCATTTACGATTTCACTGGCAGGTGTGCTGAGCATTGTTGCTAAGGAGGGAATATTAAAAGCTTTAAGCCAAAAAAATAAGGCCCGCCTGCTCGTGCAAAAAGGTTTGGCAACCTGCGGGTCTTTATTGATCCTATCTTTCGGAATCTTTTTGCTTATCCTGTCACTTTAAACCTCGCAAAGCACCTGCCAAAGCTCCCTCATAGGTTTAATCAACAGGTGAAAGGCTGTTTTTGCTCAGATGTGGGGCTTGCACTTGGGGCAATAACCAAAGACCTCGAGTTTATGGCCCTTGATGGCAAAATCGTATTTCCCAGCCAGTTTTTTTTCCATCTTTTTTAAAGATTTCTCTTCAAACTCAATAATTTTTCCACACTTTAAACACCGAAGGTGGCAGTGGTGTTCGTGTCCATAGATATGCTCGTAGTGGAAATGGCCGTCTTCAAAATAGGCCTCCTGAATCAGGCCGGATTCCAAAAGGTAAGGCACCAGGCGGTAAATGGAAGGCTTTGAAATCTTCTTTTTCTTGTTCTTCAGGCGCAAATAGAGCTCATCCACATCAAAGTGATCGTGGGTGGCAAAGATCTCCTTGATGATGGTCTCGCGCTCAGGCGTATTGCGGAGTCCCTTCTTTCGAATAAATTCCCTGAATATCTCTATCTCGTCTTTCATAGTTCCCCTCAAACCTACTAATAAGAAACTTTTGTACCCGACATTGGTTTGGGGTCGGGAACTTAATGTACTTTTTATTAGTATCTCTTCCTGTAACCATGAAATCTTGAAACCAACCCCTTAGAAACGGTCGCCAGAAGGTATGCCAGCCCGGCAATGAGAATAATAGTGGCACCTGCAGGAAGGTCTGGCTGATAGGATAACATGAGTCCTGATGTAGTAAAGACTGCGCCGAAAAGTGAGGCCAGTATCATCATTTGAATCAGGCTGCGGGCATAGTAGCGGGCGGTAGCCGCCGGCAGGGTGAGCAAGGCGATCACCAGGATAATGCCGACCACCTGAATCAGGATAACCACGGTCAAGGCGATGAGGCAAAGGAGTAACAGATAGGTGCTTACAACACCGATTCCCTGAAGTCGACTGTACTCCTCGTCAAAGCATACGGCCAAAAAACGCTTGTAAAAAAGAAGGACCGAAAGGATGATAAGGGCATCAAGATAGGCCAGGAGACGCACATCTTCTCCTTCTACCATCAAAATATTACCAAAAAGATAGCTCATCAGATCAACATTGTAACCGGGTGTCTTGTAGATAAAAAGGATACCTACGGCCATCCCTAAGGCCCAAAGAGCGCCGATCAGGGTATCTTCGTACTGGTGATAACGCAAGCTTACAAACCCAATCACGAGGGCTGCAATAAGGGCCGACACCACAGCGCCGTGCATGGGATTGTAGCCATAGTAGTAAGCGATTCCCATGCCACCAAGGACGGCATGGGCAATCCCTCCACTGATAAAAACAATTCGTCTGACAACCACATAGGTTCCCATAACGCCGCAGGCCACACTCGCAAGCAAGCCGATGATGACGGCATTTTGCATGAAGCTATGATTTCTAAGCACCTCTATGAATTCAAACATCACAACTCACATTTATGTTTTAACATATGGACCGGTCCACTATAACACGCCTCAATCACATCACCTGTGATGTGCTCCGTCCGATCACATGAAAGACTCCGGTTAACGCAAGCAACACGATTCACATAGGTAGAGATAAAACCTACGTCGTGAGAAACAAGAACGATTGTCACCTTTTCATTCAACTTTTTCAAAAGTTCGTAGATATCTTGCTCAACCCGGCCATCCACACTAGTGGTGGGCTCATCAAGAAGAAGCAGATCCGGCTTTCCAACCAAGGCCCTGGCCATGAGAACCCGCTGTTTTTGTCCGCCGGATAGCGTGCCAAAACGTTGATTGCGCAAATTGTATATTTCTACTTCCTGCATAGCCTCTTCTGCGGCCTGTCTATCGTCTTTCCTATATCCCCCTAAGCAAGGCGCTTTGCCCAATCGCCCTATCAAAACCACGTCCCTGACACTTATGGGAAAACTATAGTCAAGGTCTGCATGTTGCGGGACATAACCGATAAGATGGCGTGCGTGTTCCGGCGGTTGACCAAAGACCCTAACCATGCCCCTCAAGGGATGAATCAGGCCGAGTATGATTTTCAGAAGTGTGCTTTTCCCGCTGCCGTTAGGACCCACCACACCCAGGAAATCCCCTTCTTTAACGGCCAGTGTGATATCTTTGAGAATCAGGTCGCCATCATAGGAAAAATCGACCCCGTCTATTTTGATAACAACATCATTTGTTTTCATTGGATGACCTGTCTGAAGGTTTCAGCGATTTTTTTCATGTTTTTCATATAATCCCTGGCCAAGGGATCGATCCTGACAATCCGCCCTCCAATGGCTCGGGCAACAGTCCGGGCGTTTTTTGTACTGAATTGAGCCTGGACAAAGACCACTGTGATTCCTTCTTGCTTTGCGACTTTGATCAGGTCTGCAAGCGTCCTGGCACTCGGCTCTTTTCCCTCGACCTCAACCGGTATTTGCTCCAGCCCGTAGTCGCGGGCGAAGTAGCCCCATGCAGGGTGAAATACCATAAACTTGCGCGTCTTGAGATTTTTAAAAACACCCCTTATTTCCGCATCCAGTCTATCGAGATCATGTTCGAAGGCCCTCAAATTACTTTTATAATATGGCCTGTGAGCAGGGTCTTCGAAGATCAGGGCATCGCAGATGTTTCGAGCCTGCACCTTGACCAACCTTAAGCTTAACCATATATGGGGATCTTTCATACCTGTTGAATCATGGTGGTGTTGTCCACCCTCATTGTGATAATGGGCTTTCATGGGTCGAAGCTTAACGCCGCGACGTGTGTCGATTACCCTCATGCGTGGATTTGCCCTGCTTATTCGCACCATCCAGACATCTTCAAACGGCACGCCAATGCGAAAATAGAGCCTGGCTTTGTCGAGTTCGGTCATATGTTTGGGTATGGGCTCATAGGTGGCCGGGCTGTGTCCGGGGCCGACCATGACCGAGACATCAACTCGTTTGCCCCCAACCCGTTCTACAAAGTATGCCTGGGGAAGGATGCTGACAAAAACCTTGACTTTGTCCCTGCCGTCAATAGGCGATTCCGCGCATAGAGGCATGCTGCAAAGAAATAAAACAGCCAAAAAAGCAGAACAAAATAGAATAGTTCGCCGTATATCTCCCCATTTCATTATCTTGCTTATCTAATGCAGATGCTATCAAGTTGCAAGGCGAAAAATATCGGCGGGTCTCAATATGGGCGGCTATGCACTGCGGCTAAGAAAGAGAATGTGACGGCATAGCGCATGGCGCATAGGGCATAGTTACTAAGAAGTACATTAACTACACGACATTATACACGGGGGTCATGATGTCTTTTCTGGAGTGACTGGCGGTAGGGCGCTGTGTTTTTGTGACTTATCTGTGGGGGAAACCGCAGCTCCCGCTTGCGGGAGAATGCGGAGGGGGCAAGGAATGCCCCCGCAGATAAGTTACTAAAAACACCAGTCCTGGAGACTCGGAACGAAAGAAAAAACATTATGACCCCAAACCAATGTTGGGTACAAAACGTTCTCATTAGTAAAGCGTTTCGCCCCTCGCACTATGCGCAACCCCTGTCTAGTATTCGTCGTATGTCAACCCTGCCCTGCTCGATTCCTCGTAGAGCCTGGCTTCAATATCTACGCCAAAGAAATCGGCCACAGGTTTCAGGATCTCCGGATTATTCTTCCAGACCGCACGGCCCGCCTCCAACACGACCTCGACCCCTTTTTTGGTCATCTTGCCAAGTGGCCGGCGACACGGCCCAACCGGCATGCCGAGAATCGCCATAAGGGTCTTTGTACCCAGCGGATTTCTTGCCCGGCAACCCACACTACCGTAAGGTGTCTCCTCCTGGGTCTTTACTGTTACAATCCCAAAAAGCGGCTTTAGTGCAAGCATGAGTTTTTCCGCCTCAGCATGGTCGCCTTGGCCGATGAGCGCGGTCATCTCATGAACCGCCTTGGGCGCTATATTGGAAGCAACTGAAATGACGCCGCTTGCCTTGATGGCGGGGTCGGTCATCATGGTGAAGGTCTTGTCGTCATCGCCGGACAGGATCGTGAAGTCATCCCCGCAGCACTCACGCGTGCGCTTCATGTTTTCGATGTTTCCCGTAGCTTCCTTGACCGTGCCCACATTGGCAAATTGGTTACTGAGTATAGCGAGATCTTCGGGCAAAAGCTGGGCCCCGGTTCGCCCCGGTATAACATACGGGATGATCTGCATCTCGGGAAACTTGTCGGCAACCGGGGCGATATATTCTCTTCGGATCTCAAGGGAACTGGGGCCATTGTAATAAGGATCTACCAGCAATGCTGCATCAGCTCCTACATGAACCGCGTGCTCGGTGCTTTCCATGGTTTCATGGGTATTATTGCTGCCCGTACCTGCGATGCACTGGCACTTTTCCTTGCACTTCTCCGCGACTACCCGGATTACTTCATTGTGTTCTCCCCAGTTCAACGTGGGGCTCTCACCCGTGGTGCCGACGGCCAGGATTCCGCTTACACCGCCTGCAATCTGAAACTCGGCAAGTTTACCCAGGCCTTCATAATCAACTTCATAGTCGTCCTTGAATGGCGTCACCAGCGCCGTGTAACATCCGTTAAACATAATAGCACCTCCTTTTGTTTGCAAAAAAAAACAGCTGGAGAACACTCCAGCTGTACCTTAGCCGAGAGAGCGCTCCACAAAAAAGTTGTGACAGTCCTGGGGATCTTATCCTCAGGCCCAGTCTTCTTTTGCAACAGGCCAAAAGCAGACTTCGGCGGTCCACCCTTTCACCGCAAGATACGGGGCCTGTCCCCTGTCTTACGGTTACTCATGAGAACCGCACCTCAACTCTCGTTGATAGCTACCGTAAAAGACGATGGCTGAGTTGTCAAGGAAAAAAGGAGAATCGAACTACGCCTCTGGACGAATAATGAGAGCCCTTTTCATGCCCCTTTTCGTATTCTTTCTCTGACAAATCCCCAGGGCGATCCGGCATCAAGATTTTCGCACCTCACATCACGCCGGGCACGTTATAGGAAGTCACATGAAATTGACTATTTTAGACAGGAAGGTTACGAACCCGAATACGGTCATCTTCAATTACTATGATGGCCCCTTTTTCAACATAGCCACTTATCTGGGGCAACACTTTTTGTAATCTGCTGTTTACAAACTCTATTCTTGAAGATGACAGGCGAAGTGATATCAGGGAGGGGGCACTTTCTCCAGACAGTGAGATGATTTCTGAAAAATCGAGATCTTGTGTAAGGACAGCGCGGTGCTCTTTTCTGGCCGCCTCCACAATCATTGTATCAGAAGAATTTGAGGGCAAGATCTCGCTGATTCGAATAGCATCATGACCGAGCGCCTGGAGGAAGGTTACGGTGTGCGGCGACACATGCATATCAGCCAGAATTTTCATGCGACGGCTATAGTTTTTTCGCTGGCCAGCCAAGCACCGTATTTGGCAGCTTGGTAGATATCCTCTTTCTCTAATTCAGGGTAATTCTTAATGATCTCATCCGCTGAGTAGCCGTCTCCAATAAGCTTCAGGATAAAGTCCACTGTTATTCGGAGATTTCTAATGGTGGGCTTGCCTTCACAAATTTCCGGATTTACTGAGATTCTGTTTAGCATAATATAATCTTTTACCAGACAAAAACAGCTTTTTCAAGAATAATTCATTATTTTTGCCTGGTTCTTCAAGTTTCCCGGTCATGCCCGACCCCCTTTCATTTTATAACGACCAGCTACATAGGATGTGCCCCGAAGGGTGATATAGACGAAGGAGCGTAACCCCGGCAGCCGCAACTGCCAGTTATGTGCATCCACTGAGAGGCACAACATGCTCCTTCGAGTATTCAAAGCCGTTTTTAGACCTTATTATCCACAACTCCGTCACACTATTTAAAGCCGTCTGCAAATTATTTTCGATGTCAGGATACCTTTTCTTCTGCTCTTGAAGGAAATTCTGCCAAATCTGATCTCTGTTGTAAAAACGAGGTGACTTCCAATCAATCCAGTTGTCTTTCAGTTGCAAATCAAAACGTTCCCAAGTCATGTCCGATATTACTAACATTGCGATACGAGCCTGAGTGGATTCCTCAAATTGCTTGGTAGCCTCGTACACTCTGAAGAGCATGAAATTGCATGCTACGTATGGAGATACTGAGCGGGCTTCACTTCTACCTTTAAGGCTATTAACAAGGGATAGAAAATCAGTATCTTCCTGTCCTATGTATTTTACTTCAATTGAGTACTCGGTGCCGTCTGGAGAGCGAGCTTCGATATCTTGCGAACCACCCAATGCCTCCAAATCGGTAATCTTCCAGCCTTGTTTCTCGATCCATTCAGCGCACTGAAGCTCACATAGTCTTCCTTGAAAAATCCTTGATCTTCGGTGACGCTCTATCTCACTATCATTACGGAGCCAGCGTTCTTGGAGGTCTTGCCTGTATTGCTTTGTTAACTCGTTTTTCGGTTTGTCATTTTTGAGAACGTAGCTGTGTATTGGGGATGTGATTCGGTTCAGGTATCCACGTTCGAGAGCCAGCAAGAGAATAGATCGATGCCGGGCATTGTCCGGGGCTGCGTTACAAGCCTCCTCGAATTCCGACAAGATGGGTCCAGGCACCAATACTTCTCTCAACGCTGGGCACTGTTTCCGAATTCTGCGAAACTCCCTCAACAGGTCTTTGTGTTCAGTGTCAATCGCCCGCTGGCAGGGGCAATCTGAAAATGTTTTTTTCACGTTATTAAATGTTCTGATTTGATACTCCCCTCGTTGAGGCACTCAAAAAATAGTCAATTTATGATTCACTGAACCCTATCGCCGTTTACTTAACATGAGAGATTCTCCGTTGCCAAAGCACGTGTGGGCTTCTGCCTTCTACAGTTACATTTCTGGCTCCGCAATGTGGACAACTGTAAAATTTGTCAACCCCATCGGAATTGATTGGAGTATCGTCAACCATTGCCTTATGTCCGTTATCATCAAGCAAGGCCTGCCTGAAAAGGGCACGACCGCATTTAAGGCACCTTGATTCCATATCCTTTACCTCCAATACTTAAATCGCTGTTGCCGGACACGCTCAATCGAGACATCGGTGATTTTCTTAATTGCATTCCAATAAGCTCCTAATGACTCCGTAAGCCCTTTGTTTCTCTTGTGCTATTTCCGCAAAAAGTCGTTCGGCCCGTTTCTTTAGTGTTTCCAATTCATTAGTAAGTCGATTTATCTCATGCTTAAATTCATCAAACGTGAGGCAGTCGGCTGAAATAACTTGCTCATTCTTCATAGAACTATCTGTCAAATTTGGATGAAGGTATCTTTGAATAGCAACATATGCTGTTGGACCACAAGGTAGGGCATCTTTTCCGTAAATGCCTGGCAGGAATAAAAGTTTTAGATTAAACATTGACATTTAACACCTCCCCCTTACGGATTATCTATGGAACAAAAACTACGTCTATGCCTATTTCATGATGCATAAAATGCAAAAGCTCATTGGAAATGTTTTCGGCACGAACCTCAACGGGTAACGCAATTTGCAGTCGTAACGTTGAAATGTCCTTAAGTGCAAATTTGTGTAGCAAGAGCTGGCCGATAGCGGTTTGAAACTGATGATGACTGATAGAAACCTTAACCTCCGTGATATAAAGCAATCCCTCACAAGAACTCTGGATATCAGCCTCCTGTATAAAAAGTCCTTCCCCGGATCTGACATATTGTCCGGTAATTGTATGACCTTGTTCCAATAACCAGGGGATTACCCTCAGTTCTTGGAATTCTTTTTCCTTTAGACTTATGCGAGGTGTGTACTTGGACCTTAGTCGAGTATGCACCCAGTATATGCTTCTGTTGAGTTTTGCCGCAATCTGTTCAAATGTTAGCCCTTTTTGTCTTAGTCTTGTTACTTGATCAATTTCGTTGGATAGTTTTGGATCATGGATCTCCGTATCACGAGCTGACAGGTTTTCCTCTGAGCTGGTTTTTCTTTTTCGCTTTGGTTCATATCTTTTGTCCAATCTCGATTTTACCCAATAGATGCTCTTATCAAATTTGCTGGCTATCTCCTGAAGGGTCTTACCCTCTTCATTCCTGAGTTGCCGAACCAATAGTTTTTCATCATCTATAGTTGACATTTTTTTGATAGCCCTTGGGTTAATTTGTCTTAAGCTCCTCGTTTAAGAGTTGTAGCCCCTTGTCGAAGCTGTAATCAATAGTCGAGAAGCATTCGAAAATTTTGTTGTCCCCATCGAAGATCTTGCGTAAGTCCTCCTCTAAACCGGAAACTTCACTCCACAGGTCATTTATACGCTTTATGGTTTCTTCAATTACTGGAGTGCGCTGCCTTTTTTCACTGTCAATCCACTCCCTCAAACCAATCGCCAACATTTCTATGAGGATATCTCTCCTGCATCCCGCCTTTTTTGAAATTTGTTCAATTCTTCGCAAGACTTTGGTATCAATGACATATGTTTTCCGCACAGTATCCTCAACAGTCCCCTTCCCCATCAAATTCGCAATTGCATCCTTATCCAGGTCCAAGACATCTATCATCTGAACAAAACGATCAAAAACTTCCTTCTTTCTGATTCTCAGTGACTTGGCGAGGTAACTAATGAATTCATGGGCATTGGAGGTGAGATTGAAGGTCGTTCTCCTTGGGTCCTCTTTCCTTTGAAGAACTTTTTCAATGTCTGTCGTATTCGCATTTTTCATAGTTACCTCGCCCAGGCAAGATTCTTTCCTTGCATCTGATTATATTTAGTATCTAAAAATAACTAAAAGTAATCTCATTGTCAAGCAAAAAAGTTTCTTGGGCGTCTTAACTCCTCGATATTACAGCGATAAAAATTTCATGACCACCTAATAGATCTGGAAAAGTTTTTTAACTGATAGACGTTGTTTGTAGTTGTGTTCAATATCCTTGCGATCTCGTTTGGTGAAAGCTCACGGCAGTAGTAAAGCTCTACAAAAAGCCGCTCCCTGGAAGTAAGGGTGCTTTTGATCTGCTCGAAAATCCTTTCTTTCTCTTTCGATTCAAGGAGTTCATCAGGTAGAGGATTTCCGTTGGCTATCCTCTCTTTTAGAGGTATCTTCTCATCTGTTTCCCCGTTCAATGAAAGATGTTCAGATTGCTTCCTTAAATAATCAATTGTCACCCGGACAGCGATTATGTGGAGCCAACTGGAAAGTTTGCATTTCCATTGGAATTGCCTGAGCTTTTTACAGTTATTTTCAACAAGTGAAAGAAATACGGTATGGAAGAGATCATCAACCACATGGGTTTCCGGAGAGACTGAATACTTCTTTAAGGTTTGAGCAATGGCATGTGAGATGAGGCGATTGTATGTCTCAACAAATGTATCCCATGCCTCTTTGTCTTGTGCCAGGCATCTATCCAAGAGCTTTCTTTCATCAGGAAGACCCAATGCCATCCGGTTCTTATCCAAAACCTCTTGATTCTCCTTGTACCGTCAAAAAGCCATCAGCTTTTTAGGTTAGTTTACCCAAGGGTTGGACTTGAAAACTATTGGCGCCAAATCTCAAAGGAAGACTACAAAGAATGCAGATTTTTGTCAAGAATTCAGAAGGGTAACGGGCTGTTGAAGTCAGAATGAAGGGGCAGCCCTCTCACGACCTGAGTGTGGCGATATACCCTCGGGACTTTGTCCGGCCCCAGGCACCTGATGGTGATTCTTTATGATTGACCTCTTTGTGTCATTTTCATATGCTGACAATAAGTAGACTGCCCAACCTCTTTAATGGCACAGCTATCACCCGAAAGTTGTTCGGAGCGAGCCAAAAGGGTCGTGGGAAAAGAATAATCCGAAAAGTCAAGGAAAGCAGGTCCATGCCCCTGACCAAGATTGTCTGTACGATCGGTCCGGCCAGCCAATCGCCGGAAATCATAAGTGCGTTGATCCAAAACGGGATGAACGTGGCCAGGCTGAACTTTTCCCACGGAAATCGTAGTGAGCATGAGAGAAAAATCCGCGTCATTCGAAAGGTCTCCGATGAACTGGATCAGCCTGTCGCCATCCTACAAGACCTGGCTGGGCCAAAAATCCGGGTTGGACTGGTGCCCGACCCTGGGGTAAGGCTGGAAGCGGGGCGGTCTTTTGTTTTGACTAATCAGCCTGTTGAAGGTACCAGTGAAAAGGTCTCGGTATCTTACCCGAACCTGCCCGGAGTGGTGAAGGAAGGCGACCCGATCCTGCTGGCCGATGGCTTCATAGAGCTGGTTGTCAAGAGAATAAATCGGTCTGAGATTTACTGCGAGGTCGTGACCGGTGGCCTGCTGACCTCACACAAAGGACTGAACTTACCCACCCGAACCATACAAACCCCCTCCTTGACAGATAAGGACCGGGAAGACCTGCTTTTCGGCCTGGAAAACGACGTGGATTATGTGGCCCTGTCTTTTGTCAGGACGGCAGAAGAGATAGTAAAAGTCAAAGAGACTATCCGAAGCAGAAAAAAAGATACTCCGGTCATAGCAAAGATTGAGAAACATGAGGCCGTCGAGCACATCGACGAGATTATGGAAGCAGCCGACGGTATCATGGTGGCCCGTGGTGACCTGGGCGTAGAAATTCCGCTGGAAGAGGTACCTGTTGTTCAGAAGATGCTTATTCGCCGTGCCAATGCCTTAGGGAAACCAGTCATAACAGCCACACAGATGCTCCGCTCCATGGTCGAGTCCCCTCGCCCCACAAGGGCCGAGGCCACGGACGTGGCCAACGCGGTCCTGGACGGCACCGATGCGGTGATGCTTTCCGAGGAGACGGCCAGCGGAGGTTACCCGGTCAAAGCGGCTCAGTTCATGGCCCGCATTGTCGAAAGTGCCGAAACCCACTTTCCACATGAGAGACACCTGCAACTTACCTCCAAAAAGGACATTTCAGAGTCCGTCGCCTATGCGGCCTGCATCCTGGCTAATCAACTTGACGCCCGTGCTATCATTGCGCCGACCAAGTCGGGTCAGACGGCCAGGCATATCTCCAGTTTCAGGCCCATCCAGCCCATCATCGCGCCGTCGCCAAGACAGGACACAGTCCGAAGACTAACCCTTTTTTGGGGCTGCCTGCCGCGTCTTGTGGCTGATCCCAAAGATACGGACGACATGATCGAGAGATCTGCACAATCAGCGTTGAAAACCGGATATGTATCAAGAGGGGATTTAGTGGTGATCACGGCGGGCCATCCTGTAGGGGCTGCAGGAAGCACAAACATGGTTCGGGTGAAGAGGCTGTAGTCGTTTCATAAGGCGAAAACTTAACATAAATTTTGAGATTTTTAGTTATGAAAACGGATTGAGGGAATGGAAAACTATGGTTTCCACGGATAATGTAACATTCATCTTGGCAGGAGATATTGGGGGAACTAAGACCAATTTGGGTCTGTTCGTCCGAGGAAAAAGAAAACCCATTCTGAAGTCGCTGGAGACTTACGTCAGCCAAGAGGCTCGGGGCCTGGAGAATATCCTCGAGCGTTTTCTGGAAAGGCATAACGTTCCAATTACCAGTGCCTGCTTTGGCATTGCCGGGCCGGTCAACAACGGCAGATGCAAAACGACAAATCTCCCGTGGGATGTTTCTGAAAGAAGACTTGAGAATCGCTTTGGTTGGGAGCGTGTGCTGCTTGTCAACGACTTGACGGCTACAGCTTACGCCATTCCCTTTCTAACCAAACGCGAGCTATTTCCACTGAACAAGGCAAAGACAACCAGAAAGGGAAACCTGGGTGTACTCGCACCAGGTACGGGGCTTGGTACCGCCCTGCTGATCTGGAAAGACGGCCGGTATATTCCCGTGCCTTCCGAGGCAGGCCATGTTGATTTTGCCCCAAGGAATGAAGCAGAGATCCACTTATGGGAATATCTTTACCAGCGTTTGGGGCATGTGAGTACGGAAAGGGTCTTATCAGGACCTGGCCTGTTCATTATATACTGCTGGTTAAAATATACGGGCCAAGGGAAAGAGCCGACACGGATGGCCCAAAAGATGGAAGAGGACGATCCGTCAAAGGTCATCTGTGAAGCCGCTCTCGTAGACAGACAGCCTCTGTGCGTAAAAGCACTGGACCTGTTTGTATCAATATTCGGGGCGACCTCAGGAAACCTGGCCTTAACCGGATTGACCAGGGGCGGCATCTACCTTGGAGGCGGCATTGCCCCAAAGATATTGCCCAAACTCCGCGATGGCCAGTTCATGAAGGCCTTTGTAGATAAGGGAAGATTCAGCGGTTTGCTTTCTCAGGTACCGGTCCGGGTCATCTTGAACGACCTGGCAGCACTGTTGGGTGCTGCTGCTTACGCCTCAGGTAGTTGTCATGAAATAACTTAATCATTGACGCAGATCAAATGGTTGACAAGTGTCGGCAGGTCGCTGCTGAGAAGGGCTCTGACCTGAAATGCTTTGCGGTTGGTGCCGGAAGCAGTCGAATGGCCAGACAAGCACTAATCGCGGTGGACAAGAAATCCAATCAAAGCCAAAATAACAATTACAAGACCAAATCCAAAATAGATTGCATTAAAGTAGTTTATTTTTTCAAGGCTGGAACCAACTAAATGCTCTCGATTAAATATGTAGCCCCAGTACAGTGTAAAAAGGTAATTAATAAGCAGTGCCAGTTTTATTCTTCCAAAAAAAAGTACCAGTGTACTAAGCATCAGAAGCAATGTTATTTGGGAAAGTGGCACAGATAGTTGTGTTGTTTGAAAGAATTCCATCGATTCCTCCTCCTGCAGGGGGCTCGTTTAACCAACCTTTCTGCTTCTCCACATAAAATCCAGTCTACTTATAGCAAAGCCGACATTTCTTGTAAAGAACATCCCGCCCTATTGTTAACTTCTTTTTGGTTTATTTAAAGTCCATATTAAACCTTACGCCACCCATAATCCAGCGGCCCGGCATAGGCGCAAAACCGGATTCCACATAATCCTCATCAAACAGGTTGGTTGCTTCAAGAAAGACCTCATAGTCCGCCCATTTGTAGGCGAGACGCGTATCGACAACAACGTTCGAATCCCCTACCATTCGCTTCTCGTGCCGAACTTTGATGTCATGCGTCAAACCGTCAAACCAATCTAAAATCATAGAACCGTGGAGCTGGTGGCGCAGATGATCTAAAACATATTTCGATTCAAGTCCACCTGTATCCCAGTCTGAGTCCAGATAGGTATAAGCAAGATTTACAGCCGAAACAAATGTCTTCTTGAAAAAAGCCTCTGGATAAAAATCCAGACCTACTTCAAACCCCTGAGTCCTACATTCAGCGATGTTTCGCGATTTCCAGGGCTCCTGGTCGGAAATGCGGGACCAATCAATGACATCTTCTGCATTGCGGGAAAATAGACTGATATTAGCGCCAAGGCCTGTTTCGCGCCAGCGAATACCGGTCTCGTGAGTCCAGGCCCGTTCGGGTTTAAGGTCGGAATTGCCTTGGTTTGCCTGTGTGTAATAATAAAGCTCGGTATATGTGGGAATACGAAAAGATTCTCCCGAAGAAACAAACCAATTGAATCCATCCATTAATTCAACATTTAGTTCTGCGCCCGGCCAGTATTCCCAGCCCCAATCGCTATATTTCATTGCCGAAGCACCAAGACCAAGGGTCACGCACTCAACCGGATAAAACTTGTGCTCAAGAAATACCCCGCTGCGCTCACGGTCGTGATCACCCAGGTTGGTGCTTTGCAAGACTTCAAATGCGATTTCACCTCCAAGGGCCGTTGTTCCCAATTCAGATTCAAACCGGGAACCTATTTGCACCCCGTAAGAATCGGTTCGGTGCTCGTTTCGGTCCCAATCGCCTTTGATCTCTATCTTGAAATCATCATTATGGCGCCGCCAGAATACTCTGGGCATTACTTCAAAATCCGACATCTTTAAATGGGCGCTGCTGTGAGCTAACAGGGTATCTGTCCGCTCGCGTTGATTCGGAAATGTGTCGCTGTAGAAGCGATAGGCCCCAAAATCCTTGTCCGTATATCCCAGTCCCAGTTGAAATTTATGGTCTCCCCTATTTATCGCACCTTTATAAGCCCATGTCTTGATATCAAAATCAGTCTCTTCTTGTTCGATATGTCCTGCGGAATAACGTCGAGATATTGAGACTCGGCTTGACATGTCACCGGTTTTAAAAGTCCCGTGAGCACCGAGATCATAATAATCGTAGTCACCGTATGTCACATACCCGCCGACAGTACTGCGTTCAACATCGCGTGTGATAATGTTGATGACACCGGCCATGGCATTGTGGCCGTAAATTCTCGCCCCAGGTCCTTTCAAAATCTCAATGCGCTCAATATCCTCCAGGTTTACAGGCAAATCCAGATTGTGATGACCGGTTTGGGAATCACTCACATTGATGCCGTCGACCAAAATCAAAGTTTGTTCAAACGAACTACCCCGGATTGCCACATCGGCCTGAACCCCGTGTACGCCGCGCTGACGTACGTCCACACCGCTGACGTATTCCAAGAGATCTGCAATACTGTCTGCGGGCGCGGCCTCGATTTCTTCTCGACCAATGATTGAAACGGATCGGCCGATTCTTGAGAGGTGCTGCAGGATACGGCTCCCTGTAACCACGACCGGATCTAATGTGTAACAGGGACGATCTTCTTGTGCCATTACAGGGCCATTGTAAGCAAAAAGCAGACATAAAAAAATTGCACAATTTAAGCGCATTGAGCACATGTATAATCCTACCTCCAGGATAAGCTTGAAGGGGATTATGACAAAAGCCTGCTATTGTCAACCAAAAATATTTTTAGGTTAACAATAGCAAGGCAGAGGTTCTCTTTCTCCGGCAAATCTTGCACCAAAGAAATTTAAGTGGAAAAAACATCCTGTTTACGTTAACTTAAATCTTATGCGGAGAGAAATCCTCAAACGCCTGAGAGAGGGTGCCTACATCTCCGGGGAGAATATAGCTAAGAACCTTGGCATCACCCGGACAGCGGTTTGGAAGTATATCCGGAATCTTCGCAAAGCGGGGTATCAAATTAACTCCTCCCCCAGATTGGGCTACCGCCTTGAACAGGCTCCGGATCTTCTGAATCCTGAGGAGATCCAATCAGGTCTTACCACTCATGTTTTCGGCCGATCCATACAATATCATGAGGAAGCGGCCTCCACGCAATATGAAGCCAAGCGGCTTGCAGAAAGCAATGCAGAAGAAGGCACCCTGGTTGTGGCCGAAGCACAGTCAGAAGGCAGGGGTCGAAGGGATCGACACTGGGTCTCCCCTCCAGGGATGGGGATCTATCTATCCCTCATTCTCCGACCAGACCTTGAACCGTTCAACATTGCCCAGATACCCATTGTAATGGGGATCGGCATTTGTGAGAGTATTTCTCGGGTCACCGGCCTTCAACCTCGGATAAAATGGCCGAACGATGTCCTTCTTGAAGGGAAGAAGGTGTCCGGCATTCTGGTAGAGATGAGCGCGGAACCAGAGAGGGTCCATTACATCATCTTGGGAATTGGTATTAACGTCAATACACCCGCATCCATGTTTCCAGATGATCTTCGATCTACTGCCACATCCATTGCCGAGGTGGCCGGCCATCCCGTGTGCCGGCGGACGCTCGTTCAGAGGATCTTGCCAAACATAGAGGCCCTTTATGATGAATTCAAAACAGCCAACTTTGAGGCGTTCAGAGAGCGTTGGCGGCGATGGGATCAAACCATCCATTCTCGGGTGAAGATAGCAGATGCGAGCGGTTCTTTTGTAGGATATGCATTGGACATAGACAAAGACGGAGCCCTTATCGTTAAGGACCAGAAGGATAAGATTCGGAGAGTCTTGGCAGGAGACGTAACTTTAACGTCAGAACTTGCTCACTAAACACTATATGAAACAGTGCCATGGGAGTAGAATAAGGTATACATAGGATATACACAGCCTAAAAAGTCATAAAAAAGAGCGGATCAGCTATCCTCTCGCCCGCTTAATTTTCAAGTTTTTCTGGTCGGGGCGAGAGGATTTGAACCTCCGACCCCCTGAACCCCATTCAGGTGCGCTACCAGACTGCGCCACGCCCCGCCGAGAATGTAAATTTCACTAACACTTTGTACCTGGTCTGTCAACACACCTCTTGGTTTCAATTACAAACCTTTACAATCCAACGGGTTCCATGCTATTTTTAATTTATGGAACAACCTCTCGTCAAACCTCAGGCCATCTGCCCCGGCGACACCATCGGTATTGCAGCGCCGGCCTCCCCGTTTGATCGAGAGGCCTTTGAGCGCGGGGTTGGAGTACTCGAGTCTGCGGGCTACCGTGTAAAGATTCCCGACAATCTCTTCAGCCGCAAGGGATATCTTGCCGGTTCCGATATCGAGCGCGCCTCACAGTTGATCAAGCTGTTTGAAGATGAATCAATAAAAGCAATACTCTGTGCCCGTGGGGGATTCGGCTCCATGAAGGTTCTCCCTTCGCTTGACTTTGAGGCCATCCGTGCCAACCCGAAAATCCTGGTGGGATTCAGCGACATAACCGCCCTGCTGGTGACTATTTATGCCAGATGCCAACTTGTAACGTTTCACGGGCCGCTCGTAACCAGCCTGGGAACCGGCCCTGAAAAAACCTGCACAGCATTGATTGACGCCATAGGCTCAACCCTGCCCCTGGAATTCAAGCCGTCCCAGCCTGTGGTCCTAAATCCCGGGCGTGCCTCAGGCCATGTGGTGGGAGGCAACCTTACCAGTATCTGCCATCTCCTGGGGACACCTTATGAGCCACGGTTTGACGGGCATCTCCTTTTTTTCGAAGACCGCGGGGAAGCCCCCTACCGTATTGACAGGATGCTTTCTCAACTCTATCTCGGGGGACACCTGGATGGAATTGCCGGAATTATTTTAGGGTCCTTTCAGGAATGCGGCTCCCTTGAGGATGTGTATGCGATTGTCAAGGAAGCATTTCGCTACATGGACATCCCCATTCTCGCGGGATTCGACATTGGCCACGGAACCGAAAACCTAACCGTACCGATCGGACTCGAAGCACACTTGGATACTGAAAACGGTAGCCTTCGATTTCAGGAACCAGCCACCTACAAGGACACATCATGAAGTCCGTACGGGATTTGATGAAAAGCGGCGTCATAGACGGTGTCTTTCCGGGTGGTGTGCTCCTTGTAGCAAAGGAAGGTCGCGTGGTATTCTTTGAGGCATTCGGCCTTGCGAGACTCGCGCCTGAGTGGCCCATGACAACCGGAACAGTCTTTGACCTGGCATCATTGACCAAGCCCCTGTCCACCACTGTTGCTATTATGCTCCTTGTCCAGGACGGAAAGCTTGATCCTGATCAGACGCTGGGCAGCGTAATCCAGGACTGCTCAGGTACGGACAAAGCAGAAATCACTATCCGCCGGCTTCTTTCACACACATCCGGTCTTCCGGACTACCGGCCCTATTACAAGAAGCTCATGGAGATCCCGCCATCTGAGCGAAAAGCTTCACTCAGGAAGCTGCTTCTTGCCGAAGAACTTATCCATAAACCAGGGCAAGCTTGCCTGTACAGCGATATCGGTTTCATGATCCTGGAATGGCTGGTTGAAGTCATTGCACAAGAGTCTCTTGACCGGTTTGTGGAAGATTCCGTGTATGGGCCACTCGGACTCAAGCATCTTTTTTTCATCCCCTTGAGTGTTGAGCTGTCACAAGTACGAAACGATCAGTTGTATGCCGCGACTGAAGACTGTCCTTGGCGCGGGAAAATTCTGGATGGCGAGGTCCACGACGACAACGCTTATGTGTTGGGAGGGGTGGCAGGACACGCCGGGCTGTTTGGTACAGCCCAGGATGTTTATGGTCTCCTCAAAGAACTCCTAAATACCCACGAGGGAAAACAAAACAGCGGCCTCTTACACGAAAATGTGGTGCAAACATTTCTCAGGCAACAGTCCGGTCCTGGGAGCTGGGCGCTCGGGTTTGATACCCCTTCACAGCCCGATTCGAGCAGCGGACGGCATTTTTCTGATCAAAGTGTCGGCCACCTCGGTTTTACAGGGACATCCTTCTGGATGGACCTCCAAAAAAATCTGATCGTGATCCTCCTGACCAACCGTATTCATCCCAGCCGGGATAATGAACGAATCAAGACGTTCAGGCCACTTCTTCATGATACAATTGTAGCTTCAATCCTTAGGCAAAATTGACCTACTAAAAAATACATTAACTACCCGACATTATATAGATAGGGGGGTCATGATATCTTTTCTGGAGTGACTGGCGGGAGGGCGCCGTGTTTTTGTGACTTATCTGTGGGGGAAACCGCAGCTCCCGCTTGCGGGAGAATGCGGAGGGGGCAAAAATCCCCTGCAGATAAATCACCAAAAACACCAGCCCGGGAGACTCGGAACGAAAGAAAAGACATTATGACCCCAAACCAATGTCGAGTAGAAAAGGTTCTCGTTTGTAACCTCCGCCACGCAATCTAAGATCCGCAATTTTCCGGGAACCTGACCCTGAAGATTGTTCCCTTTCCCACCTGGCTGTGAACCCGTATCACCCCCTTGTGTTCTGCTACGACACGCTTCACAACCGGCAGGCCAAGACCCGTGCCGTCTTTCTTTTTCGTGAAATACGGCGTGAAGATCTTGTCCACTAATTCTTTTGGAATGCCGCAACCCGTATCTTCGACATGTATCGACACCGAAGATGTCTTCTCATCTGCTGTGACCTTTATCTTTAAAATCTTTTCAGGCGTGTCTTCCATCGAATCGATCGCGTTTAGGATCAAATTTTTGAATGCTTGTTCAAGGCCGAATTTATTCCCAGAAAGGCATACATCGCGGCCGCTAAAATCTTTTTCCACAGTGATACCCTTTAAGAGCAGCAGGTCTTTAAACATGTCGATGCAATCATCCAAGAGGACCATTATGTCCACCTTCTCAATTTCATCCTTGGTTGTCTGACCAAGCGTCAGTAGCTCTTTGCTGATCGCCTGGATTTCTTCGGTGGCCGTCATAATACCGGTCAGGAGTTTCTTGATTGCCTCCGCATTATTCGATTTAAGCATGGCCAGCTCTGCACTCCCGATGATGGACGTCAGGGGATTATTGATTTGATGGAGAAACTCGGGGATGAGATCAGAGAGTTGATCGGTGTTGGCGTTTTCAAGGATGCTTATCTTGGCCCTTTCAATTTCTTGCATCAACTGGTCAAGGGTAAAGGGCTTTTCGATAAAGCTGTCGCACCTGTTACGGAGTGCATCAATGATCAGATCTTTTTCGCCGTAGGCCGTCATCATTATGACCGGCAAGGAGCCGTGGTCTTTGCGTATCCTTTTTAATAGTTCCAGCCCATTCATTTCCGGCATGGAATAATCTGTTAAGACCAAATCAATCTTAGCACCATTCTTGAGGTGTCTCAGGGTGCTATCCTCAAGGTGTCTTATTGCATCTTTAGCACTCAATGCCCCCGCAACCTCGTGCCCTTTACTTCTCAGCCCCCGCTTCAGGGTTTCGAGCTGTACCTTTTCATCGTCCACAACTAATATGTTCATAATCATCCTTTCCCTTCGTCTCCCCTCGCCTTATGTGCTTTACCTGTTCTTTAGAGCACCTATCGTGCCAGAAAGGAATATTTGGGTGGCATGAAGCAAAAGAATTGTAAATTCAAGATGTTAAACAAGGGGGGCTCTGATGGGGGAACATATTGCGAAGGTTTGGCTTGTAGTCTTCAGCATCCCAATTTGGCACACATTAGGAGTAAAAACATGTTAATTCAATTAGTTGGGGGTTATCATACCATTTTGGAATAGTCCGTTTTTGACCGGCCCAAGTCTCTTGATTGGCGGGCCTTATCGGTTGGTATGCCATGGAAGGTGCACCCTTTGCCTAACTCATCCATTTGATGCCGTCATTGTTGAAGCATGGATAGATTATCCTTGGCAAACTCTATGGTAGGATCGAGCTCCAGGGCAACCTCATAATAACGAATAGCCTTTTCTTTTTTGCCCATATCCCGATAATTCGAAGCGATATTTGCATAGTCGATGGCGGAAGAGGGATCCAGGTGTAGCACTTTCCGGAAACATTCGATGGCCTTTTCATGTTTTTTTAACTTAAAGTAACAGAATCCCATCAGGTTGTAGATGTCAGTCCTCTCATTATCATAGCACTCTGCCTTCTCAAGAGCCGCAATGGCCTGTCGGTATTGACCCAGATCTTTCAAACAGACCCCCATATAGGAGTAACTACTGGCAATGTCTTCCTCTTTCGGATTAAGTGCCAAGGCCTCCTCAAAATACCTTAAGGCCCCAGGGGGGTCATTCATGGAAAGATGGCATGACCCCAGGAAAAACTTGACGTAGTACTTTCCGGGCATCAGGCTGTCAACCTTTTGTAGCTCGGCGATTGCCCATTCAGGGTTACCACTCTCTGCTATCAACTTGGCCGAAAACATACCTGTGCTGGTTCCTGCGGCCCGTTCCCGAAAATGGGCACCCGGTATGATGGTATAAAAGGCCGGTATTGCAAGCCTCGGATGCGTCACATCGACGACAATGACCTCCATGCCGATTCCGGACAAGGCGGAAATACAGTTCTCCACCTCGACCCTTATGTTGTCATGGGAAAGGTCCGGCAGTTTTGTAATATCTACCTCACTGTCGGCATGGATGACGAAATCGGCCTCCTCAAGCGTCCTGAACTTGGGGAGACCGCTCGCCACGTAGTTAGAGGACGTATTAAAGTCACCGGCAAGCTGGGCCACTTCCGTCAAGGCACGGCTTAAGGACTTTTGGGGGCTGGGTGTCGTTCCGGCAGTCCAGACGATCTCGCTCTTTTCCGGGAAGGTGGACGGGTCGTATGCAAGCACCCCCACACTGGGAATCCCGGTATCAAGTGAAAAATCAGAGATGAACAACCTGATGCCCACTTTTTGGTACTTGCCGATCATCTCAAGAACCAATGTGTCGCTTGCTGAGTCTATGTTGGCGGCGGGGACTTTAAGCTTATTGCGGCTAATGATTGATGAGACATGCCTTTCTACAACCTCACATATTCCCTGGCTCAATGCTTCTTCCGTACAGTTGCCGGCCGAAGGGCCGTTGTATTCATTAATGGCAAAAAACCAGTTAAAGGGAACAACAACCTCTTCATCTCTGGTCAGATTGTAAGCCCGGGTCCATTTCAAAGGGAGCCTTGAGAAAACCTCCCGGGCCTTGTCCGGGTCGTCCGAATCGTCATGCACGGATGCGGCAATTGCTTCAAAGGGGAGGACACGATTGTTCAGGTTTCGGTATTCCTCAACAAAAAAGTTTTCAGGATTTTTGTAAAAACTAAAGAAGCTGAATCTTTCAGCCAATTCCATAACCGCACTCGCCTCTGACTGTTGCGGGGTGCCGCCCTTCCCCATCTGTTTTTTTGTGCCGATGGTCTCGCGGGCATCCAGTCCGCATATACTGAAATACACGGGAATATCCAACCTCCCGTTATCGATTCTCATTGTCTCTTCCAAAAGATCAAGATTCACCTCTTTTAGTCTTTCCTTAAACCTCTGCACTGTCTCTTCAGGTGACAGGACCTTGTCCTGGTCCAAGGTGAAACGCTTGAAGGCGTCTTTCAAGATTACCTTACCCGTCATCTATATCCTCCCACCATATCTGATCATATGGTTAATATTTTCTCACTTATGGGGCTCTTGTCAAACATAATTTCCTTGTTCAATGCTTCTCACGGGAAAGCCCGTGGAACAATCCTGATAAAGTCAGAATGCGACTGTTCCCATTTTTTTAAAATCGCCTCTCCCCGCAGGGAGCCTGTCTCTGCCGCAAAATCTTCAATTGTTGTTTTAAGTCTTTCGTAGGATTCTTCATCCATCGGGATTGTAACCACGTCGGAGTGGACATATTGGCTTGCTGTCTTTTCGGGATCGTATACAAAGACCTCCCCGCCGGTCATACCGGACCCAATTACAGGACCCACCGGGCCGAGTATCACACCTGTTCCGCCGGTATTGTATTCAAAGGCGTATTTCCCTGTCCCCTC
The DNA here is from genome assembly GCA_013375375.1 of Desulfobacterales bacterium. Classification (GTDB taxonomy): domain Bacteria; phylum Desulfobacterota; class Desulfobacteria; order Desulfobacterales. The sequence goes on along the minus strand of JABXJX010000002.1, from coordinate 5,779 downwards.
GGTTACAATTGTAGTCCCGGAATTGCGGACCCCAAGGCGTTGGCCTGCCAATCCCGCCACGTAAAGGCGTCCCCCGGTTGCCCCGTATGCGGCCGCATTCCCAACCAGGGAATGCCCTTCCTTCAGAGGATGCGGAGGTGTTACTATGATGGTTGACCCGGCACCCATGGCCTCACCAACCATATCGTTTGCATAACCGGAAAGGCGGATGGTCATGCCGTCAACCGAACCGAATCCAAGTCCCTGTCCTGCATTCCCGTTTATGTTTATGGTGATTCGACGGGGTTTGTACCCCTCATTGCGATGAAATTCTTCATTATAAATACGAGCGAGATAGCCGAACAGTGTCGCGCCGATGCTCCTGTCACTGTTGGAAGCTTCAATAGAAAGAACAATCGGCCGACTCCCTGCTATTGTTTTACGAACCTTTGTGACCAGATGCCTATTTAAGGAACCGGTCCGGCTTAATTCCCTCGGGCGTACCGCAACAAAGTCCGTGGAGACGGGAGCTAAACACCGGCTCAAATCTGCTTTATCGTGACGGTCATTCCCGGTTCCGATCTGTCTCAGGTAGTCGGTTCGGCCTACTAATTCCTCGACCCTTTGTACACCCAGGGCAGCCATGGTCTCCCGGATATCGCGAGCCACTGCAAAGAGAAATGATATTATCGCATCCCGTGCAGCAGCAATCCGTTCTTTTCGAGTGGCTGACTTTTTACACCATTTTGCCATATGACGCTTTCTGACTTCGGAAAGCTGGCTGGCAATCCCGGCCGGGCATTTTCCGATGTTACAACGCCGGCACATCACACACCCCTGAGCCACCATCAGGACGCTCCCGAATGCGACCTCGTCAGCACCCAAAAGAAGGAGCTTGACTACATCCAATCCGGTCTTGAGACCTCCATCGACCCGAAGACTCACCCAGTTTCGGAGCCCGTTCAGTTTCAATGCATGGTGAGTCTCGGTCACGCCGCGAATAACTGGAAGACCGGCGTGTTCTATGGAAGATGTCGGCGCAGCACCGGCGCCGCCGTCAAACCCGGAAATCTTGATGATATCGACCCCTGCCTTGGCAATACCCACGGCAATGGTACCAATGTCGGTGACAGCCGGAATCTTTACCGATGTATCAGCAGCAGGGTTGATCTGTCGCAGGGAATATACGAGTTGGGCAAAGTCTTCAATCGAATAAATATCATGGTGCGGAGGAGGAGAGATCAGGGAAACACCGGGCTGAGTATGACGTATGGCAGCGATCTCGGTTGTAACCTTTTTCCCTGGCAGGTGCCCGCCCTCCCCGGGTTTTGCGCCCTGCCCGATCTTGATCTGTAGTTCGTCGGCATGGACCATATAAAAAGCGTCCACCCCGAAACGGCCGGATGCCACCTGCCGGATACGGCTGCGAGAATCTTCCCACGGCCCACCTGGATTGCGCCGGCGGTCTTCGCCTCCCTCCCCGCAATTGGACCGCGAATTAAAATGGTTGAAGGCCTGGGCGATCGCCATGTGAGCCTCCCGGGATATCGCGCCATGGCTCACGGCAGCCCCGCGAATCGCCTTGGCAATAATCTCGGCCTCGCCTTCTACCTCATCCACGAGGATGCCCTGTTTCGGCATATTCAAAGTGAGGAGATCCCGCAAATAGATGGGAACTGTTTTTTCAACCTTGCGCATATACTCCTGGTAGACGGTTCTGTTACCACTTTGGGCTACCTGATGAATCGATTCGACGATTTTTTTTCTGAATCCACGCACCGGTTTTTCCCTTTGTAGCTCGGTCCTCTGACTTCTTGCCACAACATCCCGGTACATATCTTCAAAATCAATCCCACCTAAAAGCGATGTAATACCCGGAAGATACATATCAATAATTTCAGGGGAGATACCCACCGCCTCAAACTGCCGGCACCCCCTGTAACCATCAATGGCCGTGATCCCTACCTTGGACATGATCTTTTTCAATCCACTAGTCATCGCCTGCTTCATGGCGGCGATGCCCGGCTCGTCCCGTTTCTGATAGGCTAAACGGTACAACAGATACGGGCATACCGCGGTTGCCCCGCAGGCAATGAGAACAGCCGCGTCATGTGGCTCCTGAATCTCACCTGTGTCAACGACAATGGAGACATCCCGGCCAATCCCTTCTTCCGACAGCCGTTGATTAGTATGGCTGGCAACCAAAAGCGATGGAAGCGGCAGCCGGCCATTGTAAAATGTCTTCCGGTCGGAGAAAACCAGAATAGTCCTTTTGTGTCCGTCTTCCCCTTCTGTGGCTTGCCGAATCCCCTCTTCAACCACCGCCTCGATGCCGGCTGAAAGGTCCCGCCAGTTTCCGGTGTCTTTAAAGGTCATGTCAAGCCAGGCAACATAGGGGCGATTTTTGCCCCCTTTCAGGACCTCATCGAGTTCTGCGCGGGTCATGATTGGGCTATCCAGTTCGTACTGCGGGAAGATCTCGTAGCCGAGGGTGTCTGTAATTCGCGGGATTTTGCCCAGGTGGACCCGAAGTTCCATGGCACCTCCCTCACGGATCGGATCTATAGGCGGATTTGTAACCACGGCGACAATCTGTTTGAAATACTTAAAGAGCGTGGGATGATCCTCAGAAAAGATTGCCAAGGGTTTATCATGACCCATGGAAATCACGGGTTCCTCACCGGTCTTCACCATGCTCCGCGCAAACCTAAGTCGCCGGCGATTCCATCCGAACCGTGCCAGGAGTGCCGGATCAAGTGGATCGTCTTCAGGCATTGCGTCAGTCGAGCTGCAATAAGAGGTAAGCGCTCTGAGGTCCTCGATCCTAAAACGGGTCTTTGCAACCACCGCACGGTCGGTCTCGGAAGATGTTGTGAGTGTCCCTTTTTGAGTATCAGCGACAAGCATCTCTCCGGGATTGAGCTGTCCTGTGCGGGCAATGCGGTCGGGAGATATCGGCACAGCCCCCATCTCGGAACTGAGACAAACCAGCCCGTCTGTTGTCACCACGTAACGGAGCGGCCGAAGCCCCATCTTGTCAAGAAGTCCGATGAGCCGTTTGCCTTCGGTAGCAACAATCGCCATGGGGCCCTCCCAGGCGGCCATGGTGCCGTGGGCCCTGCAGTTTGTTTCAAAAAAGGTGGTCACATCGTCGGCAAGGGCGGGATCGTCTCTCCATGCAGGGGGAACCATACGGCGCAAGGTCTCATCCAGGTCGATTCCCCGTAACACGTAAAAGAGTTCTACCATCCGGTCCATGTCAGCGGAATCGCTTCCCTGTGACATCAGGATTCGATTCAGGCCGAGTTGACTTTGAAGGTTAAAAGAGGAAGCCGGTTTGCCTTGATCGAATTGATCTCACCGTTTTGGGCCAGATACCGAAAAACCTGGGCAAGCTCCCAACTGGAAAATGTATTGGTCGAATATCGGCGATGGAATAGACACAGGGCGCTCTCCATGGAAGGATCGAGGAGGTCAGGATAGAGTTCCGCAAACTGTATAGATGTAGCCAGGGCTTTGTAAACTATTGTATCCGCTGAAAGCGAGGCCGTATAGATCTTGCGAAATTCTCTTTCAATACTGTTTTTGACTTGAAAAAGAACTAGGGGAAGGCGTTCCTTTGGCACAATCCCTTGAGAGAGGAGTGCGTGCCAGATCTCAGGCCGACTTTGATTAGCGCTTGCTCCTAGCACCTTGTATTGTATCGGGACTTTGCGCCACATTAGAGGCTTGAGGCCGCACCTACGGAAAAAACGGTCGATTTCAGGCTGCAATCCACGCGCGTTTGTCTGCTCTCCGGGAGGGAAAAAAAAGGTTCCGACAACCAGCGGGGAATCAGGGTCCGGTATGAGCCGCCGGGGGAGAAACTGTTCAAAAAAGGGGCGACAAACCTGAAGCAATACGCCGCACCCATCACCGGTATCTGCTATATGTCCGCCGCGATGCTCCAGACGAACACACGCCTCCAAAGACATAGCAATGATATCACGTGAAGGCTTACCGTTCAGGTCGGCCACTCCGCCAACGCCACACCCGCCAGGAATTTTAGGATTGCACAATTGCAAATCAACTTTCATTATGGTTGTGTTCCCGGGCTTGGGTTAACTTGTTCATTCGCCCGTTCTCTTCATATACTAACTCTATCCATTCAATTCCAATCCAACGCCCGGTTCATGCTCCCGGACACATAACCTTCCAGGTCCACAGCGACATGCAAAAAACCGATCTCTCTGAACTTGTGCACAATCGCTTTTCTGAGGTCATCGGCCATGATCATTCTTAGCTCGGGAACTTCCACCTCTACTCTTGCCACAGATCCGTGATGCCTTACCCTGCACTGCCTAACGCCCCTTTCAAAGAGAAATGCTTCAGCCTCCTTAATCATCTTCAACTTCTCAGCGGTAACAGGACTTCCATAGGGTATCCTTGTGGCAAGGCAGGCCATGGCCGGTTTATCCCACGTTGAAAGTCCCATCTCTTTAGACAGAAAGCGGATATCCTGCTTCCTCAAACCCGCGTCCACCAGGGGGGCGACAATCCCCATTTCTTTGGCAGCCTGAAGCCCCGGACGATAATCTTCTATATCATCCGCGTTTGCCCCGTGGGCCACATGTTTTATACCTCTTTCCTCTGCTATTTTGACAAGCCTCTGAAAAAGGGAACTTTTACAATGATAGCACCTATCCGGCCCGTTGGAAACAAAGTCAGGAATGCCGGTTTCTTCCGACTGGAAAACAATGTGCTCGATACCTCTATCCTTAGTAAATTTTACGGCTGCATCCCTTTCTCGCACGGGATATATCTCCGAATCTGCTGTTGCCGCTACCGCTCGCTTTCCAAGAGCTTCATGGGCCAAGGTCAATAGCAAGCTGCTATCCACACCACCGGAAAAAGCGACCAGCAGGGAACCGGCATCACGCACCTGATGAATCAGGCGCTCCTTCTTTTGTGTTATACTATCCTTATCCATGTTGATTTGATCTAATTAATAATTATATCACAATCCTGGCTTCTCTTTTATTATAGAAATTATTATTGGTTCTATCTTGTTCGGGACAGGTATGAAAAAATCGTCTTTTTTTGGATATATACCACAATGTGATATTTTTTGTATTCTATTTAGATGATTAAACAAAAGGCATGCCTTTCAAATTAGATCCTCATAGAACAACCCTTTATTAAACCATACATTTGCCCTTGACAGCAGGTTGATCCGTTATTATAGTATAGTTAATTAGTATAGAATAGTATAGTATACAATCTTAGCCCCATTAACCCCTGAACTGAGGAAAGGAGCAACCAATGAAATTTGTTGAGAATCAGATATCAGATGACACCTTGGATCTTGTGTGTCGTATGTGCCCTCTGCATCTTCTTGAACCCGGCGATAAGCTCAAATGTTTGAAAACCAGCCAGGTATTAGAGGTGTTGACAGATTATGACGGGGCCCTGGAGGATATTCCTAACTGGTGTAAGAAAAACGGGCAGGAATTTATTGGCATAGAGGAAAATGAAGATTGTTATAAGCTCTATATAAGAAAGAATGAATAGGGAGGACTAACATGAAAATGGCATATATGGATCATGCCGCAGCAACGCCTGTAAGAAAACAAGTCATTGAAGCCATGCTTCCTTATTTTGACGAGCACTTTGGTAACCCCTCGACGATTTATGATATGGGTTCAAGGATCAAGCAGGTCATAGAAGAACAAAGGGCAAAGGTAGCCAAACTGATTGGTGCCAAAGCAGAGGAAATCATATTCACGTCATCAGGTGCTGAAGCAAACAACCTCGCCGTAAA
>JABXJX010000027.1 GCA_013375375.1 Desulfobacterales bacterium | reverse complement strand
TCCGATCTGTGTAGTAAGGACGTGTCCGAGTGATAAGCCGTGTCCGTGTGATAGAGACGTGTCCGTGTCCGTGTGATGAAGACGGGTAACGGACACGTTATTATTCCCCCCTCTCATACATCTTGATAACACCTTCCCTGACGCTGTCGATTTGCTCCTGCTTTTCCTCATATATTTTCTTGGCCTCTGTTGGGCTTTCAATGATATGAGGTGTCAAAAACACGAAAAGGTTGGTTTTTTCCCGTTCCTTGTAAGTGGACTTAAAGAACCAGCCTATTAGCGGGACATCTCCAAGACAGGGCACCTTGTAAGTTCCTTTTTCAATGCTTTCCCCTATAATACCACCGATAACAACGGTATTCTCATCCTTCACAATAACCGTGGTTTCTGCAGTCCGCTTTAACGTAGTAGGCTTGTATTGTTCGGCCCCCTTTTTCATTTTAATTATTTCCTGAAAGATCTTAAGCCTGACAAAACGTTCCTGGTTGATCTGAGGAGTTATTTTGAGCGTGACGCCCACATCCTTATATTCATAAGTGGTATAGTCTACGTTGGCCTCTGATGTTTCCTGCCTGGTAATATACGGGACATTCTCTCCCACCTTGATTTCCGCTTCTTGGTTATCCGTGGTCAAGATCTGGGGCGTTGAAATGATATGCACGTCCGAATCCTTTTTGTAAGCCCGCAAGACCGCACCTATTGTAGGAAATGACACTCCGCCGATTGTAATGTCTGCTCCTAAAACACCTAATGAAAATCCGGCAGGAAAAGCAACACCGGTTGAGGGGATAATGTCATAAGCGCCTTTTGTTCCTATACCGCCGGAGCCGATAAAAGCCGCTTCTTTCCTCCCCTCATGGCTCCCGATATCTTCCATGGCACGCCACTCCACGCCAAGATTAAAATCTTTATCTACATTCACTTCCATGATCAGGGCCTCGATATAGACCATTGGTCGCGGGATATCGAGTTTCTTGATAACATCTTCGAGAACGAGAAAGTCATCTTTTTTCGCCGTAATAACGAGGGAATTGGTCGCCTTGTCGGCCACTATCTGGACATCTTTTGAAATGACGGGGGACTTTCCCTTTTTGGGCGCTTTTGTCTGCTTGGAAGGGAGGGCCGTCAGGACCTTGGCCAGATCTTCGGCATTGGCATTTTGAAGATAATAGACGTGAATGTCCCCTTCGCCCCGTGGGATTTCCTTGTCCAACAAATCAATGAGCTGTTTAACCCTTATAGTGTCGTGCTCAGTGGCAGCTATGATCATGGAATTTGTCCGCTCGTCAGCGACAATTTTTACCGGACTTATGGTTGCACCTTTTTTCCGCACCTTGGCCTGAAACACGGATGTCAATGACTTTACCAGAATTGTTGCTGTGGCATGTTCGATTGGTATAACCGATATCTCTTGACCTATGCCTACCACATCAATAGCCCTTACAATGCGGAGCAGGCGTTTGATATTGGAAAGCACGTCAGTGACGATCAATATGCCGGTCGGGGGGTATGAGACAATCACGCTGCTCTTTGATATCAATGGAGCAAAGAGTTTTTTCAGGGCATCGGGATCGGCATATTCAAGTGGAATCAGTTGAGTTATAACCTTGTCTTCGGGGTCGATCGCCTCCTCGCGCAAGCGTGTCTCAATGTTTTTGGACCGGGCTTGGACCGCCGGCACAATCTTTGTCACGCGGCCTGCGGGCACGGTGGTATATCCGTACACCTCCAGGACCGATTCAAACACCTTGTACGCTTCTTCTGCTGAAATCTTGGTAGGGGAGATAATCGTTACCCTCCCCTTAACCGCTTTGTCGACCACAAAATTCTTGCCGGTCAGTTCGCTGATGAACTTGATAAAAAGTGCAATGTCCACGTTGTCAAAATCAATGGTGACATACCGCTTATCAGTCGCTTGTTTTGCTTCGGCTTGTTGTCGCTTGGGACCCTCCTTTTTGGAAAGAGCTTTTTGCTGAACCCGGACAGGCTTCTTTGGGGCAGGGACTTTTTTGGGGGGCTTCACCGCTGCGGGCTTCTTGGCCGGTGTTTCAACAACAGGCTGGTCGGTTGCGGGAGCCGCGGGTGTCACGCCCTCCTCACCGGCAACACGGGCGGCCCAAGCCGGTGCGCCGTGCATCAGTACAGCGATACTCGCTATGACGATACAAAAAAATAATCCTATCTTGGGCTGATAATTTTTCATGGCTAACCCTGTTCTAAATTCTGAAAAACTAATCACGAAAACACGAAAGTACGAAAGCACGAAAGTACGAAACGAGATAAGCTCAAATGAGAAAGTCCAAATGTCGGACGAAATTTAAACGAAGTCATCATTTTTCCGACCTAATCGTTGTTGCTTTCGTGCTTTCGTACTTTCGTGTTTTCGTGATTGTATTAATTTTTTGTTTGAATGTTATTCTTTACCCTTACCATCTCTTCAAACCCCGGCACTCCGCGTAGATTTTTGAGATCTGTGTCCCTTTGTGCCCAGTCCCTGACCGATCGGTCCAGAGAAACCGCCTTTTTCAGGCTGGCAAGGCCCTGCGATACCTCCCCCTTAATAGTATGAAGGCAGGCTAAATTGTAATAAGAGTCCACATACTCCGGTTTGAGCTCAATCGCCTTTTCAAAGTTGCTCCGGGCCTTTGAATAGTTTTTATCGTGAATATGTATGACTCCTAAGTTGTTTAATGCATCCACGTAATCAGGATCAAGGCCGAGGGTTTCTTCATAGAGTTGCTTGGCCTCATGCAAACGGCCGTTCTTGTGTAAAAGCCTGGCCCTTTCATACAAGGCCACAATATTTACCGGCCTTTCCGGCTGCCGGGTTGCCTCATGCGTTGCAAGTTCACGCATGGGAGGCCACGTATCTTTAAAGACTAACAACAAATAGGCCGTAAAAGCAAGCAAGATCAGAAGAAAAAAAGTCAACCCCCGTGTTTTTCCGAAAAAGGGCCTTGGTTTGGATCCGGCCGCGGACGCAATTCCGTGATATTCACGGTAACGGGCATCCTTTTCTTTTTGGGCCTTGTTTAGGGCTTTATGAATGTGGCTCATCTCGGATTTCGGATTTTAGATTTCGGAATAACGATTAACAAATAACGAATAACGATTATTCTGACATTTGATACAATAAGCCCTTGGTGCGGGTACCAACAATCCCATCGGTCTTTAACTCAAAATTATCCTGAAATTTTACGACCTGATTAAATGTTGGTTTGTCGTAGAGGCCTGTAGGTTCAACCGGATAACCTATCTCATTTAATGCCTTTTGCAGTTTGACAATATCCGGGCCTTTCATCCCCTGTATTAAATTAATCCCCTTGTCCTCATATGGATACACCCACGAGACCTCCCGGTCCCAATGACTCAGGATAAAGTCTCTGGTTATTATTTGCTCTTTGCCGTCGGCATCAATGGCTATTGCCCCGTCGTCTGTTGCTTTGCAAATAAGCAAATAGCGAGGCGACGGCAGCGCCCCGGATCGACCGGTATCCGGGGAATGGGCCGGAATAGCCATACGTACCCGGAACGGCTTTCTGAATATAATATAGTATTCGGGTTCCGCATGAAAGGAAAACAGGCCCAAATGGACCTCATTTGCAACATGATTGTTTTTACCCTCCTTTGCATTGAAAAGCCCGAAGAGTCCGGCAAGACTGGCTTGCTCATCAAGAAACAAGCTTGCTGCTTTCATCTTTGGTTGTGGAGGCGGATGCGGAACCTTTTTGGTTACTACCACGGCAATTTTTCGCTCGTTTGGTATGCCTTGAGTGGTCTGGATGGGAGTGGCGGTTACATAGCTTGAAATGAGCGCTGAAATCTCTTTTCTGAAATTCCACCCGCCAAGGGCTGCTACAATGATTAGCAGAAGCAGCAAAAGCACGGATAATGTGGTGGCCATTTTCTGAGACCTTCTTGGCCGCAGCTCGATCCGGACATCACTGCGGATGTCGTCAATCGCTTTCTGGACGGTTTTTCTGGATATGGTGAATTCATCCCTGGAATATGCAATGAGGAGGGCGCGGTCACAGACTCCGTTGATCCGCCTCGGATTTCCTTGAGAGTATGCGTAAATCGCCTCAAAAGCGCCCTTTGTAAACTGCAGATTCCCTCTGCCGCCAGCTACCACCAATCTGTGTTCCACATAGCCCCGGACATCTTTCTTATCCAAAGGCTTCAGATCGTAGCGAACCATTATCCTCTCATTGAGTTGTCTCAGGGAGGGTGAAGTTAAGACCTCTTTTAATTCTGATTGACCTACAAGAACGATCTGAATCAGTTTCTCCTTTTCGGTCTCAAGATTCGATAGCATACGTATTTGCTCAAGGACGGTATGGGAAAGATTTTGGGCTTCATCGATCAACAGGACCGCATTGCCGCCCTGGCTGAACGTCTCAAGCAGAAACTGGTTCAGGCTGTCAATATAGTCCTTCTTGCTTTGGCCCGGCGTGTCCGTTCGAATGCCGAACTCCTGATTGATAGTCTTCAAAAGTTCCGTATCGGAGATATAGGCGTTTAATATCAACGCAGTTTTTGTGGATGAATCAAGAGTGCCGAGAAGCGCCCGGCACAGAGTTGTTTTTCCGGTACCAATGCCGCCGGTAACAACAATGAATCCTTTTCGCTCGTTGATTCCATAAAGGAGGTGATCAAAGGCCTCCTTATGGTGAGAGCTAAGATAAAGGTAGTTTGGATCCGGTGTTAAACTGAATGGATTTTCCTTAAAGCCAAAATAAAAAGTATACATTAGTTTACCTGAATTTGTAATTTATAGTTTTTCTCTGACCTCTTCGGTTTATCTGTAATGACACACGAGAACCTGATTTCAATTTTGCATAGAAATTCATCATATCGTCCGGACTATGTATGTTTCTATTATTTACTCCATGGACGATATCTCCGTTTTTCAAGCCCAATTTCGCAAAAATGGAGCCTCGCCTGATCCTGCTCAATGCTAACCCGTCCGGTCTGCCGTCTTTGAAATGAGGTCGTATGCGCACTTGCGACAAGAGCTCGTTAATGTTTTCAAGAGATTTTTTAACATCTGAGCGGCTGACTGTTACAGTGGTTACTCTCCCAACAGGGATTGATACCTGATACGTCTTTTCGGGAGGCGGGCGGCGTGTCTCGTCCATTGTGAGTATTTCATCTCTATTTTCGATTCTAAGGACGACTTTTCCCCTTAAGATCATTTTGATAACGGCATCCTGAATGCTGTCTCCTACCTTGTACAGCCCCTGTTTTTTTATGTCGGTCTCCTCGATAACAGCAACGATATTCTGTGGGTTGCCCGTAACTGTTCCCAGAAGGGCTATTTTCAGAGAAGTCGGTTCAAGGGCTTCAATTTCTTCCGCCTTTACTTCTTTTGAGGGCTTTTCCGCAGAGCCAAAGACATTTCTGTCGATTATCAACCGGTAATCATCCAAAGGCGGCTTCCGGCGATTTTTGTCATCAGGCATCTGTTGCACAGCAAGGGTTTTGGTATCTACTTGTCGTAGTCTTGCATTGACGATCTTGTAGAAGAGATCCACTCCGGTGTAGATGAGAATGGACAATGCAAGAAGGTTGAAAACAATATGATAAGGCTTAGACATACTACTAAGGAGAACCTTTCCTACTCAACATTGGTTTGGGCAAATGATCTCATTTCTTTCGTTCCAAGTCTCCCGTGCTGGTGTTTTTAGTGATTTATCTGCGGGGGCATTCCTTGCCCCCTCCGCATTCTCCCGCAAGCGGGAGCTGCGGTTTCCCCCACAGATAAATCACAAAAACACGGCGCCCTCACGACAGTCACTACAGAAAAGACATCATTGTGCCCTTTCTGTGATGCCGGGTGCTTTACGTAAATTTTACTTTAGGCTCCTTCAGGGTCCCGCGAATAACAAAAGAAAGAGTCCCCATGTTAAGACGTTCTTTGAAAATTTTTACGGTATCCTGGATGCCGGTGGCGTTTTTGAAAAGTGCCGCAAACGGCTCAACCGTGCCCCTGAGATCAAGAATGCTTTTTGTAAATTCTTCTTTCAAGGTTATGGTCCCGGACAATGTTCCCTGCAGCTGCCGCCCCTTAAATTTAAGGCGTGCTATCTTTATCTTTTGTTTTTTGAGGACCATCTCGATTCCCATTTCGTTAAAGTCGATCGAGTCAAAGGTAAGAAGCGGCCGCAAAAGTTTTATTCTGCCGTGTGATAATGTCAAATTCGCCTTGCCTGAACCGGTCGTCAGTGAGTCGTGGCGACCCTTGTATGAAATAGTTCCGCCAAGAGTCCCTTCTATATGACGGCCAATCAGGTATGCAAGATAAGTATAATCTCCGATATGAATATTCTTTAATTCAATTTCCGTATCGATGAAACCGTTGGTACCGTCTTTCTTGATATAGACACAACCGTTTAAATCACCTTTATACGCGATACCGTGAAAAGAATATTTGGATTTTCCTCGCAACAATTCCATTAGCTGCGGTCTTAGCAAAAAACTATCCGCCGTGAAAATGACTCTATCAGGTATATCTTTGAAGGCGATTTTGGTCTTTAGAAAATTCAAACCGATTGGGATCGATGGTTCTATGCGGTCAACCGAAAGAAGCAAAGAGGGGGCTGCCTTGTCTGCAGCTGCCTGGAGGTGGTCTCGCAGTACATCCGAGGGAAAACGATAGTACAAAAGCGCCGCCGTCAACACCAGGGCAAAGAGAAGGTATCCGAACCGTTTTTTATTTTTTGATATAAAGCGTTTCATGATAATTAGTCGTGTCCGTGTCCGTTTCCCGTGTCCGTGTTCGTTATCCGGGTCCGTGAACCAACTTCATTCATCCCCTGCGGACACGGACACGAACTTGTCTACTGAAAGGTTATAACCTGCATGACGGCATCCAAATAGCCTCTTTCCTTTTTGTTTTCGCTGATCGAAATGCGTTTGATCTTTACCAAATCATCCTGTGATTCAACACGATAAAGATATCCGACCAACTGTTCCAGGGTTACTGCCTCCATTTTCATCTCAACCATCGACTCTTTGTAAGGCCCCATGCCCGATGAAATTGAGGGTTTCATATACTTGATATGGGCCTTGACCCCAACCTTGCGGCCTGCCTCTTCAAGAAAGGAAAAGAGTGTAAATCCCGGCTTTCGCCCGGCAAGACTTTGCTGAACGCTTTGAGGGCCTTTCTGGTAGACGCGGAATTCAGAACCAAGCCTTACAATTTCTTTTAAGCCCTGTTCCTTTGTCTTAAGACCCCTTTGAATACGCTTTCTTTTTTCAAAGAAGGGAAATACGAAAAACTGCAACAAAAAGAAAACAGCTATACAGCAGGCCGCAGCCGCTACAAGATATTTTTCACGTTTTGCAAGTTTCATGTTTTGTGCTACTTGGCCCTTTCCAGTTTCAGCTCAAATCGAACCCGCTTGCCGGATCGATCAAGCTTGGCAGAGCTTATGGCCACCGTATTAAAATAAGTCGAGGGCTCGAGTCCTTTCTTGATGGTATCTACGGTATTGAATGTATCGGTTTCACCCCTGATCAGAACCGTGTCCGTGTCAACCACCATGCGGGTTATTTGTATATCCACGGATTCAGGGATTCGCAGCGAGATATCTTTTAACAGGTCAGCAACCATCCCGCTCGCACCAATTCCGGGAACCATCAAGGATGATTTCTTTATTTCATTTATTCTAACCTTCATCTGCTGGACCGGGTCCACAATCCGTTTTACATCAGGAAACGTTTGTCTGAAGATCTCTGTAATTTGTTGGTCCAGTTTATTGTACTGTCGCTTCAGAAAATAGTAATCCACACCCAGGTTAAGTGCAAGAAGAGATAGAATGAGTATTAATAAAGCCGCTGCCTTTCGAATCTCCTTCTTGTGTCCGAAATACTGTTTTTTTATCTCGAATTCATCTCTCCTGAAGTTGAAACCGAATCCCAGTTTGGATTCGCGAACTGCCAGGGCAAGTGCACTATTCATTAGTGCAGGATTCCAGGCTCGAGCAATATTTTTACCTATGCGAATCCCTGGATCCACGGCCAGGTCGATCCGCTCAACCGGAAGATCGAGAAATCGGCCTACAAGGCTTTCCGTATCTGGATAAAGGGCTCCGATACCTGTAACAAAAACCCTTTGGGGACTCACCTCTTTATCGGTCTGATATCCAAAGGCATGGAGTGTGTTTTGAACCTCTGTGCAAAACGACCTGAGACATGATTCGATTTGCTCTGCCGCATGGCCGCTACTTGTTTCATTTAACACGTGCTGTGCAAGGGCGGTGCCGTTAAAGGGAAAGCTGCGAACCAGGGCAATATGTCTCTTGAGATAAAGGATCATCGTGTTTTTCTTGAGACCAATTTCCAACAGAAGCCCGTTGTCTGGTGTTTCCGTTTGTTTTAACAGCCTGCAGGCCGTTGACACACCGCTGATATCAAGGATGGCTGGGTCTATTCCGTTGGATTGCAAGCGAGTTAGATATTCAGAAATATATGCCCGCTTGACGGAAGCGGCAAGGATTTCGCTTTGACGCGACCGCTCGACCATAGTGAAATCGACAAGCAAATCTTCGACAGGAAAAGGAACCATTGTCTCAAGTTCAAAGAGAAGGGTCTGCCTGATCTTTTTCTTGTCTCTGAAAGGCATTCGGAGGTTCCGGTACGATACTTGCTCTCCCGGGATCGAGCTGATACATATATCAGCCGCGGTTCCCACCTGTTCAGCGAGGGCCTTCAAAGCCTCATCTATGCCCCCGGCCTCTTTGATAATAACATGGCCGCAGGCCGCGATGTGATATCCCCTCAACCCTCCTGTAACCAGGACTGCTGAAACGGAATCCGAGTTTATGTCAAGACCGAGAATCTTTTGCGGCATTTTCTACTCAATCTTCCATGACAAAATTTGGATTGGTTCCCCTGTTTTCCTTTTGACCATTCCCGTGACCCGTTTGGCCATGGCGTCTTTGAAGCCTTTTGATGTGATCTCAAAGTAGGTGCTTGAGGTGGTGATGTTATCAATGGTCACATCGCTCATACCAGGAACCCTTGTGTACCATTTTGGGTCCGACAGGTCATTCTCTTTGTCCTTGCGATATGCAGCCATATCAGCAGCCATCTCTTCGTCAATCTCATCCGAAAGGGCCATCAGTACTAAGGGGCCTGCCGTATTGATATTTATCTTGCCGTCACCATGAGTGCTTAAGTAATTCGAGATACCGGGTTTCCCTCCAGAGCCGTAAAAGAGGTCCTTTGTGATGCCCCTGACAAGAAGCAGTTCCTCCAGGAATTCAATAGGGGCATTCTTGCACGAGTAAGGTTTTTCCAGCGCTTGATAGTAGGCGTTTTCCGCGCCGAACCTAGTCGAGTTATCGTCCGCATCGATCCAGTCCTTAACGGCATCTACGATATTGTCTACCTCTTCAGGATCGAGGCCGAATTCCGGGGAATTCAAAAACAGTCTCAAACGATTTTTCTGAAAATCGTCGTAGTTTCCATCCTGGTCAACCAGGCGGTTGATCTGAATCCTTCCCGAATAGTCTGAAACCTTGACCTGAAACAGGCCCTCGTCAAACAGGGCGGTCGAATTTTCGGAAAGGGCCTCTGAATCCGCCCATGCCTCATGGAGGGAATCGATGCTACCTTCTGATGCATCCTCAATGAGAACCGCAAGAGCATAATTGAATCCCGACTTGGCAACATAACCGAGCCTGATGCCGTCCCGGAGATTGGCGGCTGCATGCAAATCGGCCCGCGTAAAGGTATTGAACTGGAGCGTCAACGCAACGATCAGGCTAATGATCAAAATCGTCAGGATAAGGGCGACTCCGCGATTGTTTCGTAGAAAGCTTTTCATTCTTATTCTCGGCCCATTGGAAGAGCAACTCTTGTCATGAATTTGAATGGCGCTTCAGGATCCGACCTGTTTACAAACTCGAGTAATATGGAAACCATTTGCGGTATCTTCTCTTTCAACATCTTGGCTGCGGAATCCCAGTTGTCGTATATCTCTCCGTTGGCGTCATAATAAGTGAAATTAATTGACAACAATTTTTCACAAAGCGCTTGTCCGCCCGTACCTTCGCCAGGGGTTTGCGCAACCACAGGGGTGTCTGTGCGATAGAGCACAAGGCCTTCTCCCTCGTCATTCTCGCCGACATAGTAACCTATCTCGGATTTTCCAAAAGCCTGCTCTTCTTCGCCAAAGACAAGATGCGCTGTAGAGATGAAGCGAAGGGAGTCGGCACCCCTGTCTTTGATCTCCTTATCCTCGCCTAAAAATTCAACGACTTTGCCGCCCTCCTCGTCAAATTCAGAGGATTCTGAATACTGTGGAATGTAAACAGATTCTAAATCTTCGTGCATCCTTTCCATGGTAATCCGGGCCATTCCGTAAATGTCGGCCTGATATTCCGTCTCGTCCACGATACGAAAGGTCCCGGTATAGGAAGTATAGATCGTTGAAAGAACAATAGCAAAGATGAACATGGCGATAAGGATCTCCAGTAGAGTAAAACCCTTTGGGTTTATGATGCCCGATGCCTGATGCCTGATGCCTGATTTTTGACTCACAAATTGAAACTTTCGTATCCGTGTCCGTGTCCGTTTCCCGTGTCCGAGAGTAACGAGATTTACGGACACGAAACACGGGCACGGACACGTTTTCATCTATGTTTCCGGCACAAACCTGTACAGCCTGAGACTGTATTTGTACTGATCGTGTTCTTCCCAGGAGATAGTCAAATCAATTTGTTTGAGATGGTCCGAGATCTTTTCCGGTACCTCAAATAGAACATCACTTACTTTTAGATCGCAGCGATAGCTCGGAAAGTCTTCTCCAAAATCACTCGAATCGGAAACAAGGTCGTGCGGATCACCAGCCTCTATTTCAGCCATTTTATGCTGTGCCAGAAAAACCGCTGTTGTATTGAATTTTGCTTCACCGGCCAGCGACAGGCTTTGAGATTGTGACCCGAGCACAGCCGTCAGGGCAATAGCAATGATGGCCATGGCCACCATTACTTCCAGAAGCGTAAAACCGGAATATTTGTCATTTATCATTGGTCAATAGTCAATAAAAAGTGGACTAAGGTTACCAACTCGTAGTGTTTTTGTAGAGATTGGTCTGTTTCTTATTTAACTTTAGGCACTTTAGTTCACTTTAGGCATTTTAGGCACTTACAAAGTGGTTTCAATATCCACATACCTGTCATAGGTCTTAACGGCTCCGAGAAAAGGGCTCAAGATCAACGTGAACTGCCTGTTGTCCTCTGTCCCAAGATGAATCACTGATTCTTCGATATACCCCTTTTTTGTAAAGCGGATGGCAGTCTCACCTGCCACCTCCTTGCCCTTCTCCCTGCGCCAAACATCAAGTATGCGAACCCCTGCCGGAAGCTGAAAAGCCTTTTCGCAAGCCCCGGTCCGTTCTTCGTCGGTCATATTCGCCGATTCTATCCAGAACCGATTCGATTCAAGGTCAAAACGAAGCGAATAGACCTTTTGTTCCCGGACTGCCTCATTTCTCAGGCTCCTGACAGTCCCAACCATTCGGCGTACAGTGGTTTTTAAATCATCGGTCAATATCGCATAACGAAACCTTGGAACAGTTAAGACAAGTGTCAGCCCGATCAAGAAGATAACAACGGTCAACTCGATGAAGGTGTATCCCTTTGTCTCCCGGCTCATAGTATAAAAGGCTTACGCCTGAACTCCTATGTTTGTATCTTCTGGAGTTAATCCGTAAGGATTTTATTCAAGCTCCCAACTGTTTATATCTTTATCATTACCTTCCCCCCCGGCTTCTCCGTCGGCGCCGTAGGCGGAAAGGTCATAATCTCCGTGAATACCGGGGGAAAGATAAACATATTCATTTGTCCATGGATCTTTTGGGATATTCCCTTTTTCCAGGTAGCCACCCTTGCGCCATGCCTTGGGCAGACGATCTACAGTGGGAGGTTCGACCAGGGCTTCAAGGCCCTGCTCGGTGGTGGGATAACAGCCGTTGTCAAGCTTGTAGAGCTTCAGGGCGGTCTCTATACTCTCGATCTGAATCCTGGCCTTCATGCGCCTTGCCTCTTCCGGTCTGCCCATGATTCTGGGAATAATGAGACCAGCCAGAATGCCGAGGATCACAATAACGACCATGAGCTCAATAAGAGTAAAACCACGATCATCCGATTTGGTTTGTAACATTTCTTCACCCCTCATTGCTAGATATTTCCGATTCTCCATTCTTCAGTCCCTTAATCATGGAATTCGTGTTTTTTCTGCATAAAATTTAAAAGATAATCACGAAAACACGAAAGATTGAAAGCACGAAATAAAACAACATTCAGTCTTTCGTGTCTTCGTACTTTCGTGCTTTCGTGATAAATTTTTTCTTTTTTGGTTCCGGCTTGCCCAGGTTAAGGTTCATTATCTTATCATCTGGTTCATTTCAAATATTGGGAGCAATATAGAGATAACGATAAACCCCACAATCAAGCCCATGATCAGGATCATGACGGGTTCAAGCATGGAGGTCATCGCCATGATCTGAGATTCCACGTCTCTCTCATAGGTGTCTGCAATTTTGTTAAGCATGGTTTCGAGTTCCCCGCTCTGCTCGCCTACGGATATCATTTGAACCGCAATTGTAGGGAACCATTGACTTTGGGTAAGGGTATTGGCAAGGCTTTTGCCCTCTTGAATTTCCTCCACGGCTTTGTCGATTACATCGGCGATTATAACATTGTTGACAATGTTTCGGACAATTTGAAGGGCGGATATAAGCGGCACACCGGCCTGCAACAGGCTGCCGAGCGTTCTCCCAAACCGGGCTATGGCCATTTTTTTGTTGATAGACCCGAGAACCGGGATGCGTAGTTTAGTTACATCCCACAGATAATGGCCCTTTGGTGTCTTTTTAAACTGCCTTATTACTACAACACCGCACATCATTGCCAGTATGATAAGCCACCAAAAGGACTTCAGGAAATTACTGGCACCAATCAGCGCCACTGTAGGCAAGGGGAGGGTGTGATGCATCTCTTTAAAGATTTGTGTAATATTAGGGACAATAAAAGTGATCAAGAAGAAGAGGACCAGGGTTCCGATAAAGAACATAAAGACCGGATAGGCCAAAGCCGCCTTGAAACGACCTTGCAAGGCCTGCTGGTGTTCGCCCAAGTCCGCCAGACGATCCAAGACCACATCAAGAGACCCGGAGGCCTCGCCTGCGCGTACCATGTTGACATAGATATTTGAGAATATCCTTGGATGGTCGGATAGGGCGTGGGCCAGGCTGTTCCCTTCATTAACGGATTCCTTGATCTGGGCCATGATCTTCTTAAAGAGCGGGTTGGTAACTTGCGATATCAGCGCGTCTAAAGAGGCAACCAAAGGCATTCCAGCGCCCAATAAGATAGAGAGCTGGCGTGTTGCAACAGCAACCTCCCCCGGCCTGATACGTTTGAGAAGGGTTGATATTGAGGCCGGGGCGGAATGCGGGCCCCTGGGTTTCGAGGACGTCTCCTTCACCTCGACCGGGAAGATCTCCGATCCCCTCAGCCTCTGGCGGGCCGCCACAGCGCTGTCGGCATCAATGATGCCGTTTATGTTCTTGCCGGCCCTGTCAAGGGCCTTATATTCATAAACCGGCATAACAAAAATAAGTCGTGTCCGTGTCCGTTCCCCGTGTCCGGTGTGAGGCCAAGGGACATAGAGACGTGTCCGTGTCCGTGATTCGTGTCTGGGTCAAATGCCTTGTATTCATAAACCAGCATAACACAAGCGGTTTGTTGGGGTTTATTAACGCTGATTACAAGGAATACGCTGATTTAATCTGCGGAATCTGTGTAATCAGTCTAATCTGCGTTGGGTTTGTTGGGTTTTGTAACAGGTTGAGTATAGAAAGAAATAGACTTGTGTGTCAAGGAAAGAAGCGCCGCAACATATTGTAGTTTATGATTATGCTAATGAAAAAGCCCCCCCGCCATCCAAAGCGAGGAGGCTTTTTGAGATCTGTTTTAGAGAAACGGGTTATGGTTTTTACTGCTTGGTTCCCTGGAAAATCCCGGCCGCACCGGTTTCATCACCATCACTAGCCGGGGTAGGGTCATAGAACATTCCCCAGGCGCCTCCGATATACTCACCGTTTGGCCCGTAAAGAGAGCCATGACAACTCTGGCCGGAGGGAGTGTTGCCGTTAAGCAGCCAGTCGCCGCCGGATATATCAAATGAACTGTTGCTAAAGGAGGCGTCGGCATTGGAGATAGAGGCTGAATATGCGCCGCCGGATACGGAGAGCCCAAAATCACTAATTGAGGTACCGTTTACATTGCAACTAAAAGTCCCGGTCATGTCTGTACCGCCCAAAGAGGTCCAGTAAGTACCATAGGCATCCCCGCTATAAGTGCCGCTGATACCTGCCACGACAGTAGGGGGGGTGACGCCGCCAAAGATGTAATACCCCTTATTGTCTATCAGGTATTTAATCGTACTATCCATCTCAACAGCCGTGGCCATGGTCCACCAGCCCCATTCCATATAGTCGTTGCTGCCTATCTCGGTGTTTGTGTGATAAATTGGACGGTCGGTCCCGAGATCTCCCGAGTCTTCGGTTCCGTCATTGGCCACGATCTGTTTGAGGTATACTGAGTCATCCTCATAGCCGCTCCCTGTACCCTTCAAAAAACAGGTGTCAGGGTAGTTGATAGAGGTCGCTGTTACCTCACCGCTAACATCATTCTGGAGAGAGTTACTTACATAGACATCGTTCGAATAAACTTCCCCATCAAGTTCAGTAAGCAAAGCGGAGATATAGCCGCTACGCGGCAGGGTGGTTATACCTGCCGTTGTCAGGTTCTGGGTAACATCCGCATTACCAGTATCCGTTGTGGTAGCTATTGCAGTCCCGCCCGTGTCGGTGGTAGCCGGGGCTTCTTCCTCGGCCGCTCCCTGTTGTTCCTCTACGGCCGCCCCTGGACTGCTTTCGCCGGTTTCAGGTGTGGGCGCCTCTGTATTCGATATAAACTGCTCTGCCACGGCAGGATCGGTGTCCTGGAGAACACCGGCTCCAATACTGGTTATTTCTAAGTTTTCGCCTTCACCGACCATTTGCGTGGTTTCATCTACAGGAGAGTAAACCTCTACCTCTCCATCAAAACCATAGACTATGGTCTCTGTCTCATTGTAGTCGGTTTGTGCAAGTGCAAGGTAGCCGAAACCGGAATCCGAGGCATCGGCAAGGTATGTGCGCTTGCTTTGAGCGAAATTTTCGCCTGCCTTCCTTACCTCCACTCCGAACTTGGTTCCCCTGACACCGCACACGGCAGTTGGTGTCTCGACCGATGTGGAGATGTTCTTGTACCTGAACAAGGGCACCACATAGAACATGGCCTTGCCCCGGAGCACGCTTATGGTCGACTTCTTCTCTTCCATTTCCTGGTCGTCGATAAGCTCCTCGATCCCTATTCTAGTCTCCTCGCCCATGGTGATCACGTCTTCCGTAACGAACTTGACCCTGCAGCGGGAGTCTCCCAATGTGAAAAGGACGTCCTGCTGGAAGATCGCGTCGCCTTTGGCCGCAAAATAGGCCTGGTCGGTGTCCTCATGAAGGACCACCACATGACCGATTACGGTCTGTATGAGACCCACAGGCTCAGCTTCATAAGCTATGTAGTAGTCTTGTACATCCAGATCCTTTAGCTCAACTGGAAGCGCCTCGCCGGGCACGGCATTCCCCCTGTCAGTATCTGCCCGGGAAAACGCCGGTTGAAACCCGGTAAGCAGAAGCGCCAGTGCCAGGAGCACAACAAAATTATATCGTTTCATGGTTATTTACCTCCTTTTCACGGCGTACTTCATCACTCGATTCAACGCCGGGTGATCTGAATCTCTGCTTTCGCTCTAAATCCCGTAGGGCTTTGAGCAATCAGTATGTGTAAAGGGAATAAGTAGAAAGGTAATCAAAGTAAGTTGAACAGCCCTACAAGAGAATGGCAACTTAACAGGCATAACAATCTCTCCTCAGCTATCAGATGAATTTAGTCCCGCATTCAGAGGCGGGCAAAGCTGGTTAATGATAACATATTAATAATATTAGATCTTTTATCTTTTGCCACAACAGAGATCAACTTATAATTATTTATAACTATTTGAAAGAACAGGTTTTTATTTGCTACAAGCCTGTTTTAACTGTTTTAACTAAGGCTCACACCTTGACTATATATCGACATCAGCGCTTTTATACTTTAGGGGGTGCAAAGACAAACTCTTATCCTTACAATCCTGTGTTAAATATAGGGGTTATCTACGCAACCGCCAACAGCATCCTTACAAGACCCGTTAGAACCTGCACCCCGCACTGATGGTGTAGGTCGTTCGATCAAAATTATAAAGTTGGCAATTTGAACGATTGTCCGTGTAGTTAACGGCAAAAGAGGCAAAGAAATATTTCAAAAACCCCTGACTCAAGACAGCCGTGAAAGTGTGACGCTTGTCCTCGCGATACTTATCGTAGAACAGAGGCTTGCCTTCATATTCTTTCTTGGCCCACCGGTATTGAAGTAAAAGCTCCGTGCTGGTTGGGAATCCGGCAAAATAGGAGAAGGCATAGTAGGGGCCGTCGTAAGAGAACCTTCTGGCATCGGCATTGCAATCCTCATAGCCGGCTGTTGCCGAGAGTATGTGCCTGCGATTGAGAAGATAGATATTAGGTGTCAGCTCATAGCGTTGATTGTTGTTGTTCAGGGAGGAGTTTTCGTTGACATAGTAGTTTTCATCCTTGTAGGAATAGAGCCCCTTGAGGCTGAAGTATTGGTTGAAATGGTATTCATAGCTTGGATCCACGTGGGAGGTACGGGAGAGCCGGTCGCTGCCGTATTCCTTTTCCGTATATCCAAAAGGAATCTTCAGAATGTCCCGGCGGCCCGCCCACCAGGGACCGGTTGTGACATCCGTTGCCATATAGTTGAATTGGCTGTAGTCAAAATAGGCCAAGTTGTAAAAAGAGACAGCGGTATTCCACATCAGGCCGTTCTTTTCGTACATATCATAGAGCACGTTGCCCGCGACATTGGTGACCGTGCCTTCATCTCTTAATTTGGCGGATTCATCGCTAAGGGTAAGGGTTCCCCCCAGGACTCCGAGTTCCTTCTGATCAGGGCCGGCGCTGATATTGTCATCCCATACAACCCCTTGCGACAGCCGCAGGTTCCAGGAAACTTTTCTGGTCCTTTCTTTGATGGCGGCAAGCAGCTTTGCTATGTTCTTCCGCACCCCCGGAGGGGGGGAAGCGGCCTGCACGATTTCGAGTTCTTGCCGTGCGTCGTCGTAGCGGCCCATGGTAAAATAGGTAGTTGCCAGTTCCAGCCTTACCCTGTGGAGCTTTGGATCGATGGAGAGCATCTTTTTGAACTTCTGGATGGCCAATCGGGTTTCGCCGGCTTGCATGGCGCTTGTGCCGAGCCAAAACATAATGTCCATGGTCTCCACCTTATCCGCTATCTCCTTGAAAATGGGCAGGGCACGGGCAAATTTCCTGTCGTAGTAGAGGACAAGGGCCTCAGCGATCTTTTGATCCAGCGCTTCGATCTCCTCCGGACTCATACGGCGAAGCTTTTTAATGGCCTCTTTGTTCGCCTCGCTCGATTCAATATCGCCGGTCGGCTGAATCTCTGCTTGTGCCATAAGTCCCGTAGGACTCTGGGCATCAACACGTGTGCAGGGGATAAGTAGAAAAGTAATCAAGATAAGCAGAACAGCCCCACAAGAGAACTGCAACCTATTAGTCATAATGATCTTCCCTTGGCAGATGAACTTAATCCAGCATTCAGAGCCAGAACCGGTCATCAGAATACCGAATCAATATTTCCGGATAAGGTCTCAATAATATTATATCTTTTTATCACAACAGAGATCAATGTGTCAATAATATAATGATGTTATGCAATTGTGTGTTGGCACAACATCCGGGTGAAATTTTTACGCAGCCGTCAAGGTTATCCTGCTTGACCAAGTTAGCCTTAGACCTTTATCTCTTCCCATGAAATTCACCAGTGGCCCATTGATCTCCACCGTCATGTGCAGACCAGATACCACCAACCCCCTGGGCCTTGGCGCCAAAGCATGAGCCTTTTGCGCTGGTATCTCCTGTAGCGATATTGCTGCCACCGATTGTTGAACCCGAATCGAAGCCGCTCCCTGAGATATTAAAGGTTCCGTCAGTGTTTAAAGAACCACTGCCGCCGAAAAGATGAATGTTTTTTCCACCACCGGACACATCAATCTCAAGATTGGAGACCTGAAGACTCCCAAAATTAATATGACAGGAAAAAGGTCCGGTTAATACAGAAACATTCGCTATGTCACTTTGGGCATACACCCCTTTTGCCTCACCAATATAGGTAGCACTGAAGTTCTGCTGCTGGAGATAATAAATGGCATCCGAGTGGGTCAAATCTCCCTCAATTTCCCATATCGTGGCTGCGGAGGCGAAAAAATAATCATCAGGTGAGCTTGCCAACTCATCATATCCAATTTGCCCTGTGTCGGTAGTTTCCGTATCCTCCCACCATCCCCACCTGAGATATTCGTGGCCATTTGCATCTATATAGCCACCTCCCTGATGCCATTCAAAGTAGTGAGGCGTACCAAGGACTATATCGGCGGGGTGACCCCAGCGGAAATAGGTGACCTCCATGTCCATGTTGCTATCGATTTCCTGTACTTCCATTTTAAAGTCTTCTTCGCTTTTGTGGTCGACTGCATAGCCAATATGTGTTTCGAGTCCTCCTGAAAACAGATTACGGGTATGCGAAATATATATAGGATCCCTGATCACTGGTAGAGTATTATCATTGTGGGCCGTGCCATCAAGTTTGGTTATTATTGTGGCAATATACCCCCCTTCACCAGCCGTCATGCCTGCCCAATTCTCCTCAGCAGTCGTCGTGGTTTGTGTCTGGGTAACATCCGTATTACCCGTATCAGTACTACCTGCTGCAGTAGTATCACCCGTGTCAGTGGTAACCAGGGTCTCTCCCTCATCAGCTGGCTCCTCTCCTTCGGCGGCTTCTTCCTCGGCAGCTTCCTCTTCTTCCTCTGCCGCTTCCTTCTCAGCAGCCGGTGCCTCTGCACCCTCTTCAGCGGCTTCTTCTTCCTCTTCAGGGGCCGGTGCCTCTGTTTCCTCCATAAACTCCTGAGCTGCGGCAGGATCCGTGGGCTCAATTACACCTGCTCCCACAGTGGTTAGATCCAGAGTCTCGCCTTCACCCACTGTTTGCGTGGTGTTGTCTATCGGAGAGAAGGCTTCCACCTCGCCCTCAAAACAATGGACCACGGTTTCTGTGTCAGCGGGAGTCTCCTGTGCCAGGTACGAAAAACCGGTATCCGATGCATCGGCTATGTATACAGGTCCAACTTGAGCAAGTTTTCCACCTGACTCCCTGACCTCTACACCGAACTTGGTTCCCCGAACACCGCACACGGCAGTGGGGGTCTTGACTGATGTGGATATGTCCTTGTACCTGAACAAGGGCACCACATAGAACATGCCCTTGCCCCGGAGCATGCTTATGGTCGACTTTTTCTTCTGCAATTCGTGGTCATCGATAATCTCATCAACATCTATTCGGGTATCCTCACCCATGGTGATCACGTCTTCTGTAACAAACTTGATCCGGCAGCGGGACTCCTCTAATGTAAACAAGGCATCCTGTTGGAAGATCGCATCACCTTGGGCCGCAAAGTAGGCCCGGTTGGTATCCCGATGAAGCACCACCATGTGACCGGTTACGGTCTGGATGAGACCAATTGGTTTAGCCTTAGAAGCGATATAGTAGTCTTTGACATCCAGACCTTCCATCTCCTTTGGAAGCGCCTCGTCGGATGCGGCATTCCCCCTGGGATCCGTTGTCCGGGGAGACGCGGTTTGCAACCCGCTAAACAGAAACGTCAGCGTAAAGACCACCACAACAAAAACATGTCGTTTCATACCTGCCTCCATAGACCCTTCTATAAATTCAGATAGTGAGATGTATTAAAACAAGACTTGGCATGAAAGTAAAACCGCTTGGTCGTGCCGGGGGCCTTCCAGAGAGATGTTCATCCTTGCGTGTTCTTTTAGATACCTCAAAAACCGGTTTTTCTCGTCCCGGTTGTACTTATGGGCGCTGCTGACCGCACTGTAGATGTTGCCGGAATAGAGACCGACCTCGACAAAGGTGATGATGCCGCCAAGGACATTCTGGTCGTGATCAAATGCCTCGCAAGCGGCAAAGATCAATGCCCCGTTTGCCAGAAAGGAGACTAATGCGTCCTTGTATCTTTCACAATACACGTGGCCCGCGCCCGGCACAACAGCGAGCAGTCCTGCCGCGGCAGGATCTTTACGCTTGAGGAGTTTTTTCTTTTCAAGTTCCTCTGAGAGTTGCTTGAGCCTGTATTTTTCTCGATTTTGAGAAGAGATCTTATCAAAACAGATTTCGGCATTTTCCCACGATCCCTTTTCCAGATAAACCCAGCCACACTGATAATTGGCTTCATCCTTGCTCTCTTGATCAGGTGCAATGGTCATTAAATTATCAAGATTGATGAGGGCTTCATCATAGTGCTTGAGACAAACATATGCCTCGCTTATCCCAAAATAAGATTTAATGGCATACGCTGAGTTCTGATATTCATCTGTCAGGAGTTTAAACGCCTGAATCGCTTCCTGATATCGCTCACCTTTAAGATAGGCCAGCCCGATCCTGTACTTAGCAAGTTCAACTTCTTTAGCCTTTGGGAAAAAATATATGAGCCGCTCGTACTCTCCGATCGCCCTGTAATACTCGCCCTTTTGAAAATAATGTTCGGCAAATCGGAATTGACGGCCGGAATCGAGGAGAACTCCCTGACCGGCGTACGAATAGAGAGGCAAGAGACAAATGGTGATGATTACAGCGGCGGCAAGCCGTGCTGTCTTAGTGTTCACTGTGCCACCAGAAGTCATTGTTCTCCGGGGGATCATAAGATCTTTCTTCTCCGTTTATGTAAACTACGGGGGCCTTGCGCATTTCATCCGGCTCGTGGAGCAGCCGGTCGCAAGTCATCACCCATCCTATGAAAAGTCCGTGTTTTTCAAAACAAAGCAGGCTGTATTGCGAACAGGAGGGATACATGGGACATCTTTTGCTGCAGATCGGTGACATGTAGTTCCTGTAGAATTCAACCAGGGAACGAAGCGGGTTAAAATTGGTGTTTATTTGTTTGTTGGAAGTCTTTTTAGTACTCTGCTTTTCCCACGGCCCCTTGAACGGTGAAGCATATACATTGCCGGCAAAGTCACAGGTAAGAAATAAAAAGGTTACAAACAGAAAAAGGATGCGTGTTTTCATAATTAAGTTTGGTGGCGCAGGGTCTGTGAGACCCCTCTGGTCATTTCAAGCACCTTGATTGCTTTATCCGGTGTCAGGGAGCCGGTGCCGCAGCTTGGCGTAATCAGAGACTGTGTTAGGATCTTTGTGCGTTCTATGCCCATAGACTCTAAGCGATCTGCGTGAGCTTCCCATTTTGCCGTAAGGCTTGAGGCACTTTCCT
Organism: Desulfobacterales bacterium; assembly: GCA_013375375.1. Classification (GTDB taxonomy): domain Bacteria; phylum Desulfobacterota; class Desulfobacteria; order Desulfobacterales. Next base: position 136 of record JABXJX010000027.1, on the reverse strand, counting down.
TTTCAATCTCATTACTGTCCGAGGTGGGAACAATGCCCCAGGCCAGGATCCGGCCTTGATTGAAAAAGGTCTTGAGAGATTCCTCGTACAGGGCCAGCCGGTCAAAGAAACCGTAGGCATCAAAGCTGAGTATATC
>JABXJX010000158.1 GCA_013375375.1 Desulfobacterales bacterium | reverse complement strand
GGTTAGGGTTCAGATTCTGTTGAATATGGTAGCTCGTATAGCTTGAAGAAATCCCGCCAATGGAGATATTATAACCCCCACGCACATTATCTATTTCCGACTGGGCCAGACTCTTCAGCTGGAAGAATTCAACAATGGTCCTGTATTTTAAACTCAAGTTGAAGTAATAGGATTCGTTCTCTACATCGCCAATGAAGTTGAAATTTTGTTCGCCCGGGAGCGCATCGACTTGGAAGAGGCAGCAGTTGTAGATGCTCCGCTGCCCGGTCGCGTTGTTGTAGATGTAGGTGGTGTTGTAGTAGGTGTTGTAGGTCGTGTAATTGTTGTAGTTGTAGGTATCGCCGCCGTAGTAGTTAGGCTGACCGCCCAAGAAGAGCCCGAGGCTCACCGCCCCGAACGCGAACCCCACGCCCCCGATGACGAGCGCAGCGATCAGGATGACCTTGACCTGCGTGCCCAAGGGTGCGGCGGGCGGCGCTGGGGGTTTCCCTTTCGTTTCCGGTTTTTGCATGCATTTCCCTTCCTGAACCATCTACTAGCTGGGTATGGTCGATCACGCTTTTATAGTAGAATGATCATACCTCAAAAGGATCTATAAAGCAGCATCCATGATGATACTTACAAGAAGGTGAAGAGTGATGCGGACAAGGGAAAAAGTATGGGGTATAGTACTGATCGTTTTTGGCAGCACGTTCATTTCTCTGGGATTTTTATGGACGATACTCGATTTAATCGGATGGGACTACTACTTACTACTTCATAGTCCTAAAATGCTTTTTTTAGGGACGTTGGGGGCAATACTCCTCATCATCGGCATTTTCCTCACGGTTACGGGGAGAATGATGAGGACAAGAGTCTTGGTGGGAGTGAGCTTGTGTGCGCCGGCGGTCCCCCTCCTTGCATTGGGGATATTGTGGATCTATGAAGGTGTAACAACTTGGGATTTTCACACGGGGGTTATTGAGTCGGTCGGATTTTTCCTGTTCCTCCTTCCCGGTCTCATTCTAGTAAGCATTGGGATACCCTTGATTGTCACGAAAAAGAAAGATATTCAGCCTCAAAAAATTCAGCCTCAAAAAATTCAGCCTCAAAAAACTACTGTCCAGACAAAACTGGAATTAGCCCAGAAAAATCTGGAGAAAAGCCGGTATATTAAAGCAGGGCGTGATTTTCGCGAAGTCGCCCAAATCTATGAAATACAGAAGGATTTTAATGCCATAATTTACTACAAAAGAGCCGCCGAGAGCTATCACGCTAGTAAAAATTATGGGGCATTCTTTAATTTCTTAAAAAAACGAGTAATGCGCGCAAAAATCGAACTAGGGGCGAAAGTCGAAATTCTAAAGGATTCGGCGAATAAATTGTTGCAAGCAGGAGAACCGAAGAGAGCTGCGGACTTGGTACAAAAGATACGATCGCTCTACCAAGAGGAGCCGCTTCGGGATGCAGAAAAAGCCCAGTACTATGACCAATTAGCAAGACAATTGGAAGACGGATTAATAGGTGAGATTGAGATCGATAGACGCTATCGAGATCTTTAATTCATAGAAAAGGAGGTGATGAAGGTAATGGCAGGGAAAGCAGTCTCAGTGGTCGGATTGGTGTTGGGATGCATTGCTGCCGGTCTGGCAATTCTTGGCCTATTGATTAGTTCAGAGTTGGGTTTTGGCAACTACTAGTTAGACATGGTCAGTCACGCTTTTATAGTATAACGATCATAACTCAAAAGCATTAGAATTACCATGTATTCTTACAATATATTTTTAGGGATGAGATGAGCGTGGTATCGAAAAAAAAGAGGATTTTAGCACTTGGAATCTCGGGGATCGTAATCACGAGTGTTATTCTTATAGTGGTACTGATTTCAAGTCCCGCAGGTCCTCCAGCGGGACCGAGAAATGTGTGGACGTGGATGTCAGGCAATAACATACGGAATCAGACGGGAACGAACGGCGTGAAGGGCGTGGCGGACGCCGCCAACGTGCCTGGCGCGAGGACAAATAGCGTCTCCTGGACCGATGCGGCCGGCAACTTCTGGCTCTTCGGGGGATTGGGGTTGGACAATGCTAGTAACGTGGGCAGGCTCAACGATCTCTGGAAGTTCGACGGGGCGAGCTGGACCTGGGTGTCCGGCAATTACTCCGTCGAGACCCCGGGAACCTACGGCGTGAAGGGAGATCGGAAGAG